>JAUIGD010000372.1 GCA_030430255.1 Verrucomicrobiia bacterium
AGTCCGGGACATTGCCCCGGGTGACCCAGGCGGTGTTGCCGGCGCCGGCGTTCGCATGGGTGCCGAGCGCCTCGGGCGTCGGCGTGGCGGACAGGCCGGATTGATCGATCAGCTGCGCGGCGGGGTAGAAATCGGTAGCCGCCGTCGAGGAAGTGATCGCGGACGGTGCGATCAGGACTTCGGCGCCGAGCGGCGCGGCGGCGAGGGTGAGAGCGGTGGCGGCGAAGGGGATGGTCGGCTTCATCGGAGATGGGATGAGCCACCGGTGAAGTGACGAGGGCTCCCCCGGCGTCCTCCCAGCTGCTCAGGCGCGAATTTGCGACGGTGGGGCGGTGTTGGCGAGCCAAATCAGCGTGGGGGAACAGTCCTTCTTGCGGCGCACCGACCCCGTAGGTAGGGCTTCCGATCACGAGGCTCCGGGCTGCCGCTCACGTTCGTTGGTGCTAGCCCGGATCGATCACCAAGCTCCGGCAGCGCCTCGCCTGCGAATGTGGTGATCGATCCAGGCTAGGGGCTCTGGCGTTGAGATCCTCGGCGATCAGGTCGGCTCGGGCGGGGTGTTCACCCCGCTGCTCTGCCGACCGCTGCCGCCGCCATCGCCGTGCGCTGCGCTCCTGTGCCCCGCCTGCGACGCGAGCGACGCGGGAGGGCTCAAGAAAGCTTGAGCAGCAGGTCGCCGGTCTCGACGTTGTCGCCTTTGGCGATCTCGATTTTGCCGACGGTGCCGGAGCGGGGGGCGGAGACGGTGGTGTACATCTTCATCGCCTCGAGGGTGAGCAGCGGGTCGCCCTCCTCGACTTTGTGGCCGACGCTGACGGCGAGTTCGGCGACGAGGCCGGGCATCGGTGCGCCGATCTGGCTGGGGTCGGCCTCGTCGGCCTTCGGGCGTGCGACGGTGGTCGGGGTGAGGGTCTTGTCGACGACGGTGGCGACACGGGGGGCGCCGTTGAGTTCGAACTGCACCTGGCGCTTGGCGTCGGCATCCGGGTCGCCGACGCTGAGCAACTGAGCGAACAAAGTTTTGCCGACCTCGATGTCGATGCTGATCTCCTCGCCGACGCCGAGCCCGTAGAAGTAGGCGGTGGAGGGGAGGACGCTCAGGTCGCTGAACTGTTTCTGGCTGTCGGCGAACTCGAGGAACACCGCCGGGTACATCAGGTAGCTCCATACCTCGTCGTCCGAGGGGGCGCGGCCCAGCTTGTCCGCGAGCTCGGCGCGGACGGCCTCGAGGTCGACCGGGTCGGCGTGGTCGCCGGGCCGGTCGGTGATGGCGGGTTTGTCGCCGAGGATCACCGATTGGACCAGGGCGGGCCAGCCACCCATCGGCTGGCCGAGGCCACCGGCGAGCATGTCGACCACCGATTCAGGGAAGGAGGTGCCCTTCGGGAGGTTGACGACGTCGGCCGGTTTGATGCCTTGGGTGACGAGGAACATGGTCATGTCGCCCACCACCTTGCTCGAGGGCGTGACTTTGACGATGTCGCCGAACAGCTGGTTCACCTCGGCGTAGCAGTGGGCGATCTCCGGCCAGCGGGCGCCGAGCCCCATGGCCTCGGCCTGTTCCTTGAGGTTGGTGAACTGGCCGCCGGGCATCTCGTGCAGGTAGACCTCCGCGGTGCCGTGCGGGGGCGAGGTGTCGAAGGGGAAGTAGAATTTCCGGACCCCCTCCCAGTAGTCGGAGAACTCATCGAGCGCGGCGCGGTCGAGGCCGGTGTCGCGCCGCGTGTGTTCGAGGGCGGCGACGACGGAGTTGAGGCAGGGCTGGCTGGTGGAGCCGGACATCGACGAGAGCGCGGCGTCGGCGATATCGACGCCCGCCTCGGCGGCCTTGAGGATGGACGAGGCGTTGATGCCGGAGGTGTCGTGGGTGTGGAAGTGGACGGGGAGCCCGACCTCCTCCTTGAGCGTCTTGACGAGTTTCTCGGCGGCGTACGGGCGGCAGAGCCCGGCCATGTCTTTGATGCAGAGCAGGTGTGCCCCCATCGCTTTGAGCTCCGCGGCCAGCTCGACGTAGTATTTGAGCGAATATTTGTCGCGGGCGGGGTCGAGGATGTCGCCGGTGTAGCAGATGGCGGCTTCGCAGAGGCCGAACTCCGTCTCGCGCACCGCCTCCATCGCCGCCTTCATGTTGGGCGTGTAGTTGAGCGAGTCGAAGATGCGGAAGATGTCCATGCCGCGCTCGTAGGCGTGGCGGACGAAGCCTTTGACGACGTTGTCGGGATAGTTGGAGTAGCCGACCGCGTTCGAGCCGCGGAACAGCATCTGGAAGAGGATGTTGGGGATGCGTTCGCGGAGCTGTCCGAGGCGCTGCCACGGGTCTTCGCGGAGGAAGCGCATCGCCGAGTCGAAGGTGGCGCCGCCCCACATCTCCAGCGAGAACAAGTCCGGTGCGCGGCGCGCGACGGCGTCGGCGACGGCCAGCATGTCGAAGCTGCGCACGCGGGTGGCGAGCAGCGATTGGTGGGCGTCGCGGAAGGTGGTGTCGGTGAGCAGCAGGCGTTCTTGGTCGAGCACCCACGCCGCGAACTTCTCCGGGCCGAGTTCGCGGAGTTTGTCTCGGGTGCCGGGGGCGGGTTGGGCCTTGTGGTCCCAGTCGGGGAGCCGGGCCGGCGCGAGCGGGGCGTCGGGTTTCTGGCCCTTGGCGTTCGGGTTGCCGTTGACGATGACGTCGGCGAGGAAGTTGAGGAGCTTGGTGGCGCGGTCGCGGCGCGGCTTGAACTGGAACAGTTCGGGGTTGGTATCGATGAGGCGGGTGGTGGCCTCGCCGCTCTTGAACTCCGGGTGTTCGAGGAGGTTGAGGAGGAAGGGGATGTTGGTCTTCACCCCGCGGATGCGGAACTCGCGCAGGGCGCGGCGCACGCGCTGCAGGGCGATCTCCCAGTTCGGCGCGTGGGTGGTCATCTTGACCAGCATCGAGTCGTAGAACGGGGTGATGGTGGCGCCGGTGGTGCCGAGGCCGCCGTCGAGGCGGATCCCGTGTCCGGCGGCGGAGCGGTAGGTGAGGATCTTGCCGGTGTCGGGGCGGAAGCCGTTCTCGGGGTCCTCGGTGGTGATGCGGCATTGCACCGCGACGCCGTTGCGCTCGATCTCGTCCTGAGCCGGGATGCCGATCTCCGGACCGTGCAGCTCGTAGCCCTGGGCGATGAGGATCTGCGAGCGGACGATGTCGATGTTGGTGATCTCCTCGGTGACGGTGTGCTCCACCTGGATGCGCGGGTTCATCTCGATGAAGAACCACTCGCGGGCATCGACATCGACGAGGAACTCGACGGTGCCGGCGTTGTCGTAGCCGACGGCCTTGGCGAGCTGGACGGCGGCGTCGCAAAGCCCGGTCCGCAGCTCGTCCGGGAGGCCGACCGACGGGGCGATCTCGATGACCTTCTGGTGGCGGCGTTGCACCGAGCAGTCGCGCTCGTGGAGGTGGACGACGTTGCCGTGCTGGTCGCCGAGGATCTGCACCTCGATGTGTTTGGCGCGGTTGATGAAGCGCTCGAGGAAGACCGCCGGGTTGCCGAAGGCGTTCTTCGCCTCCGTCTGGGCCTCGTCGAGGAGGTTGTCGAGATCCTCCTCGCGGTTGACGACGCGCATGCCGCGCCCGCCGCCGCCGAACGCGGCCTTGATGATGAGCGGGAAGCCGATCTCGCGGGCGGTCTGGAGGGCGGCGTCGCGGTCGGAGATGGGGTCGTCGGTGCCCGGCAGCGTCGGGACGCCGGCCTCTTTCGCGACGGCGCGGGCGGCCATCTTGTCGCCCATGCGGTCGAGCACCTCCGGCCTCGGGCCGACGAACAGGATGCCGTTCTCGGCGCAGGCGCGGGCGAAATCGGGGTTCTCCGACATGAAGCCGTAGCCCGGGTGGATGGCATCGACGCCGCGTTCTTTGGCCACCGCGACGACGCCGTCGATGTCGAGGTAGGCGCCGACCGGCCCCTTCTCTTTGTTGAGCGGGTAGGCCTCGTCGGCCTTGAAGCGGTGGACGGAGAAGCGGTCTTCGTCGGCGTAGATGGCGACGGTGCGCAGGCCGAGTTCGGTGGCGCCGCGGAAAATGCGGATGGCGATTTCGCTCCGGTTGGCGGCGAGGAGTTTTTGGATGGGGCGTGCTTCGGGCATGAGCGCCCCCTTTATAGATGCGGGCTCGGGGGGTGGCAAGGGGAGGCGGGGGTATTCGGTGACTGGTACAGGGTGTGGGGCTGGGGGCGATTTTGGTATGCCTTCGGTACGGGGAGGTCCGGGTGGTGCGTCTGCGGCCGGTCACGGCGGAGACGGAACTCCGCCCGCCAAGTCGGAGCTCGAGCGTCCCGCTCGCTTGGGGGCAATCGGGCGTCGGCGGCCACAGACCCCCTGGAGGGCGGAGGGGTTCGAGTGCTTTCCCATCCCCCGTTTTGCGTTGAATGGCCTGCGGTGGCGGCGAGGGTGCGCCGTGTCCTCCCCCCGTGACCACGATGCCGGAGCGGCGCCCGCCGCGGCGCGGGGGGTCGTCCTTGCCAAGGTGTCGCCCGCCGGCGCCTCGACCGTCACCGATCAGGTGGCGGTGGAGGAGCCGTTGGAGATCCGGGTGGAGGGGCGTTCGGTGGCGGTGGTGATGCGGACCCCCGGCCACGACCGCGAACTGGCCGCCGGCTTTCTGCTGAGCGAGGGGGTGGTGGCGGCGCCGTCGGACTTCTTCGAGATCTCCGAGTGTCCGGGGGCGGCGGGCGAGGCGCGCGGGAACGTGGTCGACGTCTTGCTCGCGGAGGGCGGCGAGGTCGATCTGGATTCGCTGACGAGGCATGTGTTCAGCGCCTCGAGCTGCGGGATCTGCGGCAAGGCGACGCTCGACTCCGTGTTCGGCAGGTTCCCGCCGTTGGGCGCGGCACCACCGGTGCGGCCCGAATTTCTCGCTGCCTTGCCGGACAAGTTGCGCGCCGCGCAGGAGACCTTCGACCGCACCGGCGGGCTCCATGCCAGCGCGCTGTTCGACGCGGCGGGGGCGCTGGTCTGCCTGCGCGAGGACGTCGGCCGCCACAACGCCCTCGACAAGGTGCTCGGCAACGCGTTGTTCGCGGGGAAGCTGCCGCTCGCCGATCACGTGCTGTTGCTCAGCGGGCGGGTGTCCTTCGAGCTGATGCAGAAGGCGCTCGCCGCGGGGATCCCGACGGTGGCGGCGATCTCGGCGCCCAGCTCGTTGGCGGTCGATTTCGCGCGGGGGTCCGGGCAGGCGCTGGTGGGCTTCCTGCGCGGGGGGACGATGAACGTCTATTCCGGGCGGCTATAGGTCGCCGATGCGGATCCGGTAGAGCAGGACGGGCGGGTTGTTGGGGGCGGCGAGGGTGTCGACGAAGGTGGTGCTGGTGCCGCCGGAGGGGACGCTGTCGGTGAGCTCCTGCCAGCCGCCGGGCTCGCCGGCCGGGGTGAGGGCGGTGCAGAAGTCCACTTTGTAGTCGGCGCCGGGTGTCGAGTTAAAGGTGATGCTGACCTCGCCCGAGGCGCTGTCGCGGGAGACGGCGGTGATGGCGAAGTCAGCGGGCGGCGCGGCGTTCGTGGCGACCTCGTTGGTGAGCCCGTAGAGGTGGAAGCTGCCGCTGTTGACGGGGGCGGTGTCGGGGACGTCCGCGTCGATGATCAACTCCGTCCCCTCGGCGACGTAGCGGACGTTGAGGAAATACGCCTGGTGGTCGCTGCCGCCGTTCATGAGGACGGCCTGGACGTCGTCCTCCGGGGCGCCGCCCTCGGGCGTGGCGACGATGACCTCGCCGCCGTTGGTGAACGTGAGGTCGATGAAGCGCAGACCTCCGACCGCCCACGGCCGGATGTAGAGGCGGCAGTCGTAGGCGGTGCCGGGGGTGAGGCCGGAGAGGGTGAAGCGCTGGGTGGAGCCTGCCTCTGCCCCGCCGCCGGAGTAGCTGAAGCCACCGAGGAGGTTCTGCATGCCGGTGCCGGTGACGCCGCCGAGGGCGGGCTGCCAGTTGTTGTTGTTGATGGGGTTGATCTCGCTCTTGCCGCCGCTGGCCTCCCAGAGGAGCCCGGCGGGTTCGGCGGCCGGGCTGAGTTCGAAGAAGTCGATGCCGTTGATGGTGACCGGACCGCCGCCGCTGATCGCGTGCGTGTAGTTGGCGAAGGCGGAGATGCCGGTCGAACAGTCGTCGGTGATCACTCCGCCGATCGAAGCGCCGGACTCGAAGGAGGGGACGGAGCCGGGATCGACCGCGGAGCTGCCGGCGGCGAACTCGAGACCGTCGCGCCAGCCGTCGTCATCGCTGTCCTTGTCGAGCGGGTCGGAGCCATCCTCGACCTCATGCCCGTCGAAGGCGCCATCGTTGTCGCTGTCCGGGTCGAGCGGATCGGTCCCGGCGGCGATCTCGGCC
>JAUIGD010000373.1 GCA_030430255.1 Verrucomicrobiia bacterium
CTCGATCACGGGTGACAACGTGACGATCACGGCCGATGCGTTGACCGAAGCCGAAGTGCGGACGGTAACGTTCTATCTGGGTGTGGCATACGGCCATGCGATTCCGCACGCCAAAATCAAGCTGGACAACGGCGCCGCGGTGGAGGCCGCGGGCACCGTCAAGTTGGATTCGTTTGCCTCGGGCGAAGCGTCGGTCACGGCGAGCCAGGATCTGCTGGGTGTCACGAATTTCGTCGAGCAGTACAACGTCACACTGGCGGCCGCGTATGCGGACGTCACCGCCCAGACGCTGCTCTCTTCGGACAGTCAGATCGTGGCCGGCGGCGACGTTCTGATGCGGGCCAAAGGACGCAAGGAATTCTTGGTAGACTCGAAGGCCAACGCCGCCGCCAACGGCAAGCTGGCTTTGGCGTTGGGCCTGAGCGTGGGAGAGTCCACGGTCGAGGCACACTTGGACGGCGATGTCACCTCCGGCGGTGCCATCGGCTGGGGCTGGCTCGACGCGCTCGGCTCGAACGCCCACCGCAGCGGCTCCGCCTACACGCGCGGCAACTACTTGATGAGCGGCAACTTCATCCAACACCCGATCGGCGGACAGGTCTCGATCTTCGACGCCCCCGCCCGCGCCCACCTGCTCGGCCGCGACCCCGCCGACCTCACCGCCGCCGAACTCCCCGGCACCGCCGCCTACCAGGCCGGCCTCGCCGACTACCCGGGGGTCAACCTCCGCGCCTCCGGGGACGACGCCGGCCGAACGATGCGCAGCCGCCTCGGCGGCAGCGACTCCGAACCCTACGCGCTGAAGACGAACTCGAAGTTCTACACGCGCTGGTCGGGCGTCTCGGGCATCCAAGACACCGCCGCCGCCCTCGACTCGGTCGGCGGCACGCTGTTCGGCTTCCCGGTCTCGTTCAGCAGCTTCGGCCTCGCCTGGCTCGCCAACGAGAACGTCATCTCCCGCACCGATTGCGAGATCGACGTGCCGGACCCGAGCGACTTCCTCCTGCCGATGGACGACCTGCGCTTCAGCTGCCTCGGCGCGCCGACGGAACCGACCCCTCCCCCGGGCGGCCTGCCGCGCCACCTCGCCTTCTGGAACGCGCCCTTCACCGCCCAGACGATCGGCTTCGTCCCGCTCGACCCCTGCGACCCCAGCGCCGGCGGCATCCTCGAGACCGGCTCCACCATGGCCGCCAGCCATGTGAGCTCGCCGCTCATCGGCACCCTCGGGTTCAGCGCCGACGGGCACCTCGTCCCGGGCGAACAATACCGCTTCCCCCTGCCCGCCACCCTCCCGGTCACCGGCCCGCGCCGCTCGGCGATGGAGGAGCCGAAGACCTACCAGTTCACCCCGGTCGCCCACGCCTACCTGAACAACAAACTGCCCGACATCGGCGCCGTCGACCAGGGCTTCTGGAACTTCGCCGGCCTGCTGGACGTGCCCTTCTTCGTCGACCTCCAAACCCACCTCCACGACACCGCGACCCCCGGCCTCACCGCCGCGCCGCTCCACCTGACGGGCGGTTGGGACGACGGCGGCGCGACCTTCTTCAACGGCCCGGGCTTCGACCCCGACCACCGCGGCTTCGTCGGCCCCTCGCTCGACACCTACCGCACCGACGAGACCTACTACACGCGGGCGAAGCAGAGCTGGCTGAACTTGATCGACTTCGACTACCCGCTCCGCTGGTCGCCCTCGCGGCGCAGCTTCGAAGGCCAGAACGAGGCCCCCGAGGACCTCGTCGTCGTCTCGGTCGAACACCGCGTCGACTACCTCGACGCCGACAGCGCCCAGCTGCGCTTCGGCGTCGAATACGAGGGCATCCCACGGATCGACACCGCCGGCTTCCTCACCAACCAGTTCGACGAGGGGCTCGGCGTCGCCCAAGCGGTCGTCGCCTCGGTCGGCGACCAGCTGTTCGCTGAGATCGAAGGCGGCATCGGCAGCTTCGAACGCATGCTCGATGACCAGGCCGACGCCCTCGTCGGCGAGGTCGTCGAAGGCCTGATCGAGCCCGGCCTCGACACCTTCTTCGAAGCCCTCAAAGCCCAGGTCGCCGAAGCCGTCGACCAGGACCTCGACGTGCGCGCCACCATCTCCGGCGCCGTCAACCAATACCTCCGTCCGGGCGGCGTCCTGCCGAACGGCGGCCCGCCGATCGTCAACGTCACCAATCCGCTCTCCGGCATCGTCGGCGACATCAGCGTCCCGGGTTCGCTCGTCGCCGGGATCGAGGCCTCGCTCGCCGACATCACCGCCGCCATCGACGCCCTCGCCGCCGACGCGCAGCTCGACCCGGGGGTGATCGACCCCGGCCTCTTCGGCGCCACCCAGTTCGGCGGCCGCGACGCCGTCGACACCCTGTTCGCCGAACTGCTCGCCAACCTCCCGGATGGACTCCCCGACTACTCGAACGCCATCAACAGCGGCCTCCACACCCAGCTCCTCGACGACGCCGACCCGGTCTTCGCCTCCATCGTCTCGAGCCTGCACGAGGTCCGCACCTCGGTCGAACTCCTCCGCGCGCGCCTCGGCGCCGATCTCGCCGACCTCCAGCTCGACATCCCCAACGACTTGGGCACCGAGTTCCTGCTCCGCCTCCAAGCGATCCAGGCGCAGCTCGACGCCGAGCTCGACCTGATCCTCCACGCCTTCGCCGACCAGGTCGAAGCCTACCTCTTCGACCTCCTCGACGAGGTCGAATCACAGTTCCCCACCGAGGCGGAGGTCGAGGCCTACCTCGACGGCCTTGAGGCCGAACTCAAAGCCGAGATCCGCCGCGGCATCCGCGACCTGATCGTCAACTCGGGCGCGATCCACGACCTCGGCGACGAAGTCCGGGGCCGCCTGCGCATGCTCAGCAGCGCCTTCCACGAGGCTCTCAATTCCGCCTTCGCCGCCGTCGAGGGCGCCATCCGCGACCTCATTACGCAAACCTTCGCCGGCCTCGACTCGACCCTCAACGAGACGCTCGGGCCGCTCGGCGAGGTGCTCAAAGCCGGCCGCATCGATGGCCACGCCCGCATCCAGGGCGACGCCCTCCGCGAGCTCGAGCTGAACGCCCTGCTCCAGCTCGGCGTGCCGCAGGACGACCCGCTGGAGTTCGACGGCTACGTCCGCTACCTGCAGCTCGACGCCACCGGCGGCGACGGCTGCCCCGCTCCGGGTTCACCGACCGCCGCGGCCGGCGCCGAGATCACCCTCGGCGTCAACGGCGCCTCCCTCGACTGGATGGGCGGCGACGTGGAGGCCGACCTCTTCGCCAGCGTCGGCCTCGACAGCGACGGCCTCCCCATCTCCTTCGGCGGCGGCTTCGAGATGACCGAGGGCACGATCCACTTCCAGAGCGCCGAACTCTTCGAGCTCGCCGGCATGCTGAAGTTCGGTGCCGCCGACTCGGGGGGCGGGAACCTCGTCCTCGGCGAGAACTACCTCGCCCTCAGCGGCGGCGCCCGCCTCTCCGGCAGCGAGCTCGTCGGCGGCATCTACCTCGGCAAGTCCTGCGACATCGCGCCCGTCGCCCTCATCGACCCGACCGCCGCGGCGACGCTCGGCGGCATCGACGAGTTCACCGGCGTCTACGTCTACGGCGAGGGCTGGATGCCGATCGTCGACTTCGGCTGCGCGCTGCGCGTCTCGGCGGGCGTCGGCTCGGGCCTGTGGATGTTCACCGAGGGCCCGACCTTCGGTGCGAAGATGAAGCTCGGCGCCAGCGGCGAAGCCCTCTGCACCGTCAGCATCCGCGGCACCATCGAGATGGCCGGCACCTACACCGACGGCTCGCTCCGCCTCGCCGGCGAGGGGCGGCTGAAGGGCAAAGCCGGCCCGTGCCCCTTCTGCCTCCGCTTCAACAAAGCCGTCCGCGCCTCCTACGTCGACGGCGATTGGGACCTCGATCTCTAACAAATTACCGCCAACACACCATGACGCGCCCACTCGCCCTCACCCTCGCCGCCGCCGCCGCCCTCTCCGCGCCGGCGCGAGCGCAAGACATCTCCGTCCCCGACCTCCTCTACGGCGTCGGCACCCACCAGATCGAGTGGGTCTACGTCACCTGGGGGACAAACGACCCGCTCGCCCTCGAGGGCGAGCGCGTCGCGGTCTACCGCAAAGACGGCCCCGCGACCGCCGCTAACAGCTTCACCCGCCTCGGCATCACCACGGCGCAGAGCGACGCCCGAACCATCGACGCCGCGCTCGGCCGCGCCGAGGCCCTCGGCGAAGATCTCTCCGCCCTCGACGCCAGCCTCACCGGCCTCTTCGCCCGCTTCGTCCCAGACCCGGGCATCTCGCTGGCCGAGAAGCTGGCCGCCATCGTCCGCGGCACCGCCGGCAACGCCGGGGACCGGCAGTCGCTGATGCTGGTCGCCCGCCGCAGCCCCGCGGTCGCCATCGCCCTCGGGCAAGGCTTCGCCGACCGCGCCGGCCCGGGCGTCCACACCTACGAGGTGCGCCTCTTCGACCCCGCGACCGGCACTGACAAGCGCGTCCTCAGCCGCGTCACCGTCGATTCCTCGCTCGACCCGCTCCTGCCCGCCCCGGGGGCACCGGTCGCCGTCGCCCCGCCGTCGGAACGCAATGCCGAAGGCCACCTGAATATCCGCCTCCGCTGGGAGAACCCGCCCGCGCTGCGCGACCTCGCCCTCATGCACGCCGGCTACAACCTCTACCGCTGCACCCGCAAACACGCCTCGATCAACGGCTTCGAAGGCGGCGCCCCCACCCCGGCGCAGCTCGCCGACCCCGCCTTCGAGAAGGTCAACACCTCGCCGATCCTGACCGAACGCGACCTCGACGCCGCCGAGGCCGCCGGGCTCGACGGCGAGACCTACTTCATCGCCGACGACAACGGCCGCTTCGACGAGGGCGGCGCCCCCTTCCCCAACGGCTCGGAGTGGTTCTACGTCGCCACCGCCATCGATGTGCTGGGCCGCGACGGCCACATCTCCGACGGCGGGATCGGCACCGCCGCCGACCGCTACGGCCCGCGCCCCCCCTCCCGCCTCCGCGTCGAGAACGTCACCGACGGCGCGGCCCAATCGCTCGAAGTCCGCTGGGCTCCGGCGACAGACCCGTCGGGCATCGACGAATACTGGGTCTACCGCTGGCCGGACCTGCGCACCGTCCAGACCGACGGCGAGGTCCCCGGCGCCGGCGGCGTCCCCGGTCGCCCGTTCCGGATCGGCGTCGTGAACCACCTGCCGGACACGCCGCACTTCACCTTCCGCGACACCGGCCTGGCGGGTTCGCCCTCCCTCCCCGGCGACGCCGGACACGAGTTCTGGTACACCGTCCGCGCCGTCGACAGAGGCGCCGACGGCGGCAACCCCTCCGGCAACGGCGCCCCGGCCCGCGGCGTGCTGCGCGACCTCGTCGGCCCGGAGGCGCCGACCGGGCAGCTCGTCACCACCTGCTATGCACCCCTGCTGGCGGGCAACAAGGCGCAGGATCCCGACCCGGACTTCGACATCGTCGGCATGCACGCCACCCTCGCCTGCGCCGTCAGCCCCGTGGGCGGCTTCGACTATGCCGAATTCTTCGCCGGCAACACCTCCCTCGGCCGCTTCGCCTTCACCCCGAGCGGCAACACCGGGGTCGCCACCTTCAAGGTCACCACCCAGACCCCGCCAGGCGAATACCGTTGCCGCGTCGCCACCCGCGACGGCCGCCTCTCGGCCATCGTGCCCATCAACGTCGCCACCGTGCCGCCGGTCATCGATACCACCAAGGGCGCCTGGACTTTCGTCTGGCAAGGCACCCTGGCCGCGCTCCCCGGCGAACCCTGCCACGTCCCGGACAACCCGCTCACCGGCGACCGCCAGCCGGTCTGCGTCGAGGTCACCCCGAGCGACGGCTCGGAGGAGATCAAGATCTACCGCGTCACCGGCGACGGCCAGCCCTCCCTCGTCCACCAGGCGGAGCTCGAAGACGACTCCACCCCGGTCACCTTCAAGGACGAGCAGCTCCCGCCGGGCCTCACCACCGTCTGCTACTACGCCCAAGTCTTCGACGAACACGGCAACCCCAGCGCCCTCACGCCGATCGGCGACTGCATCCTCGTCGGCTCCGGCGACTCCCTCCCCGTCCCGGACCTGCAGCGCCCCGTCCCGGCGGGCACCGCCGCCAACCCGAAGATGCGCCTCTCCTGGTTCTGCCCGCCCCCCGGCGTCGCCCGCTTCGAGGTCTACGTCTCCCGCTCCGGCCGCGCCCCGACCCAGGGCTTCCCTGGCTCCGGCCTCAGCGACAACCTCAGCGCCGAACCGATCTACCGACGCGAGACCGACATGTCGGAATACGGCGCCTACCAGACCGGCGCCATGGC
>JAUIGD010000374.1 GCA_030430255.1 Verrucomicrobiia bacterium
CCGGGGATGTAGGGCGTCTCGAAACCCGCCATGGACTTCGATTTGAGCACCAGGTCTTTGAGCAGCTTGTTGAGGGCCGTGC
Source organism: Verrucomicrobiia bacterium (assembly GCA_030430255.1). Lineage (GTDB taxonomy): Bacteria > Verrucomicrobiota > Verrucomicrobiia > Verrucomicrobiales > DEV007 > JAUIGD01. The sequence continues at coordinate 83 of JAUIGD010000374.1, forward strand.
CCATGTGGACGTCGCCGTTGGCGAAGGGCGGGCCGTCGTGGAGCAGGTAGCGCGGGGCGCCGGAATCCTTGCGCGCCTGCTGGATACGGAAGTAGAGCCCCGACTCTTCCCAGCGCTCCAGGCGGGCGGGTTCGCTCGCGGTCAAACCGGCGCGCATCGGGAATTCCGTCTGCGGAAGGTTGAGCGTGTCTTTGTAGTTGGGACTCTCGTCGCCCATGCGTGGTGGTGCGGTTGCGGTGTGGGTGGCTCGCCGCACGCCGGGGCGTGAGGCACGTGAGCGGCGACCGTAGCACCCGCGTTTTTGGGGGTCAACGGGGGCTGACGATTGAGATTGAAACGCCGGCGGCGGGCGGCTAGTCTGCCCTCTACCCCGCACTCGTCCCAACCACCCCACAACCACTTCATCCGCATGGAAAAGCTCACTGCCGGTGCCCTCGGCGCCACGATCGTCGTCGCCCTCGGGGCGCTCGGATTCGCTGTCAGCATGGGGATCAAGGCCTCGCAGAGCGCCCAGGAGGCTGAGGACTTGCGCCGACAGAACAGCGGCGAGGGCAGCGGGGCGACGAGCGAGGACCTGCAGCGGCAGCTCGCCGAAGCGCAGGCCGAGAACGCCCGCCAGATGCAGGAGACGCGCGAGCAGATGATGGCGCAGATGAACCTTCTCCGGGCGCAGATGGAGCAATCCGACCAGCGCCGACAAATCGAAGCGTCCGAGCGCGTGGCACTGGAAGCGACGCTCGCCGAACGCGCGGCTGCCGAGGAGGCGATCACCTCCGAGCAGGAGGATCCGCTCGCCCAGAAGATCGCCGCTGCACCCTCGCTCGGTTCCGTGACCGAATTCTCGGCCGAATGGGGCTTCGTGGTGATCGACGCCGGCTCCGCCAACGGTGTCCAGGCGGGCAAGCGCTTCAATATCCGTCGCGACCACTTCGTCGTCGGTGAGATCATTGTCCGCGAGGTGCAGGGGGAACGCAGCTCGATCGCCGATGTCGATCCCGACAAGACGGCGCCCGGGCTGTCGATCCGTGTCGGGGACGAGGTGATCGGCCAGCTCTATTGATCGCGGTCACCGCTGCCACGGCGCGGTGTTTTCGGAAGGTCGGCCTGGGCGGATCGGCGGCACGCGGGGACGCGTGCCCTCCGGGTCAGTTACGGCGGAGACGGAGCTCCGCCCTCCAGTGGGGAGTTAAGGGCGCGCTGCCTCGATGGCGGTCAGCCCGACGATCCGAAGGGAGCCGCCGGGAGGCGAGGGAGGGCGATGCCCCAACGAAAAACCCCGCCGGGCGGGAGCCGCGGCGGGGTCGGTGAGTGTTCGGACGCCCGGGAGGGGCGCCCGCGTTGTCGGGCCGGGGGCGGGCTCAGACGACCTGGGTGACGCCGGGGACGGGGCGCTTGTAGTTGCCGTCGCCGTCCGGGGTGACCGGCGGGACCGTGTCCCAATCCATGTCGCCCGCGTCGTACGGGAAGACATCGATCTTGGAGTCGAGGCAGGCCTTCATGCTGAGCAGCTTGCCGGAGTAGGTGGCCATGCGGCCGAAGACGGCGGTCATGGTGCTCATGGCGCCGTTGTCGCCCTCGTTGAAGTCCTTGTTGTTGCGGATCGCGTCGATGAACGCGTTCTTGTGGCGCATCTCCGAGCTGCCGCCACCCTCGGCGCGGAAGATCTCCTTGCCGTCGTTGTCGTAGATGCGGCCGCTGTTGATGATCGCGTAGCCCTTGGCGCCGTGGGCGTGTTCGGAGACGCTGCCGAAACAGCCGGGGATGTGGCGGCAGGAACTGTGCATTCGCACGCTGGGGCCGTCCCACTTTTCGCCGTAGACGTATTCGACCTGGTGGTGGTCGAAGGTCTCACCGGTGTCCGGCCCGTTGCGGACCTCGCAGCCGCCTTTGCCCTGAGCGATGCCCGGGTAGGCGTCCATGAGCCAGTTGCAGACGTCGAGGTTGTGGATGTGCTGCTCGACGTTGTGGTCGCCGCACAGCCAGTTGAAATAGTACCAGTTCATGATCTGGTACTCCATCTCGGTCTGGCCTTCCTTGCGCTTGCGCGTCCACGGGGTGCGGCCGTCCCAGTAGGCCCGCAGGGAGACGATGTCGCCGATCGCGCCGTCTTGGAGGCGCTTGATGATGTCGATGTACTTCTGGTCGTGGCGGCGCTGGAAGCCGACGCCGACCTTCAGCCCCTTCTCCTTCGCCTTGGCGTTGGTCTCGAGGAGCATGCGGCAGCCGCGTGCATCGACCGCGCAGGGCTTCTGCATGAAGACGTGCTTCCCTTGCTCGATCGCGTAGTCGAAGTGCACCGGGCGGAAGCCGGGGGAGGTCACGAGGAAGACGACGTCGACCCCGGAGTCGATGACTTTCTTGTAGGCGTCGAGCCCGCCGAAGACGCGCCCTTCGCAGGCGACCTTGGCCTTGTTCTTGTCGTTGCTGAGCTGCTGGTACTTGGCCGATGCGGTGTCGGCGAAGGCGTCGCCGAGCGCGTGCAGCTTGATGTTCTCGCCGACCTCCAGCACTTGGCGGATATCGCTGGTGCCCTTGCCGCCGCAGCCGACGAGGCCGACCTTGATCTCGTCGTCGCCGCCGGCGAAGGCGCCGTGGAGGCGGGGTGCGAAGGCGGCCGTGCCCGCGGCGGCGGCGCTGGAGCTCTTCAGGAAGGTTCTACGGTTCTTGGTAGCAGGTGGGTTTTCCATCGGTGTGTTGGTGGGTTTGGATTGAAAAGCGAAGGGATCGAAGGCGGATCCCCGCCGGGGCGCTACTGTGCCACGATTCCGGGCGGCGGGGAACCCGAATAATTGGGGTCAGAGGGAGCCCGCGAGCAGCTGGTCGCGGCTGAAGACCGAGACCACCGGATAGCCGGCCGCCTCGATGTTCTCGCGTCCGCCCTCCTGGCGGTCGACCAAGGCGAGCACGAAGGCCACGTTGCCCCCCTCGCGCTCGATCGCCTCGATGGCTTGGAGCGTCGAACCCCCGGTGGTGATCACGTCGTCGAGCGCGACGACCGTGCAACCGTCGGCGAAACCGCCTTCGATCTGCTTCCCCTTGCCGTGCCCCTTGGGTTCCTTGCGGACGACGAAGGGCTGCAGGGCGGGGGAGTCGCCGGCACGGAACGAGGCGATGGCGGTCGCGAGGGCGATAGGGTCGGCGCCGAGGGTCAGACCGCCGACCCCGTCGATCGTGAGCCCACGCGTCTCGGCCTCGTTCCGCACCCGCTCCCGCACCGCCTCGCCGACCAGGCAGGCACCCTGGGCGTCGAGGGTCGTGGACCGGCAGTCGATGTAGTAGTTGCTGGTCTTCCCGGAGGCGAGGACGAATTCGCCCGTCTGGAACGAACGCGCCCGAAGGAATTCGAACAGGGCGGACTGTGCGGTGGAAGCGTGACTCATCGCGAAAGCGTAGTCGCTGGGAGAAGCCTCGCAACGCGCACCTCCTCCTGAATTTTCATAAATTATAAAATTTTCGGGTGCGCACTTGTTGTCGCGAGCTTATTTTCCACAAATTCTAGCAATTGAACATGAGCATCGCCGTCGTAACCGGTTCTGCCGGCCTGATTGGGTCGGAATCTTGTAAGCGCTTCCACGCGGAGGGGATGGATGTTGTCGGGATCGACAACGACATGCGCAGCTACTTTTTCGGCAAGGACGCGTCCACGAGCGGGACGCGGGCGGAACTGGAGTCGGCGCTGCCGAACTACCGGCACGCGTCGGTCGACATCCGCGACGCCGAGGCGGTGGAGCGGGTGTTTGCGCGTTTGGGCAAGGCGGTGGAGCTGGTCGTCCACACGGCGGCGCAGCCCTCGCACGACTGGGCGGCCCGAGAGCCCCACACCGATTTTGGGGTCAATGCGGTCGGCACGCTGAACGTGCTCGAGGCGGTGCGCAAGCATTGCCCGGACGCGGTCTTCATCTTCACCAGCACCAACAAAGTCTACGGCGACACGCCGAACCGCCTGCCCTTGGTCGAGACCGAGACCCGCTGGGAGATCGAGGAGGGGCACCGCTACTCTGAGGGCATCGACGAGACGATGTCCATCGACCAGTGCAAGCACTCGATCTTCGGCGCCAGCAAGGTGGCGGCCGATGTGATGGTGCAGGAGTACGGGCGCTACTTCGACATGATGAGCGCCTGTTTCCGCGGCGGTTGCCTGACCGGTCCGGCGCACGCGGGGGCGGAGCTGCACGGCTTCCTCAGCTACCTCATGAAGTGCACGGTCGAGGGCAAACCCTATCGGGTCTTTGGATACAAAGGCAAGCAGGTGCGCGACAACATCCACTCGCACGACCTCGTCGACGCCTTCTGGAACTTCTACAAGAGCCCCCGCATGGGCGAGGTGTACAACATCGGCGGCAGCCGCCACTCGAACTGCTCGATGCTGGAGGCGATCCGCATCTGCGAGGAGCTGAGCGGCAAGCGGCTCGACCACACCTACGAGGAGGACAACCGCATCGGCGACCACATCTGGTGGGTCAGCGACGTGCGCAAGTTCCAGTCGCACTACCCGAACTGGAAGTACCGCTACGACCTGCGAGGCATCCTCGGCGAGATCTACGAGGCCACGGCGGCCAATGCCGCGGCCGGGGTGGGAGCGTAGCGGTGTTCAGGTGCAGGGGTGGAGGATCCTCAGGAGCGGGTGCCGTATTCCCCTACCAAGCGTTGAACTTTGCGGACGGCGACCAGTTGCCCGCTTCGAACGGGTAGCCTCGCACGCTCCTCATTCCCGAGAACCACACCGCCTTGAGAAGCTCCGATTTCTCAAAATCGTGGTGAGGCAGTCCGAGGCGGAACTCCGAGACCTGCGCCTCGGGGGCTGGGATGAGTTTGACGAGGACATCGAAGTGGTGAGCCACGATGGGACATAAAGTTCCCCAGCAAATCGAAGGCTGGCGCTCCGCCTCGGGACGGCATCGATCGCCAACGCCGAGAGGGCTGTGAGCGTTATGATCCGCCCCGGTGATAGCCATCCGGTGATCGGTTGCGGTGAGGGTGGAGGAGCTCTGGCGGTTGAGTGGCGAGGCGCCTCGCCGCGGCGGTAGAATCTGCCCCGATTTGCCCTAGACTCGGCGGGATGAGGAGAAGTGAAAACTCTTTGGCATCGCGCTTCGCCGGTGGCTTGCTGCCGGGGCTGGGGGAGCGCGACGGTCGATTCGCGGGCCTGAAGCCCCGGCGGGTCCACCTGCCGGACGGCCCGCGGATTTTTCAGTCGAAGACAAGCCGGCTCTACCTCCGCGGGGTGGAGGGGCTGGAGCCGCAGCCGGTGGGCGGCCTCGAGCCGGAGGCGACGCTGGCGCGCGGGGTGCGGCTATTGCAGGGGATGTCGCTGCCGGGCTGCGGCCGGCCGACTTGGTGGATCGGCGTCGGGACGGCGCTGGGGTTCTCCCGCGACGGCGGGTTCATCGCGCACGACACCGACATCGATGTGCGGGTGGCGCTGGACTTCCGCAGGCCGCGGCGCGCGCTCGCTTCGGCGGCGGCGATCGTGCGCGGGTTCCGCATGGAGGGTTTCGAACTGGTGCGCGAGATGTATTGGGAACTGCGTCCGATGCAGACGGCCTTCGTCGACACGCGCAACAATGAGATCATTCTCGATGTCTACTACTTCTACTCCGGGATCAAAGCGGGCCACTTCGTGAACTACAACTGGGAGGGCTTCCGCGAGAAGCCGGCGCGGTTTGTCGACGGCATCCGCGCTTGCCCGTGGCCGGGGCACCCGGAGATCTCGGTGAACGTGCCGCAGCCGATCGAGGAGTACAACGCGTGGCGCTGGGGGCCCGACTGGCGCGTGCCGAAGCGCAACTCCGAACTGACCGAGCGCGACCTGAAATGCATCCGACCGTTGCCGAGCGAGTGACCGTCCTCACCTACGGGACCTTCGACCACTTCCACTGGGGGCACCTGCGCCTGCTGGAGCGGGCGCGCGCGCTCGGTGATCGCCTGGTGGTCGGCGTGGTCTCCGACGAGGTCTGCGAGATCAAGGGGCGGCCTTTCACGACGCCGTGCGAGCGGCGGATCGCGGTGATCCGTGCGCTGCGTTGCGTGGACGAGGCCTTCGTGCAGACGGAGCTGGACCAGAAAGAGAAGGATATCGATCGCTACGCGGCGAGCTACCTGGTGGTGGGCGACGATTGGGCGGGGCACCCGCGCTTCGAGCAGGTGCGGGGCTACCATGGCGTGGAACTGGTCTACCTGGAGCGCACGCCCGGGATCTCGTCGACGCAGATCCGCGAGCAGATCGGGAGGGGGGAGGCG
>JAUIGD010000014.1 GCA_030430255.1 Verrucomicrobiia bacterium
AGGCATGGTTTTGTGCGGCGTTGGCGCCGGTGACGCTGGCGATGTTCACGCCGGCGTCCTGCGAGGGGTTGAGCGGCTGCCACACATCGACCTCGAAGGAGACATGTTCGACCGCGGCCCAGCCCTCTTCGGCGGAGGCGTGGGAGCCGGCGGCGGCGAGGTTCGCCTCGGCGGGGTTGAAGTCGGGGATCGCGCCCCAGCAGAAGGCGAAGCCGTCGGCGGGGGCATTGCCGCCAACGGCGTCGGTCAGGGTGTAGTCGAAGGCGGCGACCCAGCCGGAGGAGGTCTGGCCGAGAGCGGGGACTCGCAACGAGGCGCGCTGGTTGTTGACGTCGTCCTGCGTGAGTTGGAGGGCGCCGTCGATGACCTGGGCGTTCCCCGGGGTGGCGTTGTCATTGATGTTGCTGGCGATCGTGGTGCCGTCGCCGAGGTCGGTGGTGCCGTCTGCGAACGCCTCGAAGTCCTGCTCGTACTTCGTGACGAGGATGGGGTCATCGAAGACGCAGGGATCGCGGCCCGCGGCGTCCTCGAGGCCGTCGAGCAGGTTGTCGCCGTCGGTGTTGTTGTTGTTCGGGAGGGTGCCGCGTTCCCACTCCTCGAAGTTCGTGAGGCCGTCGTTGTCGAAGTCGCCGTCCTCGCCCTCCAGCAGAGGATTGATGCCGCCGTCGTCGTTCGGGTCGAGACCGTAGAAGGTCTCGTACGCGTCGGACATGCCGTCGCCATCGGAGTCGGTGACCCCGGTGGTGATGACGAGGTTGTCGATGAGCACCTCTTCGTTGGCCCCGCCGGTGCGGCCGGCGATAGCGAAGGTATAGGTGTCATCGCCAGCGAAGCCCTTGGTCGAGACGTTGACGAAGTCGGCGTTGGTGGCAAATCCGGTGGTGCTGAAACTGGCGCCGAGGCCGCGATCCCAAGAAATGGTGACCGAGCCGGAACGCGATTCCTCGTCCGTCAGGATCGGACCGTTGGTGAAGGCTAAACTCGATTCGTGCAAGCTGTTGCCGATAGCACCGATCGAGGCGGGGCGGTTCAGGCCGATTGCTGGACCGACTTCGGTATCGCCTTGGTTCCACGTATCGATCTCGAAGGAAAGGACATCGGGGGACCCGGGCCAGCCCTCTTCGGCCTGTGGGGACAACTGGGCAAAGGGGATGGCCCCGTATGAGAACGCGATGCCGTCCGCCGGCGGATTGGCGGTGTTGTCCGTGATCGTGAGATCGAAGGTGACGGTAAAGCCCTCGGAAGATTGTGGGACCGCGGGGATGTGAAAGGCCGCGCTGTTGCTATTGGTGTTCTCAGTGAGGCGGAGTTGCTCACCGATCACCTGCGGGGTGCCGTTGGCGTTGCCGATCAAAACCGACCCGTCAGCGAGGTCGGTGGTTCCATCGGCGAAGCCGGTGAAGTCTTGGGTGTAGGTGTCGGCTTTGCTCGGGAGACAAAAGACGAGGGCGCCAAGAGACAGCGCCACATTGGCACCTTGGAGGCGGATGCGCATGGTGGGAGTTTGGGTGGAGGTTGAGAGGTTTTCCGCACGTCCGAAAACGCGCTATTTCAACGCTTCAAAGTGTGCCGAACACAGCAGGGAGTCAATCCCCAATTCACGGTCCCGTTGCCCCCGGCGCTCGTCGGGCGACCGTTCTCCTCACATTCGGCGGAATCGTGCTGATCACAGAGTCGCCATCGGGCCAACGCACCGTAATCTGGGCGTCATCTTCATCCGAATCTTGGCCCAACCCGAACCAGAGGGCGGCCTCGCCTTGGCCCAGGTAGCCGCTGCCGGCGGTGATTTCTTTCGTCTGCGAGCGACCGCGATGCTCCACCGTGACGCGGGCGCCGACCGCGTGCGGGTTGCCCGGTGCGCCGGCGACGCGCACCTCGAGCATGCGGTTCGGGGCGTCCGCGCTGCCCGGCTCACCGAACAGGTAGACGGGGCCGTTGTTGGTGGCGAAGGCGAACTCGGGGCGGGCGTCGCGGTTGAGGTCGACCAAGGTCGCGGCGGTGACGCCGGCGCGGATCGCCAGGCCGCTCTCCGTCGGGCCGACCTCGGCGAACGTGCCATCGCCATTGCCGCGCAGGAGGGTGCTGAGACCGGCGTCCAGCCAACCGATCTCTGGCTGGGCACCGTAGAAATTCTGCCCCAGCAGGGCGTCGATGTGACCGTCGGCGTCGAGGTCGGTCAAGATCACGCCCTGCACGGTCGACATCTGCGCCGCGCGCGGCAGCGGTCTGAGTTCGAAGGTCGCGCCCCCGTCGTTGATCAGCACGCAGGTCTCCAGGGTGTTCGCCTCGAGCCGCAGCGAGGTGTCGAGGCGGGTCTCGGTGTAGAGGTCAGCGAGACTCGAGCTGGCGAACTGGTGGAACGTCCCGAGCCGCTCGCGCAGGCCGGGCATGGCGAGGCTCGAGCAGCTGAGCCCGCGGCGCGGGTAGCAGGTCTCGCCCTCGAACTTGGCCTCGATGACCTGTTTGCGGCCGGAGCCGTCGAAGTCGCCGTAGAAGAGGAGTTCGGGCTTCTCTGGCGTCGCCTTGTAGGGGGTGTTCAACCCCTGGTTGCCGACCAGATAGTCGAGGTCGCCATCGCCGTCGAGGTCGGCGCCGGCGATGCTGCGCCACCAGCCGAGGCGGTCGGCGATCCCGCTCTCGGCGGAGGCGTCCTCGAGGCTCCCGCCGCGGTTGAGGAAGACTTTGACCGGCCCCCACTCGCAGCAGATGAGGAGGTCGATCCAGCCGTCGCCGTCCGCGTCGGACCAGAGGGCGGCGGTGACGAGCCCGGCGCCGCGCAGGCCCTCGGCGGTGGCGGTCACGTCGGTGAACTTCGGCCGGCCAGGGGTGGAGTCGTTGCGCAGCAGGGCGGAGGCGGGCGTCTCCGGGTAGGCGCCCGGGACCACGCGCCCGCCGACGAAGAGGTCGAGGTCGCCGTCGCGGTCGTAGTCGGCGGCCACGACGCAGGAACCGCTGTCGCGGCGGTCGGGCAGCGCGCCCTCCGGGGCTTTGGCGAAGGTGCCCGAGCCGTCGTTGAGATACAGGCGGTCGCGCAACCGCTCGCTACCGGGCTCGCACTCGACGCCGCCGGAGACGGCGTACAGGTCGGGGTCGCCATCGCGGTCGGCATCGAAGAAGAGCACGCCGAGATCTTCGGAAGCGGCGTCCGCAGCGAAGGTTTCGACGCCGGTCGGGACGAAGCGGGCGCCGCCTTCGTTGCGGGCGATCCGGCCGCCCTGCCCGGCGGCGGCGGCGAGGTAGAAGTCGGGGTCACCGTCGGCATCGACGTCCGCCCAGGCCATGCCCGGGCCGAGGACGGAGTGTTGATAGGGCAACAGGGTCTGGCGTCCGTAGTCGTCGTAGGGGGTCTCGCGATGGGTGAGCGCGGCGAGCGAGGGCGAGGCGATGTTGGCGAACCGTGGCCGCGGACGCGCCGGCGGCACCGGGGCGGGAGCGGGCTCCCCCGGCTGGGCGAGGGTGTGGGTGCGGCGCCCGGCCAGCGCGGCGAACTCCCCCACCCCGCCGTCTGGCCAGATGACGGTGGCGGAGGCCGTCGCCGCGCCGGCGGGCATGGCGAAGACCAGTTCCGGAGCATCGCAGGAGAGGAAGCCGGCGACCGGCTGCAACACGCCGATCTGGGTGGTCGCGCCGGCGGCGTCCGGGCGCAGTTCGACCCGGGCGCCGAGGGCCCCGCGGTTGCCGCCGCGGCCGGCGAGCTCGATCTTGATCCAGCCGGTGTCGGCGTGGTTTTGATAGATCCTGACCGGCTCGTCGAGGCAGGCGGTGACGAGGTCGAGGTCGCCGTCGCCATCGAGGTCGCCCGCGGCGCCCGCGTAGCTCATGCCGAGGTGGTCGAGCCCCCAGGCGGCGCCGACGTTCTCGAAGCGGAGGCCGCCGCGGTTGGCGAAGGCGAGGTCGCGTTCCCTCCGCGGCGGCATGGGCTCATAGAAGTCCCACTCCTCCTGACCGATGTAGTCTCCGGGGGCGCGCTGGACGTCGGAGTTGTTGAAGCTGCGGGCGACGCCGTTGGTGAAGTAGGCGTCGGGGCGACCGTCGAGGTCGAAGTCCTTCAGTTTCACCGACCAGCACCAGTCGCTGCTGGCCAGCCCCGCCAGGTAGGCGGCGTCGCAGAGCTGGCCGCTACCGTTGTTGAGGTAGAGGACGTTGTGCATGTACTGGCGCGGCACGGCCGAGGTGAGGAAGGGGCGGATGGCGCCGATCTCGCCCATGGTCGTCTTCGAGCGGTAGTGGTTGGTGCCGGCCATGTCGGCGACCAGCAGGTCGAGGCGGCCGTCGCCGTCGAGATCGGCGACGTCGCTGCCCATGGAGAACCACGGGGTGTGGGGCGCCACCGTCTCGATCACGTCAGTGAAGGTGCCGTCGCGGTTGTTGCGGTAGAGCCGGTCGGGGTCTTTGAAGTCGTTGGCGACGTAGAGGTCCGGCCAGCCGTCGCCGTCGTAGTCCCACCAGATCGCGGAGTTGCCGCGGTCGCGGCCGACCAGGCCGGAACCTGCCGTGATGTCCTCGAATTTGCCTCCGTTGTTTTGCAGGAGGACGTCCTCCCTACCCGCGTTGACGTAGGCGAGGCCGCCGCCCGGCTTCGGCACGAGGGCGTAGTAGCGGTCGAAGGGCGGCGTGATGCGGTACTCGCCATCGACCTCCTCGATCGGGTGTTCGGCGGGCCGGCCGCCGGCGCGTTCGAAGTCGCGCGTCAGCAGGAAGCAGTCGAGGTCGCCGTCGCGGTCGTAGTCGCAGAACGAGGCCGACAGCGAGGCGTCGGCGATCGCCAGGCCGAACTCCGCCGCGCGCTCGGTGAACTTCGCCCCGCCGCCGTTGACCCAGAGCTGGTTCGGGCTGTCGTAGCGGCAGACGTAGATGTCGAGGTCGCCGTCCGCGTCGATGTCCACCAAGGTCGCGCCCGCCGACCAGCGGTCGTCCTCCGGATCGGACAGAGCGAGCCCCGCCGCGCCGGTGATGTCTTCGAAGCGCATGCCGCCGAGGTTCCGGTAGAGCCGGTCGGGGCGGGGCCCGGAGGTGAGGAAGAGGTCGTGGAGGCCGTCGCCATCGAGGTCGCCCACCGCGATCCCTCCGCAGGCGAAGGCGCCGATGTAGAGGCGGTCGAGCGGGTGTTCGGTGTCGATCGGATTGACGAAGTCGACGCCCGTCCGCGCCGGCGGGAGCGGGGTGAACAGGGTTTCGGCGGAGGGGGCCGCGGCCGTGAGGCACGCGACGGCGAAGGCGGTGGGGACGCGTTTGGCCATTTCGGGAAGGGGGCAAGGGGAGGCTAGCCGAGGGGGGAGCCGCTTGGCAATCCTGACAAGAAGGAGGGCGACCCCGGTCCCGGGGCCGCCCTCGACGTTGATCAGGGGGTGATGGGCGGATGCGCTCCCATCACTTCCGCCGGCGGCGCAGCAGGAGCGCGCCCACGGTGAGGCCGAGGAGCGAGGCGGAACCAGGTTCGGGGACCGCGAACAGGATATTCACGTTATCGAGCGAATACTCGTCGAAGGCGCCGCCGGTGCGGGCGGAGAAGACAGCGCGGGCGCCGCCGTCGAAGTCCATGCCCGGGATGAAGAAGTCGTCGTAGATGGTGCTGACGCTGCCGTCCGTCCCGTCGGTGACGGTGAGGTCGAGCTCGTAGCCTCCGGCGACTTCGGTGAGGGTGAAATCGACGGTGTTGAACTCGCCGTTGACGATGTCGAAGGCGGCGGGGTCGGTCTCGTCGATATTGACGACGCCGAGGAGGTTGCCGTCGTAGCGGATCGAGATGTGGTTGCCGTAGTTGCCGGCGTCATCATCGAGCACGTCGTCGCCACCCGACTTGTAGGTGTCGAAGCCGATGCCGAAGGCGTCGGCCAAGCCGCCCTCTTCGATGCTGTTGTCGCCGACGCTGCCGGTGGTGCCATAGGTGGCGGCATCGACGAGGAGGAATCCGAGGCCGTCGGCGCGGCTGGCCTCGTTGCTGATGCCGCGGAGTTCGAAGCTGCCGGTGATGATGCCGCTCTCGATGGAGGTTTGATCGAAGGAGACGATGTTCCGCTGGTCGCCGGCCTCGGTGGTGAGGCGCAGGGCGCCGGGCTCGACCCCCGCCCCGTGCTCGGTGTTGGCGCCCTCGGTGACGAGGGTGGCTGGGGTACCAGCGATGGTCTCGACCGTGTAGGCCGTGCCGCCGGTGGCCACAGCGGGCACCTGCATCGGCGTGCTCGGCGCCGATGAGAAGTCTTCGTCGATGACGACGCCGCCGGTGTCGGTGGTGGCGCGGATGTTGTCGAACTGGATGAGTTCGTTGGCGCCACCGGTGCGGCCGCGCAGCGCGACCCGGAAGTCATCTGCGGCGAGGCCGGCGATGGGGACGTTGTTGTATTGGGTGAGGACGTTGGTGCCGATGCCATCCTGCGCCGAGTCGAGGGTCAGGGAGACGGTGCCGGCGGTGACATCGAGGACGAGTTGGCCGCGGATGTAATCGCTCGTGCCGTTGCCGAGGAGGAATTCAGGCACCACCGAACCGAGCGTGGTGTTCGAGGAGATGGTCGCACCATTCCAGTGCAGGGAAGTGTGGTTGCCACCCGCGCTCGCCGGCTCGTCGCCGAGACCGGTCTCATCGCCGTTTGCCCACGTGTCCAAACCGAGGCCGAAGCTGCCTGCGACGTTGGGCTCTTCGGGCTGCCAGTTCGGAGGCGCCGTGGTGGTGTCGGCGCCGAGGGAAGTCGGGAACAGCAGGATGCCGAAGCCGTCCGCGCCACCCGCCGCCCCGATCGAGCCGCGGAAGTCGAAGTCGAGGGTCAGCGTGTTCCAGCCGGCCCCCGTGCTGTCGTTGATGGAGATCGCGTTGTTCTGACTGTTGACGGCGTCGGTGAGCTGCACGTAGCCGCCGTCCCAGCCATCGACGGTACCGTCGAACCACGCCGCAGGCGGGTTCGATCCGGACTGATCGAAGCGGGTGTTCACCGAAGGCGGAAGCGGCGAAAAGGTCGCTTCGAAATCTTGGATGGTGTTGGCGCAGACGGAGGAGGCGCCCAAGCCGAGGGAGAGGAGCAGAGTTCGGGTAGGAGTCATCAAAAAAAACAGGGATTTACGAGCCATAGGGTGGCGGAGGCGAGCCCCTCTCGTCAAGCGTGGATGACGCCCGACCCTCAACGCAGGAACGCTTTGATTGTCAACCCATTGCGTAAAAAGACGAGGTCGGCCACGCCGTCTCCGTCGAGATCCGGAGAGGCGGCCCCGCTGGCCTGGCCGGTGACGACCACGCCGCTGGCGGTCGGGGGCGAGGCGGTGAAGCCGCCACGGCCGTCGCCCAGGAGCAGCACTCCGAGGCCACCGTCGAGGTGGCCGACTTCGGGCTGCGCGGCGAAGGAGTTCTGCGCCAGGACGGCATCGAGCTTTCCATCGCCGTCGAAGTCGCGCAGGGCGATGGCGTTGACCGGGGCGAGCTGGGCGGCGAGGGGCAGCGGGTGGGGGGTGAACACGCCGGCGCCCTCGTTCCGCAGGACGACGCTCTCGAGCGTGTGTGCCTCGAGGCGGAGGGCATCGGCGAGGCCGGTGTCGCCGTAGAGGTCGGCGAGGGTCGAAGTGGCGAAGTTGTGGAAGGTGCCGACCCGCTCGCGCAATCCGGGGATGGCGTGTGACGAGCAGCTCAAGCCACGGCGGGGGAAGCAGATCTCGCCCTCGAACTTGGCCTCGATGAGGTTCGGACGGCCGGCGCCGCCGACGTCGCCGTAGAAGAGCAGTTCCGGTTTGTCGGGTTCGGGGTGGTAGGGGGTGTTGGTGCCGAAGTTGCCCGCGAGCAGGTCGAGATCACCATCGCCGTCGAGATCCCCCGCGGCGAGGGCCGACCACCATCCGTGGCGCAGCTCGGCCTCGCCGGCGTTCCGCGCCCGGAGCGGTGCGGCGTTGTCGCCGGTGTTGTACCAAAATTGCACCGGCCCCCATTCGGTGGCGAGCGCGAGGTCCGGCCGCGAATCGCCATCGAGGTCCGCCCAGAGCGCCGCCGCCACGAGGCCGGCGCCGCCGAGGCCGGGGACGGAGGCGGTGATGTCGGTGAACTTCGGCGCGCCCGGCGCGGAGTCGTTGCGCAGCAGGCGAGATGCGGGGGGTTCCGGGTAGCGGCCGGGGACGACGCGGGAGCCGACGAAGAGGTCGAGGTCACCATCGCCGTCGAGGTCGCCCGCAGCGATGCAGGAAGAGCTGTCGCGGTGGTCGGGCAGCGCGGGGGAGGCGTCGACGAAGCGGCCGCTGCCGTCGTTGAGGTAGAGGCGGTCGCGGTAGCGCCGCGAGCCAGGCTCCGCCTCGACCGAGCCGCTGGCGACGAAGAGGTCGGGCGCGCCGTCACCGTCGGCGTCGAAGAACAGTGCGGCGGAGTCTTCCGAAGCGGCATGGGCATCGAAGGGCCTGCTCGACTTCATGACCATCGCGCCGCTGCCGCGGTGGAAGTAGAGCCGCCCGGCGATCCCCGCCGAGCCGCCGAAGTAGAGGTCGTCGCGCCCGTCGGAATCGACGTCCGCCCAGGCCATCGCCGGTCCGAGCCGCGAGTGCTGGTAGGGCAAGAGGGGCTGGCGCGCGTAGTCGTCGAAGGGTGGCTCCTCGTGTTCCAGCCGCACCAGCGAGCAATCCGGCATCGGTCGGAACAAGGGTTCGGCGGCCGGTGCCGGCGGGGCGGGGCCGCCCTCGGCGGGTGCCAATGCGCGCGCCTCGCCGGCCTTGAGCGCGGGGTGGACGGTGGTCGCTCCATCCGGCCACGTCACGCGCAGCTCCCCCGCCCCGGCTCCGACCGCGAGGCAGAGCTCCATCGGCCCGCTCGAGAGAAACCCCGCGCCCGGCCGCAGCACCTCCGCCGCCCCGTCGCCGGGGCGCACGGTCGCACCGTGGGCCGACCCGCCCGGGAAGGTCACTTTGGCCCACCGGGTGCCGCCCTCCGCGCTCGCGTTCTGGTAGATCGCCACCGGCTCGTCGAGCGAGGCCACGACGAGGTCGGGGTCGAGGTCGCCGTCGAGGTCCGCCGCGACCGCCGCATAGCTCATCCCGGGGTGTTCGAGCCCCCAGGCGGCGGTGGCGTCCTCGAAGTGCAGCCCCCCGGCATTGCGGAAGGCGAGGTTCCGCTCCGGCCGGGGGGGCAGATCCTCGAAGTAGTCCCACTCCGGCTTGCCGATGAAGTCCGCGGCGGTGCGCTGGATGTCGCTGTCGTTGAAGTTGCGCGGCACGCCGTTGCTGAAGAAGACATCCTCGCGCCCGTCGCCGTCGAAGTCCTCGGCCACGACCGCCCAGGTCCAGTCGGAGTTCGCCAGCCCCGCGTGCAGCGCGGCGTCGGTGAGGATCCCGGTTCCGGTGTTCATGAGCAGGGCGTTGCGCATGTACTGGCGCGGCTCGGCGGTGAGCAGGAACTCGCGGCTGGCGCCCATCTCACCCATGGCGGTCTTCGACTTGTAGTGGCTGGTGCCCGCCATGTCGGCGACCAGCAGGTCCGGGCGCCCATCGCCGTCGAAGTCGCCGAGGTCGCAGCCCATCGAGAACCAGGTCGTGTGCGGGCAGGCCACCTTGATGACGTCGGTGAAGGTGCCGTCGCGGTTATTGCGGTAGAGCCGGTCGGGGTCTCTGAAGTCGTTGGCGACGTAGAGGTCCTGCCAGCCGTCGCCGTCGTAGTCCCACCAGATACAGGAATTGCCGCGGTCGCGGCCGACCAGGCCGGAACCCGCCGTGATGTCCTCGAAGCGCCCGCCATCGTTGCGCAAGAGGTAGTCCTCGCGGCCGGCGTTGATGTACTCGTACTTCCCGCCGGGCAACTCGCGCACGGCGTAGTAGCGGTCGAAGCCCTCCTTCACCCGCCACCCGCCGCCGGCGAACTCCACGGGCGGCTCGGCGGGCCGGCCGCCGGCGCGCTCGAAGTCGCGCGTGAGCAGGAAGCAGTCGAGGTCGCCGTCGCGGTCGTAGTCGCAGAACGAGGCCGACAGCGAGGCGTCGGTGATCGCCAGGCCGAACTCCGCCGCGCGCTCGGTGAACTTCGCACCGCCGCCGTTGACCCAGAGCTGGTTCGGGCAGTCGTAGCGGCAGACATAGATGTCGAGGTCGCCGTCCGCGTCGATGTCCACCAAGGTCGCGCCCGCCGACCAGCGGTCGTCCTCCGGATCGGACAGAGCGAGCCCCGCCGCGCCGGTGATGTCTTCGAAGCGCAGGCCGCCGAGGTTGCGGTAGAGCCGGTCCGGCACCGGGCCGCCGGTGAGGAAGAGGTCGTGGAGGCCGTCGCCATCGAGGTCGCCCACCGCGATGCCGCCGCAGGCGAAGGCGCCGATGTAGAGGCGGTCGAGCGGGTGTTCGGTGTCGACCGGGTTGACGAAGTCGACCCCGGTGCGCGCGGCTGGGAGCTTGGCGAAAAGCGGTGCGGCCGGCGCGGCGACGGTCGGGCAGACGGCGGCGGTGAGGGCGTAGGCGAGGAGTCGCATGCGACCCGGACTATGGCCCCGGCGTGACGCGAGGGGCAAGCCGCTCCTGCTCGCCGGGCGGGGTGGCCCCCGGGGGGCTCGCCGGGCTTCCACCCGGTCCGATCGCGGCCCGTGTGGACGCCTGCCCCGATTCGGGGTGAACCGGGTCCGTTGCGGCTCCCCTTGACCTCGCGCCGAGGTCGGCGATGGTCGCGCCCGTCGATGGCACTGCTCATCTTCTACGTCCTACTGGCGCTCGGCGTCTCCTTCCTGTGCTCGATCCTCGAGGCGACGTTGCTTACCGTGACGCCGGCGAACCTCGCTGCCGCCCAGACCAAGGGGGCGCGCTGGGCGCATAAGATGACCGAATTGAAGGAGGACATCGAGCGCCCGCTGGCGGCGATTTTGACCCTCAACACGGTCGCCCACACCATGGGTGCGGCCGGCGCCGGGGCGCAGTGGGCGAAGATCACCGGCAACACTTACGAGGCGGTGTTCTCCGCCGCCCTGACCTTGGCGGTGCTGGTGTTCACCGAGATCATCCCCAAGACGCTCGGCGCCCGCTACGCGATGTTCTTCGCGCGGCCGGTGGCTCACCTGCTGCCCGTCATGCAGGTCGCGCTGGCGCCGTTGGTGGTGGTCTCCAAGTGGATCACGCGCCTCATTACCTTCGGCAAGGCCGCCGCGGCGGAACCGATGCACCGCGAGGAACTGCTCGCCGCGACGCAGATCGGCGAGGCCGAGGGGGCGATCGGCGCCCAGGAGTCGATGGTGGTCAAAAACATCCTGCGCCTGCACGAGATGCCGGTCTCCTCGATCATGACGCCGCGCACGGTGTTGTTCGCGCTGCCTCAGTCGCTGAGTTTGGAGGAGTTCGTCGACCGCGCCGCCGATCGCCCGTTCTCGCGGGTGCCGATCTACGGTGAAAACCGCGATGACATCACCGGGGTCGTGCTGCGCACGGACGCCTTCATCGCCCGCCTGCGCCAGGTGGAGGGCGAAGCGGAGGTGCCGGCGACGGTCGAGTCGCTGAAGAAACCCGTCGAGCTCGTCCCGGCGACGATGACGGTCGATACGCTGTTCCAAACCTTCGCCGACCGCGGTAGCCACCTCAAGCTGGTGGCGAACGAGTTTGGGGTATTGGTAGGGTTGGTCACCCTCGAGGACGTCCTCGAGACGATCGTCGGCGTCGAGATCATCGATGAGACCGACGAGGTCGCTGACCTGCAGAAGTTCGCCCGCGACCTGTGGCGCAAGCGGGCTTCGACCAAGGGCATCGAGCTCCCGGACGAAGACGAGGAGGAGGGCGCCGACGGTGGCTCGGGCGAGGGCTCGGGGGCGACGCGCGGGGAAGCTTAGCCCGAATCGATCACCAAGCTCCGGGCTGCGGCTCGCCCTCGTTGACGCTGAGGGTGTTGGCGTTGGGAACGGCTCGGGCAGGGTGTCCACCCAGCCGCTTCGCCGATCCCTGCCGCCGCCTACTCAGCGTTAACAAATGGCAGCGCCTCGCCTGCGAATGTGGTGATCGATCCGGGCTAGGGCGTGTTCGAATGCGCTTCGAGGCGCCAAATCTTGAGGGAGGAAGTGGTCCGTGGGGTTCCGCCCGGCCGCCTCGACATGGCTCTGGCCTCTTGCCATACGATCGGGGGGGCGCGGAGGCGGGACGCCTCCGGCACGGACATCGGCGGGACGCCGATGCCACATCCGCGCCGCCGCCAGCCCGCATGGCGCTTGTTAAAGCCGAATCTTCGGTGGATTGGGTCGGAAAATGAGGAGCGATGCCCGCTCCAGGCGCCCCCAGGTGCTGTCGATTTAAGCGTGCGCCGAAGGGCCCGCCGAGTCGAGTTCGCAAGCGAACCCACGGGGAGCTGGGGTCAGGAGAGGCGCCGCCATCCGTTGGCGGCGCCCGGAGCTTGGTGAGCGAGATCGCGCCGTTCCGCCCGGCCGCCTCGACATGGCTCTGGCCTCTTGCTGTACGGTCGGGAGGGCGCGGAGGCGGGACGCCTCCGGCACGGACATCGGCGGGACGCCGATGCCACCTCGCGACTCCGCTACACGAACAGCTCGGAGACGGGCTGGGCGCCTTTCTTGACCAGCTCCATGGGGCGGCCGAGCGGGGTGGTCATCGTCTTCGTGTAGTCGATGCCCAAGGCGTGGCAGACGGTGGCGTGGAGATCTTGCGGGGCGACCGGGCGCTCGGCGGGCAGGATGCCGTCTTCGTCGGAGGCGCCGACCAGGGTGCCCCCCTTGATCCCGCCGCCGGCCATGAGGCAGCTGAAGCAGCGCGCGTGGTGGTCGCGCCCGCCGCCGTCGTTGACGCGGGGCGTGCGCCCGAACTCGGACAAGACCATGACCAGCGTGCGGTCGAGGCGGCCGTCGGCGGCGAGGTCTTCGATCAGCGTGCCGATCGCCGGGTCCATCACCGCACCGTGGCCGCGCATGGCCGTGAAGATGTCGCTGTGGTTGTCGAAGCCGCCGCGGTTGACCTGGACGAAGCGCACCCCGGTCGAGGTCAGCTTGTTCGCCAGCAAGGTCGCGCGGCCGAACTCGGTCTCGCCGTAGCGGGCGAGCGCCCGGTCGTCGTCGTCGGTGAGGTCGAAGGCCTTCAAGGCCGGGCTGCGCATGAGCGCGACGGCGTCCTCCAGCGCGGTCTCCGTGGCCTTCAGTTCGCGGCTGGAGAGATCGCGGCTCATCTTGCCGTTCATCTTCGCCAGCAGGTCGAGGCGGCGGTTCCCCTGGACTTTGGTGATGCCTTCGGGGAAGGCCAGGTAGGGGTCGCGCTCACCGGGCTGGCCGACGTAGTAGGCCTCGACCTTCTGCCCGAGGTAGCCCGCGCGGGGGGCCATGCCGCCGATGCTGATGTAGCTCGGCAGCGCGCCGAGCGGCTCGCATTCGTGGGCGATGATCGAGCCGATGCCCGGGTGGACGATGTTCGGGTTCTGCCCGTAGGAGGTCTGCAACTCGTAGGTGGCGCGGCCGTGGTCGCCGTTGGTGCCGGCGACCGAGCGGACCAGGGCGGAGTGCTTCATCTGCGACGCGACCTTGGGGAACACCTCCGCGATCTCGATGCCGTCGACGCTGGTCTTGATCGGGCTGAAATCACCGGCGGTCGGCCGCCCCGGCTTCGGGTCCCAGGAGTCGATGTGGCTCATGCCGCCGCCGAGCCAGAACAGGATCACGTGGTCCGCCATCGGCGCGTGCGCTTTGCCGTACTCGGCGAACAGGCGTTGCAGGGGCATGCCCAGCACTGCGGCGGTCGTGCCGGTGGCGGCGGCGAGCATCTTGCGGCGGGTCAGGTAGTAGTCTCGGCAGGCGGACATGGTGTTGGAGTCGGGTGCGAAGGTTGGGATGTGGAGGGCGCGGAGGCGCGGCGGTTCTCAGCCGAAGGTGGGTTTCGGGGCTTGCGAGCGAACGACGACGAAGGCGGCGGCCGCGGCGGCGATGACGCCGCCGAACACCGCCCAGAAGAGCCAGCCCGCCGGCGCACCGGGCTTGAACACGCCCTCGATGTTCTTCGCCTTGCCGGTCAGGATGTCGGTCATGGAGTACTCCCAGACGACAGCGCCATCGACGACCTCGCCGTTGTGGGACACGGGATCCGCGTGGACGCGGACGGTGATCCCGCTGCCCTCCAGCATCTGGGCGAACATCGCCGCCCCCGCGGCTGCCTCGGGGTCGGCGGCATCGGCGAGCGGCATCGACAGTTTGTAGTTGCCGTCGGGGGTCTTCGTGATCGCCATGTCGGGCTCGTCACCCCCGCCGCCGCCGCCGCCCATCTCCTCGCCCAAGGCCGCTCCGGGGTCCTCGAGTTTCGTGACGTCCTTCACCTGGGCATCGATGATGATGTACTCGTGCGTGTCGTCCTCCTCCTCGCGGATCGTGTAGGACTTCACGTTCGGATCGTTCTTCATCTCCTCCTCGATCTCCTTGACGTCGAGCGGGTTCTCCTCCCCATCCCCCATGCTCGCCGCCATCTCGAGCATCGCTTTGGAGACGCCCATCTTCATCAGCATCCGCCCGCTGCCGTCGTCGTGGATCCAGATGTCCTGCTCCACCTTGATGCAGGCGGGGAAGAAGACCGCGACCAAGGCGGCGAGACAGAGCAGGGGCAGGCGGCGCATGGGCTGGCGGGTGGAGGCGGGGCCGATGGAGAGCGGGATCGGGCGGCGCGTCTAGGGGTTGACCTCGGCGTCGATGGCGAGCCGCTCGCCGGTGGCGAGGTCGATGAGCTTCATCGACCAGACCGCGACGTCGCCGTCGAGTTCGCCGTTGTGCTTCTCCAGGGGACCGTGCAGGCGGAAGGTCATCGCGGCGTCGCCGAAGAGGGGTTCCATGAAGGCGCGGGCCTCTTTGTCGGCGACCTGGTCCTCGGGCGAGGCGATGTCCGCTTTGACCTGGAAGTTCCCGTTGTCGAGCTTGGTGATCTCGAAGCCGGCGTCGCCACCGAAGGGGTTGTTGTCGGCGTCCTCGAGCGGGACGGTGACGTCTTTGATCTCGACGTCGTAGATGAAGTGGATCTTGTCGCCGACCGCCTTCTCCTCGAACTTGACCGACTTCACGTTGGGGTCGGCCTCGAGTTTCTTCTTCTGGGCGGCGGTGTCGAAGGGGTCTTCGCCAGCCTCGCCGGCTTGGGCGGCGAAGCCCTTCATGGCCTCGATCGTCTCCTTGGCGACGATCATCTCGGAGACCGTCCGCCCGGAGCCGTCGGCGTTGATCCACATCTCCTGGTTGATGGTGATGCAGGAGCTGAGGGTGAGGGCGGCGAAGGCGGCGCCCACGAAGGCGGTGAATCGGCGGAGGGTGTTCATGGTGATCGGGTTTCTAAACGTGGTTTCTAAATCGCTCTTTGATCGCGACAGGTATCGAGGTGAAGCGGGTGACGGCTAAGGGAGATAGCGGAACTCGTGGCAGTTGAGAAGCGCCCAGCGCAGGTCCGACATCCCCTCCTCGGGCGCCGCGGCCTCGGCGAGCAGCGCCGCGGCGACCGCGAGTTCGTCGGCGTCGGGCCGTCGGGTCAAGGTCTCCAAGTAGGCGTGCCGGACAGCGGCGGTGAAGTCCCCTCCGGTGCCGGCGTCCGCCAACAGGGCGCCGAGCGGTTCCAGTGGACCGACGCGGGCGGCCTCGTGGGTGGCCTTGCCATTGACCAGCATCAGGGCCTGGCGCAGCGAGGGCGACTCGTCGCGAAACTCGCCGAGGCCGGCGCGCGAGGGCTGGCCGAAGACACGCAGGAAGTGCGAGGGCGGCGCCGGCGAGGGCACCAGCAGGCTGCTGTCGAAGCGCGGGTTGTCATCGACCGTCTCCTCGACGGTCTCGACGCGGTAGCGCATGGGCCGGTTTTGGCGGGAGCGCATCTCGGCGGCCATCCTCTCGGCCTCGATGCGCGCGTCCGACATCTGCTTCATGGCGGCCAGATCCGAGGCTTCGGCGTCGGCTTTGGCGAGGATGTCGGCAAAGTCGAGCCCGATGCCGCTCTCGAGGTCGTAGCCGCCCGCGCCCTTCCTCGCTTCGGCGACCATCCGCATCGCCATCGCCGCCGGGTCGGGCGCCGGTTCGGGGGCCGCGGTGCTCTGCCCCGCGCCGGCGGCGCCGTCGTCGATCGGCACGCGCACCTGGCGCTCGACGGTGCGGACATTGGCGCCGGCCGGCCACTTGTGGTCCTCGAGGTGGCCGGCGGCCACGACGCTGTCGAACAGTGCCTCGGCGAGCATGCGGCGGGTGCGGGTCGCTGCGAAGTGCGACTCCGCGGCTTCGGCGGCGCCGGGGTCGATGCCGGCCGGCAGCGGCCCTCGCGCATAGGGGGCGCTGAGGACGACGGTCTTGATCAGCGTCCGCAAGTCGTAGCCGGAAGCGATGAACTCACCGGCCAGGAAGTTGAGCGTCTGCGGGGCGCGGATGCCGTTGTAGTCGGAGAAGTTGTCGAGCGGTTCGACGAAGCCACGGCCGATCAACTCGGCCCAGACGCGGTTGGTGAAGGCGCGCGCGAAATAGGGGTTGCGCGGGTCGGTGATCAGGCCGGCGAGCTTGCCGCGCAGTTCGCTGGGGCGGTAGAGGTCGCCCTCGACCTCCAGCGCGGCGCTCTCCCTCCGCGCCTCGACCAACAGCTCGGCCGCGCCCAGGCCGTCGCCCCCCGCGGCGGCGCCGGCGTCGATGTCGAGGAGGGCGTCGAGCGGATCGGCGGCTTCGGCGGTTTCGGCTTTGTTGCCCACCGTTTTATTAGCGGCGACCGCGCCGGGTGCGGCGCCGCTCTGGCCCTGTCCGCCGCGCCTCTGCTCCAGCCGCGCGATGTGGTGGGGTTTGGAGTCGTAGGAGATGAGTTCGAAGGGGAACCGCGGGCGGACCGGCTCGCGGGAATCGGGCTGCTCCCGCTCCGGCGGCCATTGGACCGCCATGTCGTGGGCCTCGGTGGTGTAGACCGAGCGGGCGAAGCGGTTCTCCATGCGGCGCGTCTTGCCGAAATAGCTGGCGAACTCGTAGAATTCCTTCTGCTTCCAATCGTCGTAAGGGTGGTCGTGGCACTCCGCGCACTGCAGCCGCACACCGAGGAAGATCTGCGAGGTGGCGCCGGCCAGGGCCATGGGGTCGACCTCGTCGTTGAGCACGAAGCCGACGGCGGGGTTCTTGCCGACTTTGCCGTTGGAAGCGATGAGCTCGCGGACGAGTTCGTCGTAGGGTTTGCCTTCGGCGACGGCCCGGTGGACGTAGGCCAGCAGCGCGCGGCCGCCGTCGGCATTGGCGCGGATGCGCAGCATGTCGGCAAAGAACACGGTCCAGCGTTCGGCGAAGCGGGGTTCGGCGAGCAGGGCGTCGACCAGGTCCTCGCGCCGCGTCGCAGCGGGCGCGGCTTCGAACTTCTCGATCTCGGCGACGGTGGGGATGCGGCCGATGAGGTCGACCGAGGCCTTGCGCAGGAAGGCGAGGTCGGAGATCGGCTCGGTGTAGACCAGCTCCGGCGCGGCGGCGGCGTTCTCTTTGCGCAGGATGCGATCGACGCGGGCGGCGGCTTCCGCGACCGAGGCGGGCGGCGTGTCGGGGATGATGTCGTCGGCGACCGCGGCGGCGAGCGTGCGGGCGTTGCGTTCCTTCTGTTGCAACACGACGCCTTCCGGCCATTCGGCGCCGGCCTCGATCCAGTCGCGCAAGATGGCGATCTGCGGGTTGCTGAGCGGGTCGGCCTCCTGCGGCATGATGTCGTCATCGTCATGCGGCAGCGACACGCGGGCGATCAGCTCACCCTCGTCGGGCATCCCCGGGACGACCGCGGCGCCCGAACTGCCGCCCTGCATCAGCGCCTCGCGCGTGTGCAGCATGAGGTCGCCTTTGACCTTCTGGGGATTGTGGCAGCGGACGCAGGCGCCTTCGAGGATCGGCTGGATCTGCGCTGAGAAATCGGTGGCCGATGCGGTGGGGGCGCCCAGCGCCAAGGCCAGCGCGGCGAGCGTTACGGTGCGGGGGCGATCCATCGGTCGGAAGGGTAGCAGGCTTAGGGGGTGGAGTCAGGCGGTTTTGCGGAGGAAACGGGGCGGCCGGGGGCGGCCTTTCGCCGACTCTGCGGTTTCGCGTCGCCACACGTGCCGATCCGGGAAGCAGGGGGGGCGGCAAGGAGGCGGGCAGGCTACGCGGCGGCGGCCCCGCAGCGCCCGCCCATCTTCGCGTAAACCTCGCGGCCGGCGGCCGAGTGCTCGACCAGGTCGGCGTCGAACCGCACCCGGCCGGGTTCGAAGAGCAGCACCGTCATCGAGCCGCCGAAGTGGAAGTAGCCCTTCTCGTCGCCCTTCCCGACCGCGCCCGGGACGTAGGTCTGGACGATGCCGCCGACGCAGGTGGCGCCGATCTCTAACAACTGCACGGCGCCGAAGAGCGGCGACACCAGCTCCGCGCGGACGCGCTTGTTGCGCCACAGGTAGGCGACGTCGCGCCGCAGGGCGATCGGGTTGACGGAGAACAGGTCGCCGTTGATCAGCTCGGGCGGCCCGGCCTCGCCCGCGCAGGGGAAGTGGTAGCGGTGGTAGTCGGTCGGGCAGAGCCGCGAGACCAGGGCGGAGCCACCGGAGTAGCGCGCGGCGAGGTCCGCGTCGCCGAGCAGTTCGGCGAGTTCCAGATGTTGCCCCTTCGCCCACAGGCCGTCCACCGCCGCCAGGTCGGGCACGGCCAGGTGGCGGCCGTCCGCGGGGAAGGACAGGCTTTGCACCTCGCCGTCGACCGGCCGCGCGCCGGGGCGGAGCTTGCGCGTGAAAAAGGCGTCGAAGTGCCCGAACTTCCGCACCGGCGTCGCGAACTCCTCGGGGTCGAGCCCGTACGCCTTCACGAAGGGGCGCACCCGCCTCGCCGAGCCCGGCAGCCGCATGCGCCAACCGTACCAGCGCGAGAACCAGGCGCGCTTGACCGCCCCCCAGAGCGCGACCGCGCCGAGCGGGTTGCCGTAGACGAAGCGCAGGAAGCCCTCGCCGTAGATGGCTTCCTGCTCGATCTCGCCGGTCTCCCGGTTAAAGTATTCGACCGGCTCTTGGTTCGGCATGCGTCCCGTTAGCGCAGGCCGCCGCCGCCCGCAAACCGCCGCCAACGGAACGCCTCAACCCCCTTCACCGCCATGATTCCCCTCCCCCACCACCTCGCTGCTTTCGCCGTCGCGCTGGGCTCCGCCGCCGGCGCTCCCACGGCGATGGCGGCGCCCGCCGACGACGGCCCCGCGCCGGCCCTGACCTTCACGGCGATGGGCTGCGGCCCCTACAACGCCGCCGATATGGCCGCCGCGCGCTTCTACATGGAGCGCGAGAACGCGCTGCCCGCGGGCGGGCGATCGGCCTTCGTCGTCCACCTCGGCGACATCTGTGCCGGCGCCGACGCCAAGGCCGGCCGGCTCACGGAGGCGACCTACAGCGACATCCGCGACCTGCTCGTGCGCCGCAACACCCTGCCCGCCTACATCGTCCCCGGAGACAACGAATGGAACGACCGGCCGGACCCCGACGCCGGCTGGGCGCTGTGGAGCAAACACCTCATCGACACCGAGACCGCCAACCCGCCCGCCTGGGAGACCGAGCGCCAGGACGTGCGCGGCGAGAACTTCGCCTTCGTCGCCAACGGCGTGCTGGTGATCGGCATCAACCTCGTCGGCGGACGCATCCACGACCACGCCGAATGGCTGCGGCGCTTCGGCGAGGACAACGATTGGGTCGAGGCGCAATTCGCGGAGCACCGCGCCGACGCCCGCGCCGCGGTGGTGTGCTGCCAGGCGAACGTGGTCGGGCAGGGCAAAGTGAAGCCCGCCGTGAACACGGTCTTCCTGCCGTTCCGGAAGCGCTTCGGCGAGCTGGCGGCGGAATTCGGCAAACCGGTCCTGTTCCTGCACGCCGACGGCCACGTGTGGACGGTCGACAACCCCTGGAGCGACGCGCCGAACATCACCCGCGTGCAGGTCGATCGCCTCGAGCCGCGCTTCCCGCCCGTGCAGATCCGCGTCTTCCCCGAGGACGCCGAGCAGCCGTTCCGCTTCGACCGGCGCCTCGACGACCCGGCCTGGAAGGCGCCGAAGTAGGCAAGTGGCATCGGCGTCCCGCCGATGTCCGTGCCGGAGGCGTGCCGATTCGCCGATGCGGGCAGGATGCCCGCGCTCCATCAACGCACGCGCTCCATCCTTCACTCGCGCGCCCGGCTAGCGGATCGTGGCATCGGCGTCCCGCCGATGTCCGTGCCGGAGGCGTCCCGCCTCCGCGCCTCGTTCGGAGCGCGAGCGTCGCCCGCCGTCCAGATCGTCCCGCCGCGCCCCCCCGATTCGCCGATGCGGGCTGGATGCCCGCGCTCCGTCAACGCACGCGCTCCGTCCTTCACTCGCGCGCCCGGCTGTCGATCCAAATCGTCACCGGACCATCATTGGTCAGCGTCACTTGCATGCCGGCGCCGAACTCTCCGGTGGCGACCGCTTTGCCCGTCTCGCGCTCGAGCGCCGCGACGAAGGCTTCATAGAGGGGCACCGCGTGCTCCGGCCGTGCGGCGCGGATGAACGACGGCCGGTTTCCTTTTTTAGTACTGGCGTGCAGCGTGAACTGGCTGACCACCAGCAGCTCGCCATCGACGTCGCCGAGCGCGAGGTTCATGTTCCCCTCGGCGTCGCCGAACACCCGCATGCGCGCCACCTTGCCCGCCAACCACGCGACATCCTCCGGACCGTCAGCGTCCTCGATGCCGAGCAGCACGGCGAAGCCGCGGCCGATCTCGGCGCGGGTTTGGCCGCCGATGGCGACATCGGCGCGGGAGACGCGTTGCAGGAGGGCTCGCATGGCGCCCCGCTAACCCGAGCGGGCGCCCGCCGCAAGGCGCGGCACCTGTTGACGCCGCCGCGGCGCCCCGGGTAGTCTCCGCACCGAGTGCCATCCGAACCGAGAGGCGCCGAGTTCCCGACCACGCGTTGGAGCTTGGTGGTGGCCGCCTCCTCCGACGAGGGGCGGGCACGCGCCGCGTTGGGGGAACTGTGCGGGATCTACTGGGCGCCGGTGTACGGCTTCATGCGCTCGCGCTGCCGTTCGCGGGAGGAGGCGGAAGACCTCACCCAAGGCTTCTTCGCCTCGCTGCTCGAACGCGAGAGCTTCGCCGCCGCGGACCCCGAGCGCGGCCGCATGCGCGCGTTCCTGCGGGTCGCCGCGAAGCGCTACTCGATCAACCAGGCGCAGCGCGGCAGCGCGGCGAAGCGCGGCGGCGGGGCCGTGGCGATCCCCATCGACGGCGAGGCCTTGGAGCGACAGCTCACCGACACCGCGGGCGAACCCCCGGAGCGCGCCTTCGACCGGCGCTGGGCATTGACCTTGTTGGAGACGGTGCTGGCATCGCTGCGCCGCGAGTACGTCGAGGCGGGCAAAGCGGCGCTCTTCGACGCCCTCAAGCCCGCCCTCTCCCCGGACGGTGCCGGAGCCCCTGCGGGCGCCGCCTTGCCCGCCACCGACGGTGCCCGGCGGGTGGCGGTACACCGCCTGCGCAAGCGCTTCCGCGAGCTGCTGCGCGCCGCGGTCGCCGACACGGTCCAGACCCCCGCCGAGATCGACGGCGAGATCCGCTACCTGATGGAGCTGTTCGCCGGTGCGGCGTAACGCGGCGGCGGCGGCCCGGAACTGCATAGGACATGCCCGAAGAAGAACCCCTCACCGGCCTGTCGCCACGCGACCTGCTCGCGGGCGGCCTGCTCGACGACGCCCCCGGCGGGGGCGAGCGGCTCGGCGCCTACGAGCTGGTGGCGCCGATCGGCGAGGGCGGGATGGGCGTCGTCTACCTCGCCGAACAGCACGAGCCGGTGCAGCGCGAGGTGGCGCTGAAACTGGTCAAGCGCGGCATGGACACCGACGCGCTGTTGGCGCGCTTCGAGATGGAACGCCAGACCTTGGCAGCGCTCGACCACCCCGGCATCGCCCGGGTCTTCGACGCCGGCGCCACGCCGGAGGGGCGCCCCTACTTCGTCATGGAGCTGGTCGAGGGCGAACCGGTCACCGCCTACTGCGCTAGCAAAAATCTGGAACCAAACGATATCCTCTCGCTGTTTCTCGAGGCCTGCTCGGCGGTGGAGCACGCGCACCGCCGCGGCGTCATCCACCGCGACCTCAAGCCCTCGAACCTGCTCGTCACCGCCGACGGCGCGGTGAAGGTGATCGACTTCGGCCTCGCCAAACTGGCGCGCCCGGGGGCGTCGTCGGCGCGGACCCTCGCCGGCGAGGTGTTCGGCACCCCGGGCTACATGCCGCCGGAACAGGAGCGGGGCGGCGAGGTCGACACCCGCGCCGACGTCTTCGCGCTGGGCAAAGTGCTCGCCGAACTGCTCGGCGACCCGCGCGGCGAACTGCGCTGGGCGGTGGCGAAGGCGACCGACGAAGACCCCGCGCGCCGCTACGGCTCGGTGACCGCGCTCGCCGACGACCTGCGCCGCTTCCTCGACGACCGCCCGCTCGCCGCCGGGCCGCCGACCGCGGGCTACCGGCTGGGAAAATTTGTCCGCCGCCACCGCACCGCCTGCGCGGCGGGCGCGGCGCTCGCCTTGGGCGGTTCGTTCGGCGTCTGGAAGGCGGTCGAGTCGGCTCGGTTCCAGCGGGAGGCGGGCGCCGCCGTCGAGAACACCCAGCGCGAGTGGCAGAAGGCGCACGTGGCGACCATGTTCGTCCACGAATTGCTGGTGGCGCTCGACACCGATGACCCCGAACGGCGCCGCGAAGAGCTGCGCACCGCCGTGCATTTCTTCGAGGAGAACCTGCTGCCGCCCGGCGGCGACCCCGAGGGCGAGTTCCTCGCCATGGAGATGCTCGGCATGAGCTACAAGGCGCTCGACGAGTTCGCCGACGCCGAGCGCTGCCTCGGCCGCGCCGCCGGTCTGGCGCGCGAACTCTACGGCGCCGACATGGCGCGGGCGACCCACCTCGACGGCGAGCTGCCGCCCTGGCACCCCGCCGAGTTCGCGCTCGGCCAGACCTTGTTCGCCGCCGGCCGCACGCACGAGGCCGCCGGCATGCTGCACGCGCTGGACGTCGAGACCTGCCGCCTCGTCGGCCCGACCTACCGCGAGCGCGAGGTGCTGCTCATCGAGCTCGCCCACGCCTTCGACGCGAGCGGGCTCCGCCACGAGGCGGACGCGATCCAGGCGGGGCTCGACGACCTGGCAAACTTCCGCCTGCCGCCGATCGAGCCGATCCGGTGAGCGAAGGACGAGGCGGAGGTTTCCAACCTCCATGCCCCACCCCGCCCTGCCCTCCGACTCGGAGCTAGCCCGGATCGATCACCACATCCGCAGGCGAGGCGCCGCCATTCGTTGACGCTGAGTAGGCGGCGGCAGGGACAGGCGAAGCGGCTGGGTGAACACCCTGCCCGAGCCGGTCACCACGCCAACACCCTCAGCGTCAACGAGGGCGAGCCACAGCCCGGAGCTTGGTGATCGATTCGGGCTAGGAAAGCTCCGCCACTTTCCGGTAACGCCGCGCATGCCTCTCGGAACTGTCCGTCAGAAACACCAAAACCTCCCTGACCCTCGACCGGACATGAAATCGATCCTCGCGCCCCTCCTCGCCGCCTTCGCCCTCGGCGGCGCCGCCTCCGCGGCCGACGCCGAACTGCGCGGCCGCGTCACCGATTCCGTCACCGGCGCCAGCCTCGACGGCGCGGTGGTCACGCTCGACCCCGACGCCCCGGGCGAGCCGGACCTGAGCTCGGTCGCCGACCTGTTCGGCTTCTACGAGTTCGAAGCCGTGCCGCCCGGCGGCTACTCGCTCGGCGCGACGCACCCCGGCTACGCCCCGTTCGCCGAGGCCCGCGCCTACGCCGCCGACGAGATCGCGAACGAGAACATCGCCCTCGTCCCACTCGCCCCCGCCGGGTCGAGCATCGACATCCAGATCCAGCTGCTCGACACCCGCACCGACGTCCCGCTCTCGGGCGTCCCGGTGCGCGTGCAGCGCTTCACCAGCGCCGGCGACGCGACCGCCGCCGAGACCATCACGCGGGCGACCGACATCAACGGCTACGTCCTGCTCTACAACCAGCCGAAGGACTACTACGAGTTCCGGTTCAACCACGCCGACGACGGGCCGGCGCTGAAGTTCTACGAACCGCTCGACCCCGGGACGCGCTCGCACCTCGAACTCGACCACGCCGCGGTCGCCAAGCTGCTCCCCAAAAAACAGGCCACCACGGTCGTCGTCTCCGGGCCCGACCCCGCCGACCCCGAGACCTTCCCGCTGTTCCTCGAAGGGTTCTACGTCGAGCTCATGCCCGTCACCTCCACCTTCGTGCCGCCGTTCGGCTTCGACCCCGAGACCGACGACCTGCGCGACTTCGCGGTGAAGCTGAACCCCGAGTTGAGCGGCCGCACCGACGCCACCGGCTCCTTCGCCTTCGGCGGCCTGCCGCCCTACACCTACATCTGCACCGCGACCAAGCTCGGCTACAAGCTCGGCCAGTCGATCATCACCCCTGCCGCCGACGGCACCTTGCCCGCCTTCCACGTGCAGGATGTCGATGTCGACCCCGGCACCACGATCTCGGTCGTGCTCGAGAACCCGCACTACCCGAAGGCCCTGCTCGCCGGCCTGCCGGTCAAACTCGAGGGCCTGCCGGGGACGAACACCGAGGGCATCGAACGCGAGGCGATGTCGATGCCGATGCCGCCCGAGGTCGTCGCAGACTTCCCACCCGGCCTGCTGCCCGGCCGCTACCGCGTCTGGGTCGACGCCCCCAAGTTCACCCCGCCGACCCCGGCGGGCGAGGCGGCGATGGCCTCGATCCACATCGACTTCGCCGCCGAGCGCGTGTTCGAGGTCGCCCAGGGCATCGGCAACACGGTGGCGCTCGAACTCGAGCCCGTGCCGGCGAAGATCCGCGGGCGCTTCTTCAAAGCGGACGCCCGCGGGAGCCTCGACGCCGACCCCAACCCGGCCGGCGCCCCGGTCCCGTTCGACCGCTGGCACGGCCCCGCCTACGCCTTCGCCGAACAGGCGGGCATCGAGTTCACCCAGAGCGCGCTCGCGCCCTACCTGATGCCCGGCGCCGCGGTCGTCTCGGTCGACACCGACGCCTTCGGCAACTTCGAGCTCACCGTGCTGCCGAGCTTCTACGGGGTCGCCATCCCTTCGCTAGACGGCTACTGGGGCAGCAACTACCGCAGCGTCAACCGCACCACCGGCGAGACCCTGGCGCTCGGCTGGCCGTACGCGGTCGACCCCGCAGCCACCGGCGGCCTGCCGGCGCACCCCTTCGCCTCGCTCGGGATCCCGGTCAGCTCCGGCGACGAGTTGGAGATGGGTCTGTTCGTGCGCAAGCAGACCTACTTCCTCGACGGCACCGTGCTCGCCGACACCGACTGCCCGCTGCTCGACCTCGTCGTCGCCCGCACCGACACCACCGAGTTCACCTACGACTTCAGCCACGTCGCCGCCACCGGCGAGGTGAAGTTCGACAAGGACGCGGACGGGGGCATCGACTCGACGACGATGCTGGAGCCGGGCTTCAGCGTGCTGCCCGACGGCTCACGTAAGTCGAACATCAACGCCCGCTTCGAGATCGAGGCCCCGCCCGGCACCCACAAGGTCGAGGTCGCCACCCCCGACTACGCGCAGACCGCCGGCCTGTTCGAGATCGTCGGCCTGCCGGACTACGGCTACGTCGGCTCCGGTGACGCCGGCGCCGGCGACGGCATCATCCCGATGGAGGACAACTGGGTCCAGCTGGCCGCCGCGGCAGGCGCCATCGACCCCTGGGTCTCCGACTACAAAGGCGACCACCACCTGCTGATCGAGTTCATCGGCGACGACGGCGGCGAGGAGGTGGTGCGTTCGACGCGCGCCTTCCCCGACTACGTCGAGAACGCCGCCCTGCCGGGCAAGCTCTTCGCCACCGGCGCCCCCTTCGAGATGGCAGCCGGCACCTGGACGATCTACGCCTTCGAGGGCGGCGAGTGGTACCGCGACACGATCACCGTCGGCGGCGCGCCCTCGACCGAGGTGGTGAAGTTCTACCTCGTGAGCGAGTTCATCATCGGCGGCCCGCTCGGCGCCCCGCCGAAGCCAAAGTACGACATCGAGGTCACGGCGGTGAACGCGGCCGACCCGACGATGACCGTGCCGAGCATCGCCATGGCCTTCGAACCGCCCACGGGCTCGGGCGCCCCCTACTACCTTGGCACCGCGCCGGGCAACACGTCGTCGGTGACCGACTACGACGGCGGCTTCCTGCCGCTCTCGCTGCTGAGCGACGGCTCGGCGCGCGCGGCCGGCGCCGACAAGTGGTTGCCCGCGACGGGTTCGAAGTCGCCCTTCAGCAGCTACGTCGTCGACATCGACCCCTCCGGCGCGAAACCGAAGGTCGAGGTCACCGGGCGCTTCGAGCGCGGATCCGCGGTGCACGGGGTGGTGCTCGCCGAACAGACCTACACCGACGGCGAGGGCGAAGAGCAGTCGGCGAGCCTGCCGCTCGACGGCGTGCAGGTGCAGATCTGGGACCGCTTCGGCGGGGTGGAGCTGCGCACGCTCACCACCGACGCCTCGGGCGCGTTCAGCACCGGCGGCACCCCGCTGGAAGCCACCGGCGTCCTCTTCATCAACGTCGAGGTGCCCGGCTTCAAACCCTTCTTCCAACGCTTCACCGCCAACGACGGCGACGGCGCGGGGCTGCTGCTCGACTTCGACCTCGCCACCGACGACGCGGACCGGATCAAACTGGAGCCCGTCCCGGCGCCGGACATCCTCGCCGTCCCGGACATCTTCAACCGCGCCGGCCCGTTCCTGCGCGGCGTTCGCAAGGGCGCGGGCGCGGTGTTCGAAGACGACCCGGACGTCACCATGACCTACACCGTCGAGACGCGCTCGGCCGCCGGCTGGGAGCTGACGCGGGCGAACTTCGACACCCCGGCCGGCGCCGCGGCGGCGGAGGCGACGGCGATGATCGAGGATCCCGTCACCAGCGTTTGGATCGTCAACTCGCGCTACTTCCCCGGCCCGGTCACCTGGGATGCCGCCGCCGAAATCGCGCCGCTCCCTGAGCGGCTCTCCGCCGAGGGGGTCCCCGACCCGCTCTACAACCGCAAGATGCGCGCCCGCCTGCGCGCCCTGCTCTCGACCGACAAGAAGCCGAACCACCTGATCGCCCGCCGCTACGACCTGGCCGAAGCCACCGAGGCCGGCACCGGCAAGCTGCTGCGCACCGCGACCGGCACCCTCGAACTGCCGGACCTGCCGCCCGGGCGCTTCGACCCCTACATCATCGCCGAGACCCGCGCCGGCGCCTACCACCACATCCTGAAAAAGCCGACCGGAACCGACCCGCAACACCTGTCGCTGTACGGCATGGAGCTGCCGCCGTGGCTGGCGCGGGTCGCCGACTCGATGGCCACCATCGCCGCCGTGGACAAGGCCACCTCGCCAGCGCCCTTCGACAAGCTGTTCCCCAAAGGCCTCATCACCTGGCTGCCGGAGATCGAGGGCGACATCAGCCTCAACCCCGCGCCGGCGAACACGCTGAAGTACGAGTACATGATCGGCTCGACCCTGCGCGAGGGGTCCGACATGCCCCCCGGAGGCTTCCTCGGCTGGATGGGCTTCGGCGGCTTCGACCTGCGCGGAGACGTCACCCTGACCCTCGACGGTTCACGCCCGACCGAGGTCGACCTGATCGGCAAGCCCGTCGTGTCGCTGCGCGGCGGTGCCTCGTGGAACGCCAAGACCCCGACGCTCAGCGAGAAGATCAACACCGCCTCGTACAAGTCGGCGCTGATCCGCAACGTGGCCGGGGTCCGGTTCGACCTCGAAGGCAGCGCCGGCGCGACGGTGGTATCGCTGGGCACCCTGAAGGTCCCGACCCGGACGGGCGACACTTTGGACGAACTCCAGCGGGTTGTGAGCGTGTCCGCCGGGGGCAAGGTCGAGCCGAGCTTCGGCCTCGACATCAGCAACGCGCTCGCCCTCGTGCCGCCGCCGGCCGGCCCCTACCTGATCGCCGCCAAGCGCTACATCGGCTTCGGCATCTGGCTCGGCTCGAAACAGACGGTCGGCGGCGAGGTGACGGGCCAGATGACCACCCGCAACCGCGAGGAGATCGGCGCCTTCAAGACGAACCTGGAGGACAACACCGCCGGCGCCGCGCGCCTCACCGCGGTCGGTGAAGACGTGCTGCCGCTGCCGACCTCGACCAAGACCAGCGCCCGCATCTTCCTCGGCCAGGAGTACTCGCTCTCGGCCGAGGCTTTCCGCGGCAAAGGCAAGCTGGAGGGCAAGATCGGCGTCACTGGCCCCGAGGTGACCATCCCCGGAGGCGACAAGTTCAAAGCCCTCACCGTCCACCTCAACCGCTTCCCGGATAAGCCGAACGTCAACCTGATCGAGGGCGCCTTCGCCGGCTCGATCGAGGCGACCGCCGACCTCTACATCACCAAGTTCAAGAAGACGCTCGGCGGCTTCACCGTGCCGATCCACGTGCCCTTCAACACCGACGCGAAGTTCTTCCTCATCCCCTACACCGAGACGGAGAGCTCGCTGACCCCCGCGACCTCCCCCGCCGCGACCTGGCTCGGCAAGTTCCCGCACCTGGTCGGCGACTACTACGGGCTGTCGCGCTACGCCGCCGCCTCAAGCGCGGCCGGCGCGGGCGCGCTCGTCTACCTCGAGACGGTCCCCGGCACCGGCGGCACGGTGCTCAAATTCTCGCCGCGGGCGGGGTCGACCGCCTGGTCGGCGCCGGCCGAGATCGCCTCCGTCGCGGGCGGCGTGCTCGGCCTCGACCTCCACGAACTGCCGGGCGGCGGCTGGATGGTCGCCTGGAGCGAGATCGCGCCCGCCGACTTCGGCGCCTTCGCCCCGGCCTCGACCGTCAAGGCGGCGACCTCCGCCGACGGCGTCACCTGGGGTGCGCCGGCGACGGTCGCGAGCTGGCCTTCGACGGCCTTCGACCTGCGGCTGGCGCCCATGCCGGGCGGCGACCTCGGGCTGCTGTTCCTCGCCAGCGAGCGCGGCCCCGGCGCCGACGTGGCCGACCTCGGCGCGGCGCTGTTCGACGGCGCCACCTCGACCTGGGGCGCGGCGGCGAACCTCTTCCCCGGCGGCGCCTCGATCAGCGGTTGGGACCTCGCCGGCCCCGGATTCGCGGGCGCTGGCGAGGCGCAGATCGTCGCCTTCACCGATGTCGGCGGGCTCGTCGCCGCCGGCTGGGCGGGCGGGGCGGCACCCACCGGCGTCGTCTCCATCGACGCCGCCGCGACGCCCGGCCTCTGCGCAGTCGCGGGCGGGCCGGACGACACCTTCACCGTGCTCCACGGGGTCGCTGGCGGTGGGCTCGCGGGCTATCGCAAGGTCGGCGCCGGCGGGTGGTCGCCGCTGCCGGGCTTCGACGCCCTCCCCGGCGACGCGGTCGGCTCGCTCGACATCGCCCCGGTCGGGGCCGGCGGCGCGGCGACCCACCTCGTCGCCTTCGCCGGGCGCGAGCTCGACAACGCGGTCGGCTTCTTCTACCTCGGCGCCGGCGGCGCACCGCTCGCGCGGCACGAGATCAACCCGGGCTCACCGGGCCACTACTCCGACCTCCGCGCCGTCCCCGCCCCGGGCCCCGGCGCGGGCGACATCACCGCCCTGTTCGACGACGGCGGCGGCGGCCCGCTCGAGCTGCGCGCCTTCGAGACCACCGCCGGCGGCGGGGTCACCGCCACCGACCGCGACGCGGACAGCCTCGACGACCTCGCCGAACTGCGGATCGTCGATGCCGACCCCGGTGACGCGCTGGCGCTGATCGACGACGTTCTCGGCGGCGACGACTTCGACGGCGATGGCTCTAGCAACGCGGCGGAGCTAAGCGCCGGCACCGACCCGACCGACCCGCTGAGCTTCCCCGGCCAGGTCGTGGGCACCTACATCTCGGTCGCCGAGGCGCACGAGTTCGGCTCGCAGCCCGCCGTGCTGTTCCTGCAGCGCTCCGGCGAGACCGGCGCCGCGCTGACCGCGACCTACACGGTCGGCGGCACCGCGACCCCCGGCGTCGACTTCGCCGCCCTCTCCGGGACCGTGAGCTTCGAACCCGGCCAGACCGCCGTGCCGGTGCAGGTGCTGCCCTTGCCCGACACCGAGGCCGAAGGCGACGAGAGCGTGATCGTGACGGTCGCCGCCGGCGCCGGCTACACCGTCTCCGGGGCCGCCGCGATGTTGACGATCAACGACCTGCCGCTCGACGCCTGGCGCTTCGAGAAGTTCACCGCCGCCGAGCTGGCGGACGAACTGCTCAGCGGCGAACTCGCCGACTTTGAGTCCGACGGTTGGCCGACGCTGATCGAGTACGCCTTCGACTCC
Organism: Verrucomicrobiia bacterium; assembly: GCA_030430255.1. Lineage (GTDB taxonomy): Bacteria > Verrucomicrobiota > Verrucomicrobiia > Verrucomicrobiales > DEV007 > JAUIGD01. The sequence goes on from JAUIGD010000014.1 coordinate 30,182, forward strand.
GAACCGAAGGACGGCGCCCTCACCGAAGCGCCGACCACCGGCAGCGTCGTCCACCCGACCACCGGCGATGCCCACCGCGCGCTCGCTTACCTGCGCCGCAAGAGTGACCCCGAACTGCTCTACGAGATCGAGGTCACCGACGACCTGGTGACCTGGACGCCCGGCGCGGGCGAGGTCGAAGAGATCTCGGTGATCGACCACGGCGACGGCACCGAGACCGTGACCGTCCGCGACCTGACCCCGCTGGGCGACCACAGCCGCCGCTTCCTGCGCGTCACGGTCACCCGCGTGAGCGGATAGCGGGCACGATGGAGCGATTCCCGCCCGCCCCCCGGAGGGCGGAGCCCCGTCCCCGCGGTGACCGCCCGGCGGCAGCTTGCCCACGTTGAGCCGCCCCCCCTCAAAGCTCGCGCAGCTTCCCGTTGAGGCCGATCACCCGCATCGCGCCGGGTTGGGCGCTGCCGGCTGTCCAGTAGATCATGCGCACGTCGGCGGCCTCCAACTCTGCCAGCTGCGCGGCGCTGATGCCCTCCTCGAGCCGCGGCTCGAAGACGAAGTCCTCGGTGAAATTGTGGTGGCCGGGCCGGTAGGTCTGCGAGTAGTAGCCGCGCAGCACGACCGGCTCCGAGGTCAGGCCGGTGATGGTGGTTTGCTCCCACTTCTCCAGCGGCGCGGTGTAGCCAGCGACCGGCCCGTTCGGCGCCGGTGGCCAATAGAACTCGACCCGCAGGTTGATACCGCCCGCGCTCCCCTCGCGCACCTTCAGCTCACTGCCCTCCTGGGGCGGGTCATCGGGGTGCCCCTCGACCAACAGCACGACGTCGCCGCGGGTCACCGAGCCGTTCCACGGCTCGCCGGGCTCGAGGACATCGACCGGGTAGTCGGCGCCGAAGTAGACCGTCAGGTCACCGAACGAGCGCAGCGGGTCGCCGGCGATCGCGCCCTGCTCGGGGAGCAGCGCCTGCAACCACATCCGTGTCGCCCCCGCCTCGGTCGACCAATCCCACGAGTCGCGGGCGTAGTGCGCGTTGCCCTCGATCTGGACGGTGAAGCCGTGGCCTGGCCAAATCGCCGGCGGCCCGACTTCGGTCGCCAGACCTCCCGGGATCGCGCTCTCGACCTCGGCCGCGGCCAGCAGCGATCCGCCCGGTTCGGCACGCGGCACCCAGCGGTCGTCCCCGCGCACGCCCCACAGCGACTTGAGCCGGTGGTTGCCCATCGCGGTGCCGGTCTCGCCTTGAAACACCTCCAGGGTCGCCGGGCTGCCGATCAGCGCCATCGCCGTCGCCTCCCCGGCCGGCGCCGCGGGCACCTCGCGCATCTGTTTGATCACCAGGCTCCCGTCGGTCAGCTTCTTGTATTCGTACTCGAGCAGCGGCCTCGGGTTCTCGGGATAGCGTGCGACGAAGGCCTCGCCGAGCGCGTGGAACTTCCCCGCGAAGTCCAGGTAGTCGTCCTGCCAGCCCATCACCGCCTCCTCGCCGAGCAACAGAAGCGACGACCGCTGCACCAGGTCCGCTCCCTCGAAATTGAAGTTGCCGCGGTAGAACGTGGTGCGCACCACCTCGGGCACGGCGCCGCCCTCGGGGTTGGTCACCGACACCGCGCCGAGCTGGCTGACCAGGTCGCCCTCGGTGTAGACGCTGCCGCCCGACGGCCGCCGCTCGACCGTCGCCACGCCGTTGGCGGCCTCGATCTCGTCGGGGAACGAGTGGTGGACTAACAAAGCCATGCCGACCTGCGCCTCGTCGACCCCGTGCCGCAGGCGCTCGAGGTAGGCGTTGCGGTTGTAGAAGCTGGCGTAAACTTTGCGCATCGCCCGGAACACCCCGCGCTCCTCGGGCTGCTGGGGGTCGCAGTGCGAGGGCCCGGCCTCGTCGCCGTCGGTGTCGTCCATCACGCAACCGCTGAAGCTGTCATAGAGCCCGGCGCCGACGAAGACGCCGCTGTCCTCGACGTTCGTGCTGCTGCGGAAGCGGAGTTTGCGCATCGGGTCGAAACCCGCCAGCGCGGCGAGGATCCCGGCGCGCTGGGGGGAGGTGAAGTCGGCCTCGTCCTCGATCAGGTCGCGCACCCCCGCCAGCGTCGCGTCGAGCCCGGCGATGTCCGGCGGCCACGAGGAATAGGGCGCCAGGCGCGCGGCGATCTCCGCCCGCAGCGACCGCTCGCCCAGCGCTTGATCGAGATACCCGTCCCACAGGTCGAAGGTGAACGCCACCGCCTCCGGCGAGTTCGCCGGCACCCCGCGGCGCAGGAACCCGAAGTTCGCCGCCTTGCCGCCGATCGTGCCGATGTCTTCAGGCCAGACCCCGGAGAGGTCGGCCACCGCGATCGCCCCGGCCGCCACCTTCGGCGTGATCGCCAGCGGCGGCGGCGCTTTGAGCGCCAGGATCTCGTCGCGGTAGGCGTCCGACATCGCGCCCGCGTCCAGCAGGCGGATCGCGCAGTCGTAGAAGCCCTCGCTGATGCGCAGGGCGACCTGATGCCCGTCGAGCGCCAGGGCGGCCTGCCGCTCCGGCTCGGTCGCGAGGTATCCAAATGACACACCGTACGACTCGGCGAGGATGGCCACGTGGGAATTGGGGGTGCTCGGGGAGAGGCTCAAGATCCCGGCCAGGAACGGCAGCTCGGCGGGCACCCAATCGGTCACCAAGATGTCCGTCGGCAGCAGCGCGCCCGACAGGTAGGCGGCTTCGATCCCATCGTGCGCCACATAGCGCAGCCGCCCCAGCGCCCATCCCTCGACGTAGCACCCGCCCTGGCCGGACCAGCGGTCGGGCTCGGCCAAGGGGATCCCCGCCGCCTCGAACCAATCGGCGTCGCGGCGCAGGGCCGCCGCGTGGGCCGGCACCGGCATCAGGTAGCCGCGCCACTCCCCGCCGCGGTCGAGCTTCGCCTCCACCGTGTGATAGAGGAAGCGCAAGGACTCGCGCGGGAACGGCTCGTCGCCGACGACCTGCACGGCGAACTCCTTCCTGAACGGCGCGACCAGGACCGCGCCGAGCAGCGCCCTCCGCCCGCGCACGGGCAGGGTCGCGGCGTCGAACTCCGCCGTCGTCATCCCCGCGAAGGGCGCCAGCCGTTCGGTCGCGAAATCGTAGTGGAACAGGTAGCGCCGCGAATCTTGGAAATAGACCTCGGTGGCGTCGTCGAGGAGGACGGCAAACTTGCACCACCGCACGGTCTCGAAGGACTCGCCGAGGTTTTCGGAGAGGAACGGCTCGTCGGCCAGATCGAGGCGCGCCTTCCACGCCTCGTGCGGGGCGATGGACGGCGGCGCCGCCTCGGCTGCGCGGAACAGGCGGGCGGGGCCGGCCCCGTCGTGCGCCGCCTCCCAGCTGGATTCCCCCTTCCCCGCATCGATCACCCACCAGTCCCCATCTCCATCAACCGCCATCTCCAGCCGCTGCGAACGGGCGGGGTCGCCGGCGACCGCGAACGCCATCCCGCCCGCGGGCGAGGCCTCGATCTGCAAGCTCGGCTCGGCCCCGAGCGGGAGGCTGAAACCGATACCGATCGCCACCAGCGCGGCAGCCGACGTCTTGGGGGAACGCGGTCGCATATCTGAACCGTAGCAGGTCCACCAAGCCGAGGGGAACCCAAATCACCTCCCTTCCCCACCGCCCGGCGTCGCCTTCAGCCGCGGAACCGATAGCCCACCCCGCGCACGGTCTCGATGATCTCCGGCGCCGCGGGGTCGCGCTCGATGCGTTTGCGCAGCTTCGCCACGTGCTGGTCCAGCGTCCGCGACTCGGGGTAGTAGTCGATGCCCCAGCAGCGGTCGAGCAAGGCATCGCGGTGCACCGCCTCGCCGCGCCGCTCGTGCAACAGGATCAGGATCTTCACCTCGCGCGGCGAGAGGTCGATCGATCCCCCGTCGCGCTCGGCGCGCAGTTCGCGCGGGTAGACCCGCAGCGCGCCCATCTCGAACACCTCGCCCTCCCGCCCCACGCCGGCCGTCGCCACCGAGCGCCGCAGCGCCGCGCGCACCCTGGCGAGAAACTCGCGCGTCCCGAACGGCTTGCGCACGAAGTCGTCGGCGCCGAGCTCGAGCCCCACCACCACGTCGATCTCTTCCGACTTCGCCGACAGGAACAGCAGCGGCACCGCCGCGTCCTGCGACCGGATCCTCCGGCAGACCTCGAAGCCGTCGGCACCCGGCATCATGATGTCGAGGCACACCAGGTCCGGCTTCCTCTCGCCGAACAGCTCGATCGCACGCAGACCGTCCGGCGCCGCCGCCACCTCGTAGCCCTCGCCCTCGAGGCAGGCCGTCAGCGACTCCAGCGTCACCGGGTCGTCCTCGGCGAGCAGCACCCTCATGAGGCCAGCCGATCTCCCAACGCCACCACATTCGCGGGCGCCGCCGGCAATTCCAAGACAAAGCGAGCGCCGCCCCCGTCGCGCCGGGCGCAACGCAGCTCACCCCCCATGCGCCGCGCGAGGTCGCGGGCGATCGCCAACCCCAGACCGGTGCCGCTCGAACCCTCGTCGACGCGCTCGCTCAAGCGCTCGAAGGCGCCGAAGATCCGCTCCTCCGCCCCCGCCGGGATGCCTGGGCCGCGGTCCTCCACCGACAACCACACCGAATCCCCGCCCGCCGCCAGCCCACCGGCCACGCGCAGCTCGCCGCCCGCAGCGGCGTACTTCTCAGCGTTCGAGATCAGGTTGGTCAACACCTGCGAGCAGGCGTCGGGGTCCGCCAGCGCCGCGGCGCCTGATTCGACCTCAACCGACATCCGCATCCCGCGCCGCCGCAGCGCCGGGCGGAACGGCGCCAGCGCCGCCTCGGCCAGCCCCTCGAGGCGCACCGGCTCCGCGGCGAGCTCCAACTCGCCCCGCTCGGAGCGCGCGAAGCTCAACACGTTGCCGATCAAGCGCGCCAAGCGCCCCGCCTCCTCGCGCACCAAGCCCAACCGCCTCCCGCTCGCCGCCGCGTCGGTATCCAGGGCCTCGCTCGCGAGGTCGGCGTTGAGCAGGATGTTGGTCAAGGGCGTGCGCAGCTCGTGCGAGACGCGGTTGACGAACGACACCCGCCGCTCCGCCAGCCTCGCCCAGCGGCGCTGGTGGGCGAACATCGCGAAGCCCAACAGCCCGACCAGCAGCGCCCCGACCGAAGCCGCGGCCACGGTCGGCACATCGTAGCGCACGACGGCCTCCACCTCGTCCCAGGCCGCCACCCGCCAGCGCCCGAAACGCGTCGCCACCGGTAATACCAGATCGGGCTGCCTGGTCCCCACGCCCGCCGCCAACACCGCGCCGCCCGGCCCCTCGATCGCCGCCAGCGCACCGGCCGCCGCCGCGGGCTCGAACGGGACGCCATACCAGCGCCCGAGGTGACCGCGCACCGCCGCCGCCACCTCGGCCCGGTCGACCGCGAAGACCACGAACGCCCTTTTGTCTCCACTCCATTGATAGAAAAAATCGCCCTCCCAGCCGCCGGGGAAACCCAGGTCCAGCTCCAGCACGGGACGGCTACCGCGCTCGGCGCCGGCGTTCCCGCGCGCGACCGGAACCGGAGTCCGAGCGCCCCCGGAACCCGGCCGCAGCGGGTATTCGGCGTGCGTCCCCCGCCCCTCCCACGGCACCCACGAGATCTGCCGCAGGCCGATCAGGTGCTCGCCGGATTCGCGCATGGCGATCTCGCTCCCGCGCGGAACGCGCTCCGCCAACATCTCGAGGTGCCGGTCGTAAAGCGCCTCCAGCCGCCGCAGCTCGCCGGCCAGTTCCGCTGAGAACGCCTCCAGCTCCTCCCGCCCGACCTGCCGGCGCTCCTCGTCCACCCGCCGCGCCGACAACACCCCGCCGCCCAGCACCGCCGCCGCGGCGGCGGTCAAGGCGACCAAGGTGAAGAGGGGCGCGCGGGAGGGCTGCATGGAATTCCGTCTGGGTGGCGCACGAGCATCGGCTCCACCTCACCGAGCGGCAAGCCCCCTACCTCCCCGCCCCTTCTGCCGGTTGGTCCTCGATGCCCACGGCGGGACCGGGGACGAACATCGTGTCTGCCTGCACGAACAGCAACACCCTCCTGGCCTCTTCCTTCGGCTTCAACACGCTCACCAGCTCCGGGACGCCGGACCGCAACGACATCGCGGTCGTCGCCTTGATCGCGAAGAACTGCGGCATCCAAAAATCGGCGATCTCAAAGTTCTCCGTCCCTTCGCGGGTCTGGTAGCTACGCCCCAAGTATTCGACCCACTCCGGGGCGATGTTGATCTCGATGAGCGAGCTGTCGGGACCGATCACCGGATCCACTTCGACGGTTGGCCCGACGTTCCTCGTCTCGAAGGCGGTCGGGTTCGCGGGCGTCGCCTTAACGCCGGAGCCGCCCTCCAGGGTGAGCGTCTGCGGGATCTCTGGCGGATCGTACTCGGTCGCGTAGATCACCTCGTCGATCGATTCCACCTTCGCCCGCTGGCCGCTCTTCGTGATGACGTAGCTCGTATCGAGCAACACCGCCGCCTCCGCATCGATCATCGCCTCGACCTCCTCGCGCATCGCCGCCGCGCCGCTCCTCGCCGCATGTTTGCGCACCAGTTTGTTCGCGTCTCGCGCATCGAGCTCGATCCACTCGACGAGGATCCCCACCTGCTTCGGCCCCTCGAGCATCGCCGCCCGCGTTGCACCCAGCCCCAATCCCCCGGAGGCCGCCGATGTCCGGAGGAACGGGTCGGGCAGGGCGGCCTCCGTGACACCCGTGGCACTGCTGGTGGCCGCGGCATGGGCCTCGCC
>JAUIGD010000375.1 GCA_030430255.1 Verrucomicrobiia bacterium
GGTCGAGCCGCTCGCCGCCGGAGGAGGTCGAGCGGACGCCGCCGCGGGCGTGGTAGCGGCCGGTGAGGAACTCGGCGCGGGTCGGCGAACACACGGGGCAGACGAAGAACTGCTCGAAGCGCGCCCCCGAGCGCCCGAGGGCGTCGAGGTTCGGGGTGGCGAGGTTGGTGTTGCCATGCAGGCTCAGGTCGCCCCAGCCCTGGTCGTCGGTGAGGATCACCAGGACGTTGGGGGAGGACGGTTGGGATGCCGGGCCGGCCGGGCGGACGAACTGGGCGGCTGCGGTGGCGAGGAGGCCGGTGAGGGCCGCGAAGCCTGACAGGGCGGTGCGTGACTGCATGGCGAAAGGTGGGGCGGTGAGGGAGAGCCGTTCGTGGCCGCGGCTCGGAGCTTGAAACCCTCCGCCACTTCGGGAATTCCTCCTAGGACTCCGGGATCTCGTTGAGCGTGTAGTGGGCGTCGCGGTGGAGGGGTTCCTCGCCCCCGGCCGAGCGCAGGCGGGCGATGTCGAAGCTGTGGACGTGGCCCTTGACGAGGCCGTCGACGGCGAGGCGGACGCTGAGGCCGTCGGCGGAGACGGTCGCGGCGGTGATGGCGGGCGTGGTCTGGTCGACCTCGGGGCTGCCGTAGCCGCCTTGGTAGATGTGGGTGAAGGTCTCCAAGGCGTAGTTGGCGGGATCGGCGGCGAGGTCGCGGTCCAACGGGGCCGTGAAATGGAGCGTGAAGCCGTCCGGGGCGGCATTGACCTCGAGGATCTCGAAGGGGGTTTTGCCGGTCCAGTCGATGCGTTCGAGGACGTTGGTCTTCGCGCCGCGCACCGGCCAGCCGCGGTTGGTGCCGCCGGTGAGGAGCTGGCCGCCGGGGGTGAAGTGGCAGTTGAGGATGCCGGTGGAGAGACCCTCGCGGAAGGGGTAGCAGGCGCCCTGCCAGACGCCGTTCACCTGTTCCATGGTGGCGCGCATCATGATGCTGAGGGTGTAATCGCCGATGAAGATCTGGCCGGTGAAGGGACCGAACTTGCCGCCGCTGCGGTCGACCGTGAAGCCGCTGATCGACCGCCCCATGCGGCCGTAGGGGAAGACGACGGCGTAGGGGACGAGCTCCTCCACGCGTTGCCGCTCGACCTCCATGCGCGAGCGGGTGTTCGGTTCGACCGGCGCGGGACCCATCTCCGGCGCGTAGGGGTACCAGTTGAAGCTGACGGGGTGGCCCATGAACCCGCCCGGCTTCAGGTGCTTCAGCGAGCAGCTGCCGTTCCAGGGGCCCTGGCTCTCGGCGTAGACCATGGCGCCGTGGCCGTTGTCGCCGACGCCGAGGGGGCTGCGCAAACCGGAGCAGACGGGCACGGCTTTGCCCCCGGGTTCGACCCGGAAGGCCCAGCCGCGGAACAGGGCGCGTGAGTGGTAGCTGTTCGACAGCCCGAGCGTGACCCAGAGGTTGCCTTCGGCATCGAACTTCGAGCCCATGGCGTACTCGTGGTAGTGCTTGAAGCCCCAGGCGTCCGAGTAGGTGTCGTAGCGGTCGGCGCGGCCGTCGCCGTCGGTATCGACCACGCGGGTGACCTCGGCGGCGTGGGTGGCGTAGAGGTGGCCGTCCCTGGGGTTCAAGCTGAGGCCGAGCAGTTCGTCGAAGCCCGAGGCGAACTTGTGGAAGGTCGGGCGCGGGTATTCGTCGGAGATCCCCTCCAGCAGGAAGATGTCGCCGCGGCGGGTGCCGACGGCGACGCGGCCGTCGGGCAGGGTCTCGAAGCTGCCGGCCTCGACGAAGTGGGGTTCCGGGACGGCGATCTCGGTGATGGCGTAGAACTCGGCCTCGCGCTCGGCGGTGCCCCACTCGTCGCCGAGCGGGTTGGCGCCGGCGGAGGTGGCGGCGAGCAGCGCGGCGGCGGGCAGCGTTGCGAGCGGTCGCGGCAGGCGGGGACGCGCGCCCTCCCGGGCGCTGGGCTGTGGTGGGGGGCTCAAGGTCATTTCGGTTCGAACCAGTAGTGGAGGGTGATCTCGGTTTCGCCCGCGAGGGGGAGGCGGAGTTCGCGGCCTTCGAAGAGGTAGGTGGCGGGCGGCGCGCCCACCCGGAGACCGCGGTCGAGGGCGTAGCTGTCGCCGTCGCCTGCGGGCGCGGTCTCCGTGCTCCCGATCCGCAGGTACAGGCCGTCCGGGGCGGGGGCGGCGAAGGTGAGGGTCCGGGTGAGCTTCGGCCCGTCATCGGTGAGGTAGTCGGTCACGCCGAGGTCGCCGACGCGGTAGCGGAAGGCGGGGCGGCCCGCCTTGTCGAGCGTGTATCCTTCAAATTGATATCCTTCGGGGCGGGTCTGCTCGGGGAGGGCCGGCCAGGGGGAGCCCGGGGCGGGGAGCCGGGCGATGTCCGGGCCGGTCTGCAGGCGCGAGACCTCCCGCGACCCTTCGTTGACGACGCCGGAACCCTGGCCGCGCCAGACACCGGACATCTCGCCGAAGTCGCCGGCCCAGACCGAGCCGAGTCGCAACTGGAGGGCGTCGAAGGCGATGTTGATGCCGCCCGGGTAGCCGACGCCGATGCCGCGTTTGCCGATGCCGCGGTACTGGCGGCGGAGGACGACAGCGCGGCCGTCGTCGCCGGGGCCGTAGAAGAGCGGCTCGCGGCGGATGCCCGAGGGGGAGCGCGCCTCGCGGCCGCGTTCGAGGTACTGCCAGATGGCGTCGATCTGTTGGGCGGGGTCGCCGCCGAGCAGTTCGGGTCGCACGGCATTGCCGCCCGGCCAGAAATTCGGCATGATGGTCCCTGGGTGGAACTCGGAGGGGTTGAGCATGTAGGCGTGGAACCAGTCCTCGCGCAGGCGGTCGGTCATCGAGGTCAGCTCGATCCCGTGCAGGGTGGTCGCGCTCTCGCCCTTCCAGGTGTGGCAGGCGACGCAGGAGAGGTTTTTGTCGCCAACAAGGAGCAATCCCGCATCGCGGGCGGACTTCTGTTCGCCCCTCGGAGGTGGTTCGGGGAGCGGGTCGGCGGGTGGCTCCAGGGCGGTGGCGAGGAGGGACTCGATCTCCGGCGGCGCGCCGAAGGCGGGCATGCGGGTGTTCATGTACGGGCGCGAGGAGGCGCCGGTGACGACCACCTTGCGCCGCCAATCGGGTTTGAGTTTGCGCCCGAGGTCGAGGCGTGGCGGGATGCGCGCCTGCTCGCCGAGGTTGATGTTGGTGGTGGTGAAGTGCGGGTTGCGTTCGGGGCTGGGGGCGGAGAAGTCGCCGGCGGTGTGGCAGGCGACGCAGTTCATGCGCAGCATCGACGTGAGCAGCGTGTGCGAGCGGCTGGGTGCGGCGGGTGCCGCGGCGATCGCTGCGCGCTGGTCGGGGGCGAGATCGAAGCGTGCGGTGGTGCAGGGTTTCGCGAGGTCGAGATCGGCGAGGGCGGGCGCCTCCGCTGGAGCTTCGACCTTCTCACCGGTGTCGTGGCACTGGTAGCAGCGGTGGCGGGTGAACAACTCCCGGCCCTCGGCGATCTGGCCCGGCGCGGCTTTGGCCTCGGGTGGCGGGCTGTCGGCGGCCGGTTCGCGAAGGAGGTAGGCGGCGAGGTCGCGCGCCTCGAAGTGATCGAGCTTGAGGTCCGGCATGCGCCCGGAGGGGCGGGATTCGAGCGGGGCTTCGAGGAATTGGGTCAGGGAGGCGGCGGTGTACTTGTCGGTGAGGCGGTGCAGCGGCGGCGAGCCCTGGAGCTCGGTGTCCTCGGGTGAGTGGCAGGCGGCGCAGCCGACCGTGTGGAAGAGGTCGCGGCCGCGTTTGGCGGAGCGTTGTCCGGGCGGGATGTCGTCGGGGCGCTCGTCGGTGAGCGAGGCGAGGTAGGCGGTGATGGCGGCGGCGGCAGCGGCCCGTTCGGAGTCGTCGAGGCCGTGGAGGAGGTGGGGCATCGTCGTGCCCGGTTTCGTCGCGCCCGGGTCGGCGATGAAGGCGGTGAGGTAGGGCAGCTTGGCGCGCGCGGCGACCTGCGAGAGGTCGGGGCCGCGCTTCGGTGGCAGGGTTTGGCCGGCGCCGTGGCAGGCGGTGCAACTGAGTTCGGTGAGGAGGACGTCGCGGGCGTGGTCGGGCGGGAGCGAATCGCGAGCGTCGATGCCGGGGACGATCGGGGGCGCGGCGGATGCGGTCGGGGCGGCGACCGCAGCGGCGGCGAGGAGGAGGCGGGCGAAGTGCGTGGACAGTCGCGGTCGACGAGGCGGCATGCCGCTATTCTGCCCGGACGGGGGCGTGTGTCCAGCGTGGTGGGCCGCCTGATGACCCGCCGATCGCGGCGTCGGGCCTCAGTCGATCAGCTCGACGGCGTAGAACACGCGCGGCGAGTCCGCCGGGGGGAGCTGGTCGTCGAAGGGGACGTCGAACAGCTCGACGCTCGCGCCGAATGGGGGGCCGGCGGGGACGAAGGTGTCGAGGTCGGTGCTGCGGGTCAGCCGGTAGAAGGTGCCCGGTTTCATCTTCGAGACCGAGACGGTGTCGGGGTCGACCCAGGTGAGGGTGAGGAGCGAGAGAGGGTCGTCCGGGGCATAGCCGGCGAGGAACTCGTAGAGGTTGTTTTGGCCGTCGCCGTCGCCGTCGTCGGTCGGGGACATCGAGACCTCGTTCGGCGGGTCTGTGTAGAGGAGTTCGAAGTCGTTGGGGAGGCCGTCGCCGTCGATGTCGTCGCCGAGCCCGGCTGGCCGGAATTCGTAGGCGCCGAGGTCGATCGTGTGGGTGGCGTCGTCATCGGCATCGAAGAAGCGCGCGTTGCGGGCGAGGTCGTAGGGTTCGGCGTTGGCGGTGTTGTCACCGATCTCGATCAGGGGCGAGCCCGGTGTGGGGCGGAGGTCGCCGGTCTGGTTGGCGGCGCCGAGCGGGTCGGCGGTGGCGACGAAGGTCGGCGCGTTTGCGGGGTCGGTGCCATCGAGGTTGCCCGGTCCGGCTGGGGTCTGGTTGTGCACCAGGCTGTGGGTGAAGGCGATGGTGACGCTCGGGCCGATGGCATCCACCGAGGCCCCGGCGGTGCTGGTACCGCCGGCCTCGGCGTTGTCCCAGATGACGCAGTTGGCGATGTCGAGGACGGCGGGGAAGATGGTGCCGAAGATACCGCCGATGCTGTCGCGCTCGGCGGCGATGGCGCCGCCGCTCGCGGCCGCGTTCCCCGAGAAGGAGCAGTTGGTGATCGGGTAGCCGGCGTGGCCTTTGACGTAGATCGCGCCGCCCGCTGCGGCGGCCCGGTTGCCGAGGAAGGCGCAATTGGTCAGCGCGGGGGAGCCGAAGCGACCGTGGGCGATGGCACCGCCGCCGCCGCCTGCGGTGTTGCCGGCGAAGCGGCAGTTGACGGCAATCGCTTGGTCGCAGGCGCCGCCGTCGGTGCCGGCGCTGTTGCCGGTGAAGGAGCAGTCGCGATAGGTGCCGCGGTGGATCGCGCCGCCGGAGCCTGCGGCGGCGTTGCCGGCGAAGGTGCAACGCCGCGCGTCGACCGTGCCGGTGCTCGGCGAGGAGATGGCGCCACCTCTGCCGGTGAGCGCTGCGTTGTCTGCGAACTCACAGTCGGTGGCGAAGAGGTCGCCGCGCAGGACGTAGACGCCGCCGCCGTCGTTCGCGTGATTGTGGCGGAGGGTGCAGTTGGAGAGGTGGAGCGCCACCCTGTCGGTACGGATGCCTCCGCCGTCGCCCGTGTCGGCGAGGCCGCCGGTGATGACGAAGCCGTCGAGCGCCGCCGCACCATCCAGCGTGTCGCCGGTGGTGACGACGTGGTGGGCGTTGGCGCCGGTCGGCGGGCCGAAGGCGTCGTCGCCGTCGAGGTCGCCGCTGAGCACGGTCGGATAGATCGCCGGGTTGCGGTCGTCGAGCTCTGTCTCGTCGCCGTCGAACCCGCCGTAGACGAGCGCCTTGTCGAACAGGGTGAAGGTGGCGGAGCGGTCGCCCGCGGTGGCGCCGGCGCCGCGGTCCGGGAAGTAGGTTCCGTCGGCGACCCAGATCGGGATCGAGAATTCGAAAGGACCGGCGGCGGCGAGGGCGTCCTGCAGGTGGCTGTAGGCGCTGCCCCAGGTCAGGCCATCCCCTCCTGGAGCGGCGCTGGCATCGACATAGATCCTCTCCGGGACGATGCTCACGGTGATCGGGAAGAAGCTTTCGAACGGCCCGTTGGCTGCGGCGATCAAGACGGTGGAGACACCGAAGGCGCCGGGTGGGAAGGCGGTGAGATCCAAGCTGGAACCCGAAACCGAGGCCGTAAACAGCGGAAGGGTGACCGACTCGACACGGAAGCTCGCCGCGGAGGGGTCGAACAGGGGA
>JAUIGD010000376.1 GCA_030430255.1 Verrucomicrobiia bacterium
GGTCGGGCGGCATCAGGAGCGGGGTGTCCCGGTCGACGGGGACGAAGCGGATGGCCATCGCAACACCTCGACCACGTCGGCGGGAGGGTCAAAGTCCGACAGGCTCCTAGCCCGGATCGATCACCACATTCGCAGGCGAGGCGCTGCCATTCGTTGACGCTGAGTAGGCGGCGGCAGGGACCGGCGATGCGGCTGGGTGAACACCCTGCCCGAGCCGGTCACCATGCCAACACCCTCAGCGTCAACGAGGGTGAGCCGCAGCCCGGAGCTTGGTGAGCGATTCGGGCTAGCCCGGATCGATCACCACATCCGCAGGCGAGGCGCCGCCGATCGTTGATGCTGAGTAGGCGGCGACAGGGATCGGCGAAGCGGCTGGGTAGACACCCTGCCCGAGCCGGTCACTACGCCAACACCCTCAGCGTTAACGAGGGCGAGCCACAGCCCGGAGCTTGGTGATCGATTCGGGCTAGTTGTCCCCTAATGGTTCTGCGCAGGGTTTCTCGAGTGAGAGCGGGTCAGATTTCAATTCGATGTTTTCGGGAATGCCAGGCGAAGTACTCGGCCGCAGGTCTCAGACGAGCATGTTCGTGGAAGTAGAGCGGCCTCCCGTCCTGTGCGGCAAGACTCCGGCCGTGAGGGGAGGATTCCGAAAGGCGACCTACTGCCACATGGACGAGAAGGTCATCGCCTCGCGGCACGGCCGTCCACAGTCCCTGATCGAACATCCAGTGAGCATCAGGAGTGAGGGCGAGGCCGTTGCGGGGATCGTCGTTGCCAGATACCGCATGCTGTTGGATGTGGGCGGCTTGGACGATGTAGCTCGCATCGGTGTCGAGTCGGTAGCCGGTAAGGGCGCAAGTGAAGTAGTAACCTCCGAGCACATCGCTCTTGAACCGGCTGTCGCGACCCTTTTTCTGGCGGGCCTTGAACTCGACCGCCTGTTCCCTCAATGCGCGGATTTCAGCGGTTCTAGGCACGGGTAGTCCAAGGCGGGCGCAGAGCATGACCTGTTCGCGAGGCGTAAAGTAAATGGTGACTAGGGTCTTGCGGGCTTGGCGGCGGAATCCTGCATCCAGCAGACAGGCAAATAGGTTGGGATCGAGGTTGCAAAGACGGGTGGTCGCCTTGGCAGAAGACGGTTGCCCGTCCGACGTGAAGCGCGACCACACTCGGTCGCGGTCGCTCCCCAGAGCGTGAAAGGGCATTGGGATGTCCGGTTGGTTGCGCTGTCGCTCAAGAACAAGTTCCCAGTAGTCGCGGAAGCGGGAGACGAGGCGGACATCGTACGGTACCCAACCATCGACGATGTTGCCCGAGTCGACCAGATCGATGACCGTAAGGAGCATCAGCGGTTTGTGCGGTGCCGGCCCGCGCTTGCTCGTACGTGCCACGTGCAGGTTGCCGAGCTTCCCAAGCCAATAGGAACACGTGTTTCGATCCATGATGACAAGCTTGCGATTGATTGGTTTCTGGCGGCGTCGAACATTCCCCCGCCGTTGTGAGTTCAACCGGTGCTCATGCCCTTGTTGCGGGACGTTGCCAAAGGTTCCGGGTCAGGTGCGCTCCATGGCGCGGTGTTCGACCTCCCGGTAACAAGCCTCATGCTCGGCTGTGTGGGCGCTGACTGCCGGGAGCGACTACCAGCGATCCCCGCTGAGGAATCCGACCTGACCGGTGAACCCCTTCTTGAGGAACGCCACTTCCCCCACCGCTCTGACGAATCCGCCTGCTTCAACACGCTCTCAAGAGGTGCGGGCGACGGCTTCGCCAAGGTCTCGCGGGCCGCGATGTTGGCGGGATGCGGGAGTTGCTTCCCCCCATCACCCCCTCACTTCCGCACCACCCAGATGTTCCGGTAGCGGACGGGGTTGCTGTGGTTTTGGAGATAGACCGGGCCGGGCTCCGGCCCCTCTTTGAGGGGGGAGGCGGTGGTGGAGTGGTCGCAGACCGTGGCGTCGTGGATGAGGACGCCGTTGTGGCGCACGGTCATGGTGGCGTCCTCGACCTTCTTGCCGTCCTCGAATCGGGCGGCGGTGAAGTCGATGTCGTAGGTCTGCCACTGCATCGGCGGGTAGCACATGTTGAGCGCCGGGTCCTGGGTCGAGTAGATGCCGCCGCACTCGTTGTGCTTCCCGGCCAGCCCGAAGGAGTCGAGCATCTGCACCTCGTAGCGCCCCTGCGCGTAGAAGCCGCTGTTGCCGCGGCCCTGGCCGCGCGCATCGGGTTGGAAGGGGAGGCGGAACTCGATGTGCAGCGAGAAGTCGCCGAAGGTCTCGTGGCTGGTGCAGCCTTGCTTCAAGAGCCCGTCCTCGGTGACCTGGCCACCCTTCCAATTCTCGGCGCCGGTCCCTTTGCCGTCGAAGAGCACCACCGCGCCCTCCGGCGGCGCGGCGCCGAGCGTCGGGCTCTCGCGCACGACCCGCTCGAGGGTGCCGATGGGCTCGCCGGCGGCGCTGAGCGTCATTTTGCCATCGCGGATCTCGGCGTCGACACCCTCGTGGTGGAACTTGGTGGCGCCGTCCTCCGTCTTGCCGCCTTTGACCTCCATTCGCTCGCCTCCGGCCGGATCCCAGCCGTCGCCGGGCAGGCCGCCGACGAAGGAGACGGCGTCGAACTGGCCGCCGCCCAGCGCGATCACCTGCACGCCGATCTTCTCGCCATCGACCGTGCCGAGGTACTCGCCTTGGACGTGGAAGTCGGGGTCTTTGGCGACTTCGGCGGGGTCGGCAGCGGCGTCCTTGCCGTCGGCGGCGAGGGCGGACGGGGCGGCCGCGAACGCGGCGGCGAGGAGGGGGGAGAGGGCGAGTGCGAAAGGCTTGCTTTTCATGTTGGGTGAGGGTGTTCTTGGCGGATACTCCCGCCATCCAGTCGATCACAACCTCCATATTCAATGCAAATCCGCGCCCGTTCCCACTTTGCTGCCCTCGGGGTGGCGATCGCTTTCTCCCGCCTTGCCGCCCCCGCGGGCGAGGCGGCGGAGTTCGTCGTCGCCTACCCGAATCTGACCATCCCGAAGCCGACCTTCGCCACCGTGATCCCGGGCACCGACCGCGAGTTGGTCGTGGCGCAGGGCGGGCTGATCCATGAGTTGCCGAAAGACCGCGCGGCCGCCGAGGCGCCGGTTTGGTTCGACCTGACCGGACGCGTGCAGATCGACAAGGACTTCGAGGAGGGCCTGTTGGGGCTCGCCTTCCACCCGCGCTACACCGACAACGGCAAGTTCTATGTCTACTACTCGGGGCAGGGGCCGAAGCGCTCGGTCCTCTCCGAGTTCACCGCGGAGGCGAACCAACCCGTGCCGGCCAGCGAGCGCATCCTGATGGAGATCCGGCAACCGTTTTGGAACCACGACTCCGGCCAGCCGGTGTTCGGCCCGGACGGCATGCTCTATGTGTCGACCGGTGACGGAGGCAAGGCCAACGACCCGCTGCTGAGCAGCCAGAACCTGTTCTCGAAGCTCGGCAAGATCTTGCGCATCGACGTCGACCGGCGCTCGGGCGACCTGCCGTATGGCATCCCGGAGGACAACCCCTTCGTCGGCAAACCGGGGGTCTTGCCCGAGATCTGGGCCTACGGCTTACGCAACCCCTGGGGGCTGCACTTCGACAAAGCCGGGCGCCTCTGGTGCGCCGATGTCGGCCAGGGCGTGTGGGAGGAGATCGACCTGATCGAGAAGGGCGGCAACTACGGCTGGAGCATCCGCGAGGGCTCGCAGGAGTTCGCCCTCAACCGCAACCCGGCCGAGCCCGCGCAGGGTGAGAAGGCGCCGGAGCTGATCGATCCGGTGCATGAGTATAGCCACGCGGACGGGATCTCGATCACCGGCGGCGTCGTCTACGAGGGCGCCGCGCACCCCGACCTGAAGGGCAAGTACGTCTACGGCGACTGGGGTTCGGGCTTCGTCTGGGCGCTGGAGGTCAACGCCGACGGCGAGAAGGTTTCCAACGAGGTGCTGCGCCCGCGCAACTCCGGCAAGGGTGGCTTCCAACCCACCGCCTTCACCACCCGCCCCGGCGGCGAGATCTGGGCGCTCTCCTGGGACGGCAAGATCTACGAACTGAAGTAGCCGCCGCGGCCCACCGCCCGCGCGCGGCCGAACCCGCGAGAGTCCGGTCCGCGGCCGGGGCTAATCGAGCGTCTGTCGACTCCCGTCCCGATCCTCACGGGCCCTGCGGCCCCACGGTCAGCCCACGGTCAGCGCCTTGCCGTTGTCGCCCGCGCCGAGCCGCTCGAGGAACGGCACCGCGGTCCGCGCCCACGCATCGGGCTTCTCGTAGGCCGAGGCGCCGTCGGCCCAGCAGCGGCGCAGCATGTCGGTGTCGATGACGCCCGGGTTGAGCGCCACCGCGGCCAGCCCGCGCGGCAGCTCTTGTGCCAGCGCGGCGGTCAGGCCCTCGACCGCCCACTTCGTCGCGCAGTAGGGGGCGACCTCCGGCGAGGCCGACCGCCCCCAGCCTGAGCTGAGGTTGACGATCACCCCCGAGCCGCGCGCGATCATGGCCGGGGCGAAGTGCCGCACCCCGGCGGCGACGCCGTTGATGTTGACGGCCGTGAGCGCCGCGAACGCTTCGGCGGGCACCTCCCACAGCGGCGCCGGGTCGTTCATCAGCGCGGCGTTGTTGACCAGCAAGTCCGGCGCCCCGAGCGCCTCCAGCGCGCCCTCCGCGAAGCGCGCGAAGGAGGCTTCGTCCGCCACGTCGGCCGCCGCGAAGCGATGCCCCGCGCCGAGTTCCTCGCCCAGCGCCGCGCCGCCCGCAGCCGCCGACGCGCCAACCGCGCGCCGCCAAGCCGCGCACCAGCGCCCTCCCGAGGCCGCCGGTGCATCCGGTGACGATCGCGACACGTTCTCTGTGGGGAGGGCTTGCTTCGGGCATGATGAATCCCACTTTGTCGGAATTCGACCCGCCCTCAACCCTCGCATTCTACCCGAGCTCCCAAAGCACCTGAAATTCATCCCATCGCTATGCCTGACCACCACGCGCCGGAGATCCTCCTCGACCCCAGCCAACGCCAGTTCCCGCCCTTCAGCCTGACCCGCCTCCTGCGCACCGTGTTCGAGCCCACCGAGGGCTGCCGCGTGTGCATCCTCACCGACTTCGACGACCCGGCGGCGACCATGAAGGGCTTCGCCTTCCTCGGCGACCCCGACCGCTTCCCGGTGCAAAACCGCGCCCACCAGCATTTCTACCGCGGCTTGCACGATGGCGGCATGGAGGAGTTGGGCATGAGCGGCGGCGACTTCTTCGCCTACCACGCGACCGGGGGCTCGAACCTCGACCTGCGCGACGAGTGCTTCGACAGCGAGGGGCGCGCCCTGTCGCTCGACCGCGACATCTACCCGAACTACGACCTGATCCTGTGCATCTCCGACTGGAGCGCCACCGCGCCGCTGACCGCCAAGTGCAAGGAGTTCGGCTTCCGCGGCGCCACCATGCACGGCATGAACGACGTCATCCTCGCCAGCGGTCTGGCCGTGGACTACGACCAGGTCTCCGCCGACGCCGAGAAGCTGCGCCTCGCCCTCACCGGCGCGGACGAGATCGAGATCGATTTCGCCCTCGAGGACGGCAGGGTCTTGACTTCCAAATTGTTGCTAGAGGGACAGGAGGCGCAAAAGTCGCACGGCCTGTGCAAAGGGACGGCCCCCGACATCGCCAACCTGCCCGCCGGCGAAGTGTACTTCGTCCCGACCGGCGCCGAGGGGCAGTTCCCGATGAAGTATGCCGACGGCACCCTCGGCGTGCTCGACGTCCGCGACCGCTCGATCTACCGCAGCACCCTCATCGCCGGCGACCCGGCGACGATCGACGCGCACAACGCCCGCCTCGCCGACGACCCCATGACCGGCACGCTCGGCGAACTCGGCTTCGGCACCCAAGTCCTGCCGGTGTCCTACTCCGACATCCAGGACGAGAAGGTGTTGGGCACCTGCCACCTCGCCACCGGCCGCGATGACCACCTCGGTGGCGACATCGTCCCCGACATGTTCAAGAAGCACGAGAACTCGACCCACGACGACATCCTGTTCGCGCCGCACAAGACGCCGAACTTCGACATCAAGCAGGTGCGCATGAAACGCGGCGACCAGCGCGAGGTGCTGATCGAGCACTTCCGGCCGGGCCAGTACTTGATCGATGCCCTCACGGCCTAGCGGGGCGCCCCCTGCCGGAAGGGCGTTCGCGGGCGCGGCCCGCCACCACCCGGCCGAGCCGGGGGACCGGCA
>JAUIGD010000377.1 GCA_030430255.1 Verrucomicrobiia bacterium
CTCGCTCGATGTGAACAACAGCGTGGATTACATCGGCGGTCGCTGCGCGCTGACGGTGATCAAGCTGCCGGCCCTCGCCGCCGGCACCGCCGCCGCCGACCCGGAGTACATCCGCCTCCGCCACACCGTCGATCAGGACGTCAACGCCGCCGCCGACACCCCCTTGATCTTCGGCAACCAGGACGAGGTGGGCGCCGCCTTCGCCCACACCGGTGGCGGCAGCGCGGTCACCATCAACACCGACGGCGATTACCTCTTCCTCAGCTCGATCTATGACGACAACGACGACCTGCCGCGGACGTTCTACGCCCAGGGTTGGTCGGTGAGTGGCGGGGCGAAGCTCGCTTACGGCCAATCGGGCCGCTACGCGCGCAACACGGGCGGTGCCGACCAGTTCGGCAACAGCTCCGGCCTCCTCGGCTCGGGTCTGGGCGCCACCGACACCATCGAGATGGTGTCGAGCGCCCTCGGGCGCGCCGGAGTCAACAACGCCAACCGCGTCGCCCTGCAGGGCGTGCGCCTCGCCTCCCTGTTCACCACCACCGCCGGGTTCGAGGTCGTGGTCGATCCGCTCGCGGTCGCCGTCGAGGAGGGCGGTGCGACCGCCACCTACGACATCTTCATCGGCCAGCCGCCGGCCGCCGGCTCGGTCGATATCACCGTCACCGCCAACGCCGACACCGAGGTCAGCCTCGACGGCGTGACCTTCTCGTCCTCGGTGACGCCTTCGTTCACCGCAGGAGGCGTTCCGCAAACCGTCACCGTGCGCGCGATCGACGACGCGCTGGTGGAGGGGCCCGAGGCGCCCGGCCTGATCACCCACGCCATCACCGCTAGCGGCGACCCGGCGAACTACCCGACCACGCTCGATGTGGCCGATGTCGAGGCCACCGTCGTGGACAACGATGTGATGCCGGTCGTCGCGGTCGATGATTTTGCGACGAGCAACGCGGACGAGGACACCGTCGCGGACGAGGGCCTGCTCGCCCCGCAACTGAATCTGTTGGCGAACGACACCGACGGTTTCGACAACATGGTCGTCGCCTTCGACGCCGAGAGCGACAACGGCGCCGCCGTGACCGTCAACCCCGACGGCACCTTCACCTACGACCCGACCGGTGCGGCCGCGATCCAGTCGCTGCCCGCCGGGGGCTCGCTCGCCGATGAATTCGCCTACACGGTGCAGGACGTCCTCGGCAACACCGATTCCGGCCTCGTGGTGCTCACCGTCGACGGCGCCAACGACCGCCCGGACGCGATGCCCGATGTGCTCAACGACGGGCCGCTCGAGAACGGCACCTTCACCAACTCCGTCGATCTCACCGCCAACGACGGCAGCCACCGCACGGTGCCGCTCACGTTCCCCCCGGGCAGCGACCTGCGTCTCCTCCCCGGCAAGACCGTCTCCCAGTCGCCGAGCGTCGGCACCCCGCCGGGCAACGGCTTCCCTGAGAACGCCTTCGACGGGAACTTCGGCAACTTCACCCACACCGACTCCAACGACAACACGGTCGATCACATCTGGCAGGTCGATTTCGGTCAGGACGTTTCGCTGGAGAACGTCACGCTCCACAACCGCACCAACTGTTGCGGCGAGCGATTCCGCGACATCACCGTCACCGTCTTGGACGGCAGCGGCACGGAGATCTACAATTCCGGCAATCTCAACCCGGGTGCGGGCGACGGGACGAGCAATAACGCCATGGGCTTCACCGGCACTTCGGGCGGCACGTTGTTCGCCGATTTCGGCGGCCCGATCACCGGCCGCACGTTGGTCGTCACCAGGACTCCCGACCCCAACGACCCCAACATCGGCGACGGCAGCATCCTTTCGATCGGCGAGGCCGTGATCATCGGCAGTGTCCCGGGGACGTTCTACGCGGACGAGCTGACGCTCAACTACGACGCTGCCCAGTCGGCCGGAACCGGGCGCTGGGAGAACCTCGGCAACACCGCAGGCGCGGCGATGGACTGGCTGATGAACGGCGTCGATCTCGTCGGCGTCGCCGGCTCCGCACGCGGGGGGATCTCGGCGGCTTATGAGTGGGACGACCTCGCCGACTTGGCGCGCCTCACCGGCAACAGCGACTCCATCCATGATCTCGTCGGCGCCGACACCGGCGATGCGACGTGGGAATTCTGGGTCAAGCCTGCCAATACCACCCAGGTGATGACCCTGTTCGAGACCGGCGGTGGCACGGGCTTCGGCTTGATCATCAACAACGGCGTCCTCGAGGCCGCGACCGGGCTCGAGGGCAGCTCGATGATAGGGAGCTACGTCAGCTACGACCTCCTGAACGACCCGTTCGGTCTGGTCGGCGGCGATCCGACCACCGACTTCAACCAGTATGCCGTCCGGATCGATACGGGCAACGGCCTGCAACTCTACGTCAACGGAGTCAAGGTCGATGAGAGCTTCTCGGCTGCTACCGACTGGGATGGCGGCGACGCTTCCGGCCTGGGGCGTTGGGGCGAAAACAACCACGGCGGCTTTACGAATTCTGCCGCCGGGACGACGTACGACGCGCCTTTCCTCGGCCAGATGGCCATCGTCCGCCTCTACGGCGATCTGCTCAGCCCGGCGCAGATCTATCAGAATTTCAACGCGGTCGACAACGGCGGCACGGACATCGACGGCGACCCGATCTCGACGGTCGGCGTGATCGACGGGTCGGATGCCTTCGTGCCCAACGGCAGCCAGGCGACCCTCGCCTCCGGCGCCCTCGTCACCATGAATGACGGCAGCGGTGGTTTCACCTACGACCCGAACGGGGCCTTCAGCCTCGCGCCGGGACAGACCGCGACCGACACGTTCACGTATCGGGTCGATGATGGCAATGGCGAGGTCGCCGAGGCCACGGTCACGCTGACCGTCACCGGCGTGCCGGATCCGTTCGACGACAGCGTGACGGTGAAGGAGGGACAGGTCGTGACCTTCACGCCCAACGAGTTTCTGAAGAACGACGAGATCGCCCCCACCCCCGGCGCCTTCGTCGATCTCGCGCCGAGCGGCATCGCCGGCGGCGCTTGGACCAACTTTGGATCGAGCGGTGCCGGGCGCGATGCGACCATCAACGGCTCGGTCGTCGCTGCGCCCGCTCTCGAGAGCGGCTTCCAAACCATCGGCTGTGCGGTCACTTCGGCCGCCATGCTCGACTTCGACGGCATCTCCACCGGCGACGCCACCATCGAGATCTGGTTCCGCCCCGACCCTGGCCAGACCGGCAAGTCGACGATCTACGACACCGGCGGCAACGGCAACGGCTTCTCGATCGTGTTCGATGCGGACACCAACGAGGTGACGGCCAACGTCGATGGCGGCGACGATGTGCTCAACAACATGAGCGCCACCGCATCCGGCGTCTCCCTCACCGAATTCAACCAGCTGATCGTCGTCATCGACATCGACGGCGGCGCCGAGGTCGGTGCGCCTTCCGGCATCTTCGAGGACCTGATCACCGTGTACCTCAACAACGACCCGTCCTCGCCCTTCGACCCGACCGCCGACGGCGCCGGGATGAACGCCGACGGCGCCGCCAACGACTGGTGCGGCACCGATGACGGAGGCGTCAACTTCACCTCCGGCACCACCGCGCTGAACGAGAATTTCCCCGCCACCGCCGGGCAGGTCGCGTTCTTCCGCGCCTACACGGACATCCTCAGCTTGGCTGAGATGGAGACCAACTTCGACGCCGCGATCCAGGCGCTGACCGCCGTCAGTTCGCCGACCGCAGGCCTCGGCGCGACCGCCACGCTGAACCCGGACGGCACGGTGACCGTCGACTACTCCGGCGTCTCCCTGCCGGTCGGTGGCAGTGCGGCGGATTCGTTCACCTATTCGACCGCCAACGGCTCTGCGACCGTCGATGTGACCATCGAGGCGAACACGCTCATCGAGGACTGGCGCCTGCAGTTCTACGGCAGCATCGACAACGCTGGCGCCGGCGCCGACAGCGCGACCGCTGCCAACGGGTTGACGAATCTTGAGAACTTCGCCCACAACCTCGACCCGAACGCCGCGCCCGGGATGCTCGACATCTCGGGGGGCTCGGTGACCTCGCTCGGGCCGCCGCGGATCTGGCAGGACCCTGCCGACGGGAAGTTCTATTTCCAATACACCCGCCGCTCGAACTTCGCCGCCGCAGGGCTGTCGATCGCCGAACAGTTCAGCCGCGCGCTCGTCACTTGGGATCCCGCCGCCAACGTCGTGCCCCCCGTGACCGCGACCGCCATCGCCACCGGCAACGGGGCAGACGGGTCGGGGATCGAAGCGCTGCAGATCGAACTCCCCGGCACCCTGCCGACCGATGGAGGCAAGGCGCGCCACGGCCGCCTCGAGATCAGCGTCGCCCCCTAACAAGAGCCTCGCGGCACCTCCGCAAGCAACGTTCCAAGCCTTCCCCGGAAACCATCCAGAAAGCCCAATGCGCCTTCCGAACAGAACCCAGCGGCCCGCCGTCCTCCTCGGGCTCGCGCTCGCCCTCATCGTCGTGGTCGCGCCGCACACGAGAGCGGCCGTCGTGTATTTCGCCGATCAGGACATTCCGATCCCGACGGACTTCGCAGGCGTCTCGGTCGATCTCGAGACCGGGGCGGTCTCCAACTCGCTCGACGGCCTCGCCGACGGCGACGCGAACTTCTTCTTCGGGGGTGCCGAGTTGAGCAACGACGCCGACGAAGGTGCCGCTTCACCGAGCTGGCAACCGGTCCGCACCGCCAACGGCAACACCGACCCGGCCGATGCGTTGACCTTCGGCGCGACGGTGGACGGGTCGAGCACCTACGCGTCCGGCTTCGGGAGTTCGGGCGATGTGACGACGCATTTCCCACCGTTCACCGCTGGTCAGCAGGGATACCTCGGTTTCTCGATGATTCCCAACGGCGGCGGCGCCGAGGTCTTCGGCTGGATGTTGGTCACCTTGCAGACCGAAGCCAGCGGCCTGGAGGGCACCATCCATTCTTGGGCGTACGAAAGTCAGCCCGGTGTCGCGATCACAGTCGGTGCCATCCCGGAGCCGGGGGCAGCGATCTTGGCGCTCTTGGGGGCGACGGGATTGGCGTTTCGCCGCCGGCGTTGAAGATCGGGGAAGCCCGCACCGGAGATCGGCGGAGCGGCTCTTGGCGGTGCCACCGCGGCGGAGGGCGAGCGTCCCCGATTGCCGCCACGCGCCCCGCCCCGGCCGCGCGGAAGACGGGGGTCTCTTCCATCCGCACCGCACCGGTCGGGGCTTCAGGGATTGGCCACCGGGTATTCCGAGTGCTCGATCGTCGCCCCCAGCGCTTCGCAGAGCCTTCGCAACTGCTTTGGTGGCTCGTAACGGCTCGAGTGCACTTCGTCGGCGGCGACGAAGATGCCAAAGTCGAGCGTGAGGGAGTCATATTCGATTTTCACGAGGGTTCTCGACCAGTTGAATAGAAACCGTTCGGCATCGCGATACTGCGCCGCGAGTTCGTATCCCGAGGCTTCCGAGGCGAGCATGCAGACCCCGTTCACGGTGCCGATCTTGTTCGACTTCGGGTAGATCGGTTCCCCCGCCTCGTAGATCCGGTAGATGGGCAGCGGCGATTCCGCCTTCAGGCGCACGGGATCAATCCGCGCCCCCGTCAGATGGACAACGCATCCCGGCATCGGACTTGGAGGGGAGGTCAGCTCGCGCTTCGCTCCAGCGCCGCGCGGTAGCCGTCCTTGAGGGGCTCCAGCGGCAGTCTGGGCAAGGTCAGTCGCTCGCCGCCGCCGCCGATGAAGAGGAGGTGGTGCTCGCTCTCCGCCTGCCGGTGCCAACCGGCTCCATCGAGCGCCTCGGCGAGCGCCCCGGCGGTGCTGCCGACGGGCGGCAACCCGGAGCCCGCCCCGATAGCCTCCGGCTCGAACGACGACCAGAGCGCGTGCGCATCGCGAAGCCTCGCGAGCGCCTCAGTCTGGTTGGCCGCTTGGGTCAGACAGCCGGGGCAACCCTCGACCTCGGCCCAAAATCCGCCCTCAGGGGCAGGGTGGATCGCAACTTGGATTTCGCCTTCGCTCATGGTGATGGCTTCCACTGTCGCGCCACCACGGGGCGGAGGGGAGCGAAAAAAGCGGATCGAAAGCCATGCACGGCGACCTTTTCGCAATTCTTAGTTGCAGTTTATTATAACAATTGTATTTTTGATAATATGAGACATCAACCTTGGCGTCCTGAGAGCGGAATCAGCGGA
>JAUIGD010000378.1 GCA_030430255.1 Verrucomicrobiia bacterium
TCCGGCGGGGCCCGTTTGCTGCGATGCGGTTTCGTGCATGGTCAGGGGTGTAGGTGAATGGCGCTCGGTTGAGAGGAAGTGTCGGAGGCACGAGAGAAGGGAGCGCGGAGTGGGGCGCCAGCGGAACTCCAGGGAACCGGAAGCGTGGCGATCCGCCCCGGCAGGGGCGGGAGAAGCCTCGGCCGTTTGGCAGGGCTGATGGCCATCTCCACACACCGCGCCCTCAACTCCCCGGGACGGTCACCCTGAGCAACGCGATGGGCCTCTCCCCTCGGCCCGCGCCTCCGGAGCCCTCCGCAGTTCAATGACCCCAACGCCCCCTGGGCGGGCTCGCAAACTCGCCTCGGCGGGGCACTTCGGTGCGCACTCGAAACGGCGGCACCCTGGGTCTCCTAGAGCCAGCATCGAACCACTTTCTCCGCCTCCATCCGCCGACAGGGAGCGGGAACTCTTCGCATTTTCTTCTTGCGGAGTCCGAACTTTCAGGAAATCTTGAAACAGATGAAAGTGGAGATCACCCCTGAACGCCCGCCCAGCGATCTCGACGAGGTACGCGACGCCTTCGTCGCGCACTGGGGGGCGATCGGTGGCGCCTGGGGCATCAACCGCACCATGGCGCAGATCCACGCCTTGTTGCTCGGCAGTTCGGAGCCCCTGAGCACCGATCAGGTGATGGCGGAGCTGCGCATCAGCCGCGGCAATGCCAACACCAATCTGCGCGACCTGGTGGGTTGGGGGCTCGTCCGCAGCGTGTTCCGCAAAGGGGAGCGCAAGGAGTTCTTCGAGGCCGAGAAGGACATCTGGCGCATGTTCTGCATCATCGCCCGCGAGCGCAACCGGCGCGAGATCTCACCGGCGGTCGAGGCGATCGCCGATTGTGAGGAGCGCGTGAAGCGCCTCAAGAGCAGCGAAGCCAAGGAGTTCGCGGGAGTGCTCCGCGAGGTCGGAGAATACATGCGGCTGTTCGACAGTATCCTCGAGCGGGTCGCATCCTCGAAGAGCGCCCGCTTCGCCAAGTGGGCCGCCCGCCTCATCCCCTAACAGGGTGTTGAACACCCCCAAAACCCATCGTTGTGCATGAATTTGCAACGGTCAGAAGAGCCCCTCGAATCCAACCCTAACCCAACAAGCCAAATGACCCTTCGATCCCGGACCACCTGCCGCCGCGCCCTCGCGGTCGATGGCGCGTCATCGCCGTCCGGCGTCCGGCGTCCGGCTGTCGGCGCCGATGGCGACCGGCCGACCACCACACGAGGGCGAGCCGATCACCGGCCTCCGTGCCTCCTACGCCAGCGGGCCCCCTCCATTCACCCCACTCTTTTTTGACCGTTACTTTCGAAATTTCCTGAAACTTCTATACTTCAAAGAACAATGAACTTTCCCATTCTCGATCCCGCAAACACCCCGTCGACGGCTCTGGCGAGCGACCAGAGCGGCTCGTTGACGGTCGTGACCTATCTCCTCTACCTCGCCATCGCGCTGCCGGTCACCCTGTGGGTGGCGCGGACCTTGTTCAAACACGGGGGCGTTTTCCTCGTCGATTGCTTCGGTGGCGATGGGCGCTTGGCGGACGCTGTCAACCGGCTGCTCGTGGTCGGCTTCTATCTCGTCAATCTCGGCTTCATCACCCTCTACCTGCGGCTGGCGCGAGCCGTGGACGATGCCCCCGGCGTCTTCGATGCATTGAGCGCAAAGGTCGGCACGGTCTTGCTGGTCCTCGGCGCCATGCACTTCTTCAACATTTACATCTTCAACCGCCTGCGCAAACGCGGCCAGTTGGAGACCGCCCCGCCTCCCGTCACCCCCGAACGGCGTCTCGCCTGAACCCCGACCCCGATGAACAAGCTGACGGTATTCTACGATCACGCCTGCGGTCTGTGTCGGAGTTGTCGACGTTGGCTGGATCGCCAGCCGACGTATTTCGAGGTCGAGTTCGTGGCCTACGACTCCTTGAAGGCCCGCTCGATCTGCCCCGAGATCGCGCAGCTCGAACCGGAACGCGAAATCTTGGCGCTGGCGGACAACGGTGACCTCTATCGCGGCGCCGCCGCCTGGGTGATGTGCCTCTACGCGACGCGCACCCAGCGGGCACTCTCTTTTCGCCTGTCGAAGCCGTACCTGATGCCGATCGCCAAGAAGGCCTGCGCGTTGTTGTCGCAAAACCGGTTGCGGATCTCCCGGTTGCTTGGGCTCAGGAGCGACCGGGATCTTTCGGCCGCCATCGCCACGGTCGATCCGTCGCCTTGTGAGGAAGGGGGGTGTGATGTGCGGTGAAGCGATCCTTCCGAGACCCGGCCGCACGCGGCTCTGGGACGGGTTGTTGACGTCGAGATCCGCTCGGAGCGGCGGCTCAGAACGGGTGCGGGCGGGGAGCGTCTCCGGGCAGGTGGACCAGGCCTGGATGTTCGTGTTTCGCGAGCCGGTCGGGTCGCTGGGCGAGATGGTGCCGGCCGGATTCTCGCCTTGGTCTCGGGGCGGGTGGGGTTTCTGGAACCTCCTCGTGGCGGAGCTGAGCGATGTGGGGCTGGGTGTTGGCTTCGGCGGGATCCGTATTCCCCGGTTGTGTTGCTTCGCACACCGTCTATACGCCCGTTCGAAGAAGGCCGGCGATCCGCTGCTGCCGTGTTTGGTGACCGAGGGTCTTTGGCTCGACCGACCCCTGCTCAGTGCGGTGGGGGGGCTGACCAGGATCGCTTCTCCGCGATGTGCCGACGTGCAGGTCGCCTGCGAAGGCGAGGGTAGAACTTCCCTCAGCGCAAAGGTGCCCGGTGAGGTGTTGGCGGCGACGGTCTCGCACCGCACCGCGCCAATGCTGGGTGAGGACTCGGTGTTCGGTTCACTGTTCGAGGCCAAGGCGGCCTTGCGGCCACCATCCCATCTGGTTTTGGGCAGGGGCGGGCGAACGCAGGTCGTTGTCGCCAAGCGCAACGAGTATGCTTGGCATTCACGGATGGTGAGCGCTGCCGTGTCGTCGACGTTTCTCGCTGCCCGCGGTGCGCAGTTTGAAGTGGCGTTTGAAATCGATGGCTACGCGGGCTGTTGGTCGCGTCGCCGGGAATGAACCGCTGTCGCGATGCATTCCTCGGCGAAGAGGGGAAGGGCCGGAGGCACGAGAGAAGGGAGCGCGGAGTGGAGCGTCAGCGGAATTCCGGGAATTGGAATGCGCAGCGATCCGCCCCGGCAGGGGCGTGAGAAGCCTCGGCAGAGCGATGCACCACCTGAACCGAGCGATTTCTCCCATCAGCGCATGTCGATCCGCCTGCAGCGCAAAATCGATCCTCCGAGTGCTCATTCGGCATCCCGATTGGCGGTGTGTCGTTCTAGGCAGACGGTCAGGATGGAAATGTCGGCTGGGGTAATCCCGCTGATTCTTCCCGCTTGCGCCAAGGTAGAGGGTTGTACTGTCCGCAGACGGATCCGTGCCTCTTGCTTGAGACCGGGGATCGTGTCGTAGTCCAGATCCTCCGGGATGGGTCTGGATTCCAATTGGCGGGTGCGTTCCAGCATCGCTGCCTGGCGATCGATGTAGCCGCGGAATTTGAATTCGATCTCCGCTTGTTCCCAGATCTCTGGACGGAATCGGTCTTGGATCTCTCTCGGAAGCGTCGTCCACCCGTTCTGGGAGCGGCGAAACCAGTCGGCCAGGGAGATTCCTTCATGGCGTTGTGTGGTGCCCATCGCGATGGCTTCTTGGAGAGCCCGTTGTTTCTGCTGGATCGCCTGCGCGCGCTTCTGGGAGATCAAGCCGCTCTGGTGCGCAGTATCGCCGAGGCGGAGGTCGGCGTTGTCTTGGCGGAGGAGCAGGCGATGTTCTGCCCGGCTGGTAAACATGCGATAGGGCTCGATGACGCCTTTGGTGACGAGATCGTCGATCATGACCCCGAGATAGGCCTCGGAGCGTGACAGGATCAAGGGGGGGGAGCCACGGAGCTTCAGGGCGGCGTTGGCTCCGGCGAGGAGACCTTGGCCGGCGGCCTCTTCGTAGCCGGAGGTGCCGTTGATCTGGCCAGCGAAATAGAGGCCTTCAACGCGCTTGGTTTCGAGGGTCGACTTCAGCTGTTGAGGCGGGCAGAAATCATACTCGACGGCATATCCCGGACGGATGATCTCGGCCTGCTCGAGACCGCGGATCGAGCGGATAAAGTCGTATTGGACGGACATGGGCAAGGAGGTCGACACCCCGTTGACGTAGAATTCTCGTGTGTGGCGCCCCTCGGGTTCGAGGAAGACCTGGTGGCGATCGCGATCCGCGAACTTGACCACCTTGTCTTCGATCGATGGACAGTAGCGGGGTCCGACCCCCTCGATCATCCCCGAATACATCGGGGATTGGTGCAGCTGGCTGCGGATGAGGTCGTGGGTGGCCGGGTTGGTGTAGGTGATCCAACACGGCAATTGTTCCACGTGGAACTTCGGATCGCTCCATCGGTTGAGGGTGAGGAAGGCGTCCTCGCGTTCCCCTTGACCGATTTCTGAGGGATGGTGGCTAAAGAGGGGCGGGGGATCGTCGCCGAGTTGACGTTCGCACGCGGTGAAGTCGATGCTGCGCCCATTCAGGCGGCATGGGGTGCCGGTTTTGAAACGTTCGATGGTGAAGCCCAGTGCACGGAGGGAATCCGAGATGGTGGACGCTCCATCCCCGAAGCGGCCGCCCGACTGGTTGCGTTTCCCGACATGCAGCAGGCCGCGCATGAAGGTGCCGGAGCTGAGTACCACGGCTTTGGTGGTGTAGCGGACGCCGAGCGCGGTGACCACCCCGGCGATGGCGTCGCTGCGGGTTTCGATTCCCGAGATGTTCCCTTGATGGAGGTCGATACCCTGGGTCCCTTCGAGAATCCATTTGGCGCGATATTGGTACGCCTTCTTGTCGCACTGGGCGCGGGGGGCGCGGACGGCAGGGCCTTTGCTGGCATTGAGCATTCGGAACTGAATTCCGGTCGCATCCGTGTTCTGAGCCATCATGCCGCCTAGGGCGTCGATCTCCCGAACCATATGGCCTTTTCCCAACCCGCCGATCGCCGGGTTGCAGGACATCTGGGCGATCGAGTCGAGGCTCTGGGTGATGATTGCCACCTCGGCTCCGATCCTCGCCGCCGCCAATGCGGCTTCGACGCCGGCATGGCCGGCACCGATGACGACGACGTCGTAGGGCTTGGGGTGGGTGAAATCGATCGCGGGTTCGGTCATGGCTCGCTATCTTACGGAGTCGGTTCCGCCCCTGCAATGGCGCTGCGGATTGGCTTCGTCGATTGCTGGTTCTCGCCCATCCTCAACGAGGGGCGTCGCCCCGCCAGCCGCGATGGGGATCGGTCCACGCTCGCCGCGGAACGGACGTTCCACGTGGAACACCCGAATCCGGATCGTCGGGCCTCTCACCGCGCTCCAGGTTCCGTAGCCCTCCGCTGCTCAATGACCCCAGCGCCCCACAGGCTCGCTTGCGGACTCGACTCGGCGGGGCACTTCGGTGCGCGCTCGCAATGGCAGCAGCCAGGGTCTAGCCCGGATCGATCACCACCTCCGCATGCGAGGCGCCGCCATTCGTTGATTCTAAGTAGGCGGCGGCAGGGATCGGCGATGCGGCTGGGTAGGCACCCTGCCCGAGCCGTTCCCAACGGCAACACCTTCAGCATCAACGAGGGCAAGCCGTAGCTCGGAGCTTGGTGACCGATTCGGGCTAGGGGGATTGAACCACGCGGCTGGGAACTCCCTCCTGCCGAATCATCCGATCCCGGCGCAGCCGCCACTTCTTCTTCCCTCCAAAAATGGCGTGACCCGCGAGGGCCGGATTCGCGGTCTGGCCAGCATCTCGCGGGTTCGACGCGACCGCCGGTGCACCCGCCGAAAAAAAACTCACCGGAGTCGGCGAGGACTCCGGTGAGCAAGGTGAATCGGTGGTCGCTGTCGGGGAAGCGTCGGTCTTTCGAACCCGAAGAATCTAAAGTTCAATTCGAGCCGCCATGCAGTGCGGAGAAGATCGAGGTCAGCGAAGGACAGCAGGGATTCGGGCAGATTCGGAGAGGATCGCGCCGCGACAGGGGGCCGATCCTCGCAGCGGTGGCGCCGCTAACTCACGGCGACGGCCTCCGGCCCTTTTTCACCGGTGCGGATCCGCACCGCCTGCTCGACGTTGGAAACAAAGACTTTCCCGTCGCCAATCTTGCCGGTGTTGGCCGTGCTCTGGATCT
>JAUIGD010000379.1 GCA_030430255.1 Verrucomicrobiia bacterium
AGCAGAGGACTTTGGAGAAGACGAAGTGGCGGGCCTCGCCGCGGATCTCCCAGATGCCGCGGTCCGGCTCGTGCCAGTGTTCGGCGACGACGCGGGCGACCGAGCGCACGCGGGTCCACAGCGGGTCGAGCTTTTCGGGGGTGCGGCTGCGCTCGAGGATATCTTGGTGGATGACGTCGAGCAGGATGCCGTGGATGTCGTGCTGCCGTTGGTGGTAGGCGTCGTTGCCGACGCGGACGGGCTTCGACCCGAGGTATCCGGAGAGGTGGTCGAGGGTGTGCTCGGTGAGCGTGCGTTCGCCGCGCAGGCCGTACATGATCTGCAGCGGGTCGTCCTTGGTCGGGACGGTGCGGAGCATCCAGTCGATGAAGATCGAGGCCATGCGCGGGGGGCCGATCCGCCGCAGCGTCGCGGCGGTCATCGAGGCGTCGCGGATCCAGCAGAAGCGGTAGTCCCAGTTGCGTTCCTCGCCGGGGGTTTCGGGGAGCGAGGTGGTGGCGGCGGCGGCGATGGCGCCGGTGGGGTCGAACTGCAGCAGCTTCAGGGCGAGCGCGGAGCGCATCACCGGCTCGGCGTAGCGTTCGGGGCGGTGGGTGCGCGCCGACCAGAGCAGCCAGTATGAGCGGGTGCGCTGGAGCATCAGCTGCACGGTGTCGGGGGTGGGCGGCTGGACTTTGTCGTGGTAGCTGATGACGAGGTGGCGCGTTTCGGCGAGCCACTCGTAGCCCTCGCCGACGACGGTCTCCGGCTCGAGGTCGGTGTAGAGGTAGATCGACTCGTAGACCGGGGTGCCGTCGCGCTCGCCGGCGGTGGTGCTCTTGAGGGTGCGGCGGTCTTCGGCGAGTTCGGTCGTCGTATCGAAGGTCCCGTACTCGAGGCGCGGGTCGTAGTGGACGCGGAGCTTCGGGGCGCCGTGGAGCGGCTCGAGGACGCGGACGATGTCCGGGGCGGCGTCGCCGCCCCTGCCCGCGCGACCGTCCCAGGTGTAGCGGGGCATGAAGTCGATCACGCGGAAGGCCGCCTTGCCGTCGTCGGCTTCGAAGGTGGTGACGAGGATGTTGGTGTGGCGCTCGTACTCCTGCTTCACGGCGCGGCCGCCCTCCATCTCGACGGCGGTGGAACCGCCCTTGTGGGGGTCGAGGAGCGCGGCGAATACGGTGCCGGAGTCGAAGTCCGGCAGGCAGGCGAAGCAGATCGTGCTGTCGGGCTCGACGAGCGCGCAGGTGCGGCCGTTGCCGATGATGGCCTGGTGGTAGTTGGAGTCGAGGGGGGGCACGGGGGAACGGATGGGGGTGGGGTCAGGGCAGCTGTTCGGAGAGCGAATGGAGGAAAGTCCGCAGTCCGGCGATGTCGGTGCGCCGCGTGGCGCGGGTGTCCCCTCTGCCGATCTTGACGGGGAAGAAGCTCTGGGGGAGTTCGAGGGCGAACATGGTCTCGTCGGTCTGGTCGTCGCCGGCGGCGAGGACGACCGCGGGGTCCCAATCGGCGGTCAAGGCCTTCACGGCGGCGCCTTTGTTCACCAGCTGGCTGGCGACTTCGACGATCTTGTTCCCGTGGTGGACCGAGACGGGGAGGCTGGCGGTGACATCGGTGAGTTCTTCCAGCAATCCGCGTGCCTGCCAATCGCCGAACTCGGGGTCGGCGCGGCGGTAGTGCCAGACGAGGGCGGAGATCTTCTCCTCGACGTGGGCGCCGGGGGTCTGGTCGGCGGCCCGCTCGAGGTGCGGCAGGACGTCCGACTTCCAGCCCGTATCGATGTGGTCGTGCACGGGTTCCCAATCGCCCGCGGGGTCGAGGCGCCAGCGGTAGCCGTGTTCGGCGATCAGGGCGACGCCGGGTGCGGAGAGATGGCGTTCGAGAAAATCGGCCGAGCGCCCGCTGACAACGGCGAGCCGGATGGCGGGGCAGGCGGCGACCTTCTCCAGCAGCGGTAGCAGGGCCGGGTCCGGCGTCGCCTTGTCCGGGTCGGAGGTGAAGCCGCGCAGGGTGCCGTCGTAGTCGAGGAAGATCGCCACCGGGGCGGAACCGGCGTTGACGGCGTCGAGGATCGCTGCGGTGACGCGTTGGAAGGAGGCGAAGCCCTCCTCGGCGCTGGGGCGCTGGTCGATATCCTCGAGCGAGGTGAGGAAAGACTTCGCCCAGAACGAAGCGTCGTTGCGGCGGAGGCGGGCGGCCATGGCGGTGGAGCGGTCACGGCGCTGTTGCTCCGGCATGTCGAGCGCCTCGGCGATCGCGTCGGCGGTCTCGCGCTGGTCGTGTGGGTTGACGAGGATCGCCAGCGGCATCTCCTGCGCGGCGCCGGCGAACTCCGACAAGACCAGAACGCCGGGGCGGGACGAGGGGGCGCGGGTCTTGCAATCGATGTACTCCTTGGCGACGAGGTTCATGCCGTCGATGAGCGGGGTGACGAGGCAGGCTTCGGCGAGCGCGTAGAAGGCGGCGAGCTCGGGCTGAGGGAATCCGCGGTACAGGAACTGCACCGGGCTGTGGCCGACGGTGCCGAACTCGCCGTTGATCTCGGAGACCTCGCGGCGGACGCGGTCGGTGAGTTCGTCGTACTCGGCGATGCCGACGCGCGACGGGACGGAGACGAGGGCGAAGACGACCTCGCTGCGCTGTTCCGGATGTTCGGCCAGAAAGCGGCGGATGGCGGCGAGTTTCTGTGGTACCCCTTTGGTGTAGTCGAGGCGCTCGACGCTCAGCACCAGGCGCTTGTCGCCGAGTTCGGCGGCGTGGTGGCGGTAGGCTTCGGCGAAGGCGGCGCCGCGCAGCGACTCCCCGAAGCCCTGGTAATCGTGGCCGATGGGGAACACGCCGAGGTGGACGTCGCGACCTCCGACCCGGACGGTATCGACCTCCGACTCGATGCCCAGCACGCGCAGCACGGAGGATCGGAAGTGGCGCAGGTAGTTGTAGGTGTGGAAGCCGATCTGGTCGGCGCCGAGGATCCCTCGCAGCACCGCCTCGCGTTCCGGGAGCATCCGCAGGATGTCCGAGCTGAAGCCGATCTTGAGCGCCACGCCGGAGTCTCGCAGCAGGCCGGGGAGCAGGAAGAGCTGGTAGTCGTGGACCCAGACGACGTCGCCCTCTTCGGCGATGGCCAGGGTGGCGCGCGCGAACTCCTGGTTGGCGGAGAGGTAGCTCTGGAACCACTCCTCCTCGAAGCGGGCGCGGTCCCCCATGTGGTGGAGGAGCGGCCAGAGGGTGCCGTTCGAGTAGCCTTCGTAGAAGCCGTCGACCTCGGCGGCGCTGAGCGATACCGGGCTCATGCCGAGGGAGGCCATCTTGGCGGCGAGGGCGGCCTCGTCCTCGACCTCCTCCGCGGCCAGCCCGGGCCAACCGACCCATTGGGCATCGACCCCGGCGCCCGAGAGGGCGGAAGCGAGCCCGCCGGTGGTGCGCTCGGCGTCGCCGGTCTCGGGGTCGAAACGGACGGGGAGGCGGTTGGAGACGAGGATGGTTTTGGGCATGTCGGATCAGCGTGGACGCCGATGGGGTGTGGATCAACGGCGGGCTTGGGGACGGGGCAGACGGATGCCTCGGAACGACAGGGCCGCCGGTCTCAAGCGTGCCCCAGCGCTTCGCGCAGCGCGCCGCCGAGCGCATCGTCCTGGCGCGGGAAGACCGTGCGGAGGTCGATGCGGTAGGTTCCCTCGGCGGTGTAGCCCATGACGGGAGGGGTGCCGAGGCGCAGCCGGCGGGCGAGCTTGGTCACCGACATCGAGGTCGGCTTCAGGTCGAGCGCCAGCGAGGGGATCTCCGAGCGGGGCATGGTGCCGCCGCCGATGCGGGCGAGGCCTCCGGACAGCGAGGCCTCGACGCGGTGGCCTTCGAGGCTGGCGAGCAGGGCTTCGCCGCGGGCGCGCAGCGACTCGACCGGTGCCGCGAGCATCTCCAGCAGCGGCAGGTCGGTGCGGCCCTCGAGGTAGCGGGCGGCGACCGATTCAAGGGCCGTGAGGATGATCTTGTCGCAGCGCAGCGCGCGGAAGAACGGTTCCTTCTTGATGCCGGCGACGAGGTCCGCGCGGCCGGCGATCACCCCGGCCTGGGGGCCGCCGAGCAGTTTGTCACCGCTGTAGCAGACGAGGTCGACCCCCTGCGCGAGGATCTCCGCCGGGGTCGGCTCGTGCTCGACCGGGCCGAAGGAGTCGGTGTCGACGACCGCCCCGGAGCCGAGGTCTTCACAGAAGGGGATCCCTTTGTCCGCAGCCAGGGCGGCGAGTTCGTCGGTGGCGGCTTCGGCGATGAAGCCCCCCATGTAGAAGTTGCTCTGGTGCACCTTCAAGATGAGCGCCGTCTCCGGGCCGATCGCCGCCTCGTAGTCGGCGAGCGTGGTCTTGTTGGTGGCGCCGATCTCGTGCAACGTGGCGCCGCTCGCCAACAGGATGTCGGGGATCCGGAAGCCGCCGCCGATCTCGACCAGTTGCCCGCGCGAGATGATGACGCGATGCCGCCCCTCGCGGACGAAGTGGCGGAGGATGAGGACGAGGGCGGAGGCGCAGTTGTTGACGCAGGTCGCGGCCTCGGCGCCGCTGGCGAGGGCGAGGCAGCGGTCGAGGTAGCCCGCGCGTTTGCCGCGCTCTCCGGAGTCGAGGTCGAGCTCGAGGTTGCAATAGCTGCCGGCCACTTCGGAGATGCGGGCGGCGGCA
Organism: Verrucomicrobiia bacterium; assembly: GCA_030430255.1. Taxonomy (GTDB): domain Bacteria; phylum Verrucomicrobiota; class Verrucomicrobiia; order Verrucomicrobiales; family DEV007; genus JAUIGD01. The sequence goes on from JAUIGD010000379.1 coordinate 4,650, forward strand.
TCCCCGGGGAGCGGGCTGCGGCCGAGGTTGGTGTGGATGAGGACGCCGGTGCCGTTGATCACCGGCGTGATCCGGGTGCGGCCGAGTCTTGCCAGCTCCGCGCGCATCGTCGCGACGAAGGCGTCGAATCCGGGGATCGCTTCGGGGTTCTCGCGGAGGGCATCGATCGCCTCGCGGACGGCGCTGAGCACGACGGGACGGGGGAGGCCGGCGCCGCCGCCGTCGCCCAGCGCTTGCATGGTCTTCTCGACGGCGGGGAGTCGGGAGAGGTCGGCTTTGCTCATCGTTTTGGGAAAAGATGGAGGTAGTTCGCGGTGTTGGGAAGGGGCGATTGGTTAGATCGGCCCGCGGGTGGGCATATGGGAGGACATGAAGACCCCGCCCATTCCTGCCGCCCCGACCGCCGCCGTCGCCTTCACGCTCTTCGCCGCGGCTTCGCCGGCCGCGTTCGAGATCCGCGAGGAGCCGGGCAAGCACATCGACGTCCTCGACGGCGACAGGGTGGTCGCCCGCGTGATGACCGCCCACGACCTCTCGACCGAGGAGTCGCGGCATGAGACTTACAAGGTCTACACGCACGTGTTCGCGCCGGACGGATCCGCCCCGATCACGAAAGGCGCAGGCGGGCAGTTCACCCACCACCGGGGGATTTTTCTCGGCTGGTCGAAGACCCGTTTCGATGGGCGTGGGGTCGATACGTGGCACATGAAGGGCTGCACGCAGCAGTATCAGCGGATCGTCGCCCAGGAGGCGGGCGACGATGGCGCGGCGTTGAGCATCTTGGTGCATTGGGTCGCCGACGACGGGACGGTGTTCGTCGAGGAGACCCGCAACCAGGTGTTCAAGAGGCTCGAGGGTGGCGATGGTGCCTACCTTCAGGTCGATGTGGACACCGCGTTGAAGGCGGTCGGTGCGGACGTGGAGTTGAACGGTGATCCCGAGCACGCGGGTTGCCAGTTCCGTCCCTCGCAGACGGTGGCCGAGAACAAGTCGGCGAAGTACCTGTTCCACGAGGAGGGTGTCGATCCGAAGAAGGTCAAAGATCTGCCCTGGGTGGCGGAGTCGTTCCAGATTGGCGATGCCCGATACTATGCCCAGCACATGAGCCACCCGACGATCCCTGAAGGGAATACCTATTCGGCGTATCGCGACTACGGGCGCTTCGGGGCGTACTTCGTCTCGACGATCAAAGAAGGAGAAGTCTTGCCGCTGCGCTACCGGATCGTGGTGGGCGAGGGAGCGATGCCGGAGAGGGAGGCGTTCGCGGCGCGCTACTCTGCATTTGCGGAGTAGGGCGACGGATGGGGCGCCAAGGCTTGAGGAGTTCGGCCGGGAAGGGCGTGGGAACGCCCTCCAGGGGGGCGGAGGGCAAGCGGGGGGCGGAGGGCAAGCGTCCCCGCTTGCCGCGCGGCTTGGGCGAAAGGGCGCGGACTCCGGGGGTGCAGATGGGGGTTCGCCCTTGCCGGTGTTCGGTTCGCGGCGGGGCCTGGCTTCGGTCACGGCGGAGACGGAGCTCCGCCCTCCAAGGGGGCGG
>JAUIGD010000380.1 GCA_030430255.1 Verrucomicrobiia bacterium
TCGTCGCCGGCGGCGAGGGCGTTGAACGCCTCGCTGGCCTTGTCGGTGAGGATTTTGAAACGGTCCCCATGGTCGGCGAGCAGCATGTGCTCCTCGATGCCGACGAAGTTGTCCGGGCCGGCCCAGCGGTGCAGTTCCGCGAGCCTGGCGCGGTCCCCCGCCTCCATGAGGCAGAAGGCGAGAGCCTCGATGTCCGCGGGCAAAAGGCGGCCGGGGCCGCGGGCGAGGCGGATCTCGTCCGCGCGCTCGAACTCCCTGCGGTAGGCGAGGCAGGACATCAGGCAACTCGCGGCGGCGTCGGAGAGCAGGGTGTGGTCGAGCTCTAGCCGCTCGCTGCCGTCGAGGTCCTCGATGTCCCAGCGGGTGTAGAAGCGTTCGGGGTGGGCTTTGACCTCCGTCAGCGAAACTCCATCGGTTTGATAGACCTCGGCGGAGTCGGCCTTGCCCGCGCAGCATTTTTTGAACTTTTTGCCGCTGCCGCAGGGGCAGGGGTCGTTGCGCCCGGTGCGCGGGGCGGCGCGGCGCAGGGTGTGGGAACCCTCGACGAGGCTGCGCCCGCCGCCGGGCTCCCCGCCGATGGCGAAGCAGTCGTCCCAGTCGGGGGTGGTGCCGGGCGCGAGCCTCGCGGGCAATTGCTCATCGATCGGGGGGCGCCCGTCGGGGGAGGCGTCGAAGATGGCCGCGACGACCGGATCGCCGCCAGCGACCTGGTCAGCTTGGGCGACCATGAAGGCGGCTAGGTCATTGCGGGTCTGGCCCGCGAGTCGGAGGATGCGGCGGAGGGGCGACCAAAACCGTGCCTCAGGGGATTCGCCGCGCGCTCGGTAGAGGAGCGCGACCAGGAAGAGCGCGAGCGATTCGCGCTCGCGGGACATGCGGCCGTCCTCGACCGCGGCGAGCAGGGGAGCGAGGGCGTCGCCTTCGAGGAGGCCGTAGGATTCGCGGAGGAGGAGGGAGTTGACGAACAGCGGGGCGGCTTCGCGGAGGATCTCAGCGGGGAGCGTGCGCCCGGCGGTGAGGGCGGCGGTGTAGAGGGCGGAGTAGGCGGTGGGTCTGCGCAGGCGGGAGAGCTCGGACAGCGCCGCGAGCAGGGTGGCTTGTGTGGAGGGGAGGGCGTCGCGGAGGGCGGCGACGTCGCCGCGGGTGAACTGCGAGGAGAGCGCTCGCCCGACGAGGTCCGGCGGGGCGTCGAAGAGGGGGGTGTCGTGCGTGGGTTGCTTCGCGGGCATGGGCTCGGGCGTGGATTATTGAAGGGGTGGGAGCGGGCGAGAAGACTTTTCGGTCGCGGGGAGGTCGTCGAGTTGCTGCTGGAGAGCGGCGCCTCGGTGACGAAGGAGAACGACCGCGGCGAGACGCCGGTAGATGTCGTCTCGGGCGCGTGGAGCGAGGAACTGGCCGGTGCCTACCGGTTCTTCGCGGGGCTGCTGGAAATGGAACTCGACTTGGCGGCGGTGGAACGCGAGCGGCCAGAGATCGCGAAGAGGCTACGCGAATATCGGGCGAAACGTTGAAACGGAATGGGAACCGACATCTACTGAGTGCCAACACGTACCGAACCATGACAACGAACCGGACACTTACGATCGCGCTGTGGGCAGCGGTTTGCTCGGCGGCCTTCGGTCTTGGCTGGGCGTTGAAGCCGGCGCCGCCGCAGCCGGAGCAGAGGGCGGGAGCTGCATCCACCGCGGCCGATTCCGGGCCGGTGTCCGCATTGACCACGAGTGGCCGGCGAGGAGAAGGCGGCGCGGGCCGCGACGGTGGAGACCTGCAAGGCGTGGGGGCGGGCGCTCGGGCCGTTCCGTTCACGGGCGAGCGCATCGCCGAGCTGGGCGAGCGCTACCGCATGGCGGCGGATCCGATCGACCGGCGGGAGGCGTTCGCGTCGCTCATCGCCGGGTTGACGGTCGAGAACGCGCTGGAGATCCGCGCGCAGTTCGAGCATCTCTCTGACGAGCATCCGGCGTTCAAGGACTTCCACTTCGCCTGGGGGAAGATCGCGGGTGCGGATGCCGTGGTGCATGGAGCTGACACCGAGGGGCGCGACATGGGGCAGGCCCTGTCCGGTTGGGCGAGTGCCGACCCGGCGGCGGCGCGGGCCTGGTTCGACGCGATCGACGAGGATTCGCAGTTCGGCCGCGAGCACCTGAAGCGGGACCTGGTGCGCGGGATGGCGATCGCTGACCCGGCGACGGCGGCTGATTTTGCGTTGGCGCTCGGCGCTGCGGGCGATAGGCGGGCGAAGGAGATGATCGGCGTGGTGACGCAGACGGTGATGCAGACCGGGGGGGCTGCCAGGGCGGCGGATTGGGCCTCCGCACTCCCTGAAGGCGATCTGCGCGGGCACGCGATGTGGGAGGTGGCGCGCGCCCGGGTGCGCGACGATCCCGAGGCCGCTTCCGAGTGGGGCAGCGTTCTGGCGAGTCGCGGTGACGGGAACGCGGGGTCCGTGGCCTACGGTGTGAGCATGGAGTGGGGGCATCGCGACGGCGCGGCGAACGTGGCGTGGTTGGACTCGCTCGGGGACAACGAGATGACGGCCAGCGCCTACGGCCCCGCGCTGGCCGGCTGGACGAAGCGCGACCCGATGGCGGCCAGCGAGCACGTCTTGAACATGCCGGAGTCGGAGGGGCGCGAGCACGCCATCGGCGGGTTGGTGTACACGCACCGCTGGGAGGACCCGCAGGCGGCGATCGCCTGGGCGGGCGAGATCGCGGACCCCGATCGCCACGAACTGGTGCTCGGGCTCGCGGCGGAGGCCTACCTGCGCAAAGACCGCACGCAGGCGGAGGTCTGGCTGCCCGACAGCGGGCTCAGCGCCGAGGCGCAGCAAGAGATCGTGCGCCGGGTGGACGGCGGGCGGAGGTGAAGGGATGAACGTCGCCGGACAACGCCTCCTCGGAGCTGCAGCAGCCTCGGTCGCGTTCGTTGGCGGGTGGGCGCTGAGGGGGCAACGCGAGGGAGCGGGTGCGGGCGCCGGGGGGAGCGGGTGGGCCGGAGGCGCCGGAGGTGGCTCGGCGGAGCAAATTGTGGTCGCACCCTCGACTGACGAGCGTGCGGCGCTGAATGCCGAGCGCGAGGGCGGGCGCATGGGCGCCGGCGCGGGATCTCCGGTCGCAAGGGCGGCGGCTTACCGAGCGGCCGCCGACCCGCTCAAGCGTCGCGGCATTCTTCTCGAAGCGCTCGCGGGTCTGACGCCACAGAACGCGGAGCAGTTGCGCCGGGAGCTGGGGATCGATCGCCTCGATCCGAACGACCCCGACTTTCAGGACTTCCATTTCGCGTGGGGGCAGGTGGCGGGTTTGGACGCGCTGCTGTTCGGCATCGACACCCCCGAGTCCGACACCGGGCCGACCTTGCAGGGCTGGGCGGTCGCCGATCCAGCGGCGGCCGTGGCTTGGTTCCAAAAGATTGATATCGAGGACGACCCGACCTTCGACCCGATCGTCCGTGGGCGGGAGATCCCCGCCGATGTGCTGCGCGCTTACCTGGCCCACAGTCTGACCGAGGGGCTGGCGGCGGCGGATCCGGCAGCGGCGCTCGATTTCGCGGCGTCGTATGCGTCGGGCGGCGGTGCGGGCGCGGACGGTTTGGTCGGGGTGGTCGCCGGCCGGGTGGTGGAGGCGCGGGGGGTGGAGCCGGCGAAGCGTTGGGCGGAGTCGCTGGCGGCGGTTGGCGAGGCGGTGCCGTTCCGGCGTCCGGACGGAAAGTCGGAACCGGTGAGCCAGCGCGCGGCGGCGATGGCGTCGGTCGCGGTGGCTCAGGCGCGGACGGATCCTCGGGCGGCGGCGGAGTGGGTGGCGGCGAGCGCCTCGCCCGAGGACGAGCCTTGGGTGGTGCGGGATGTGGCGCGGATCTGGGCGCAATCGGACCCGCCGGGGGCGGTGGGATGGCTGGAGACCCTGGGCGACAGCCGCGGGCAGCGCGAAGGCCTGAGTGCGGCGTACGCCAACTGGGCGGCGCGCGAGCCGATGGGCGCCAGCGAGCACCTGGTCGCCCAGCCCGAGTCGCCGGAGCGCGACTTTGCCATCAACGGTTTCACCGCGGCGCTCGCGCACCGCGACCCGGAATCGGCGGTGATCTGGGCGGAGCAGATCACCAACCCCGGCCTGCGCGAGGCGGCGACCCTGCGTGCGGCGCAGCGGTTCTACGCGCAGGACCCCGCTGCGGCGAGCGATTGGCTGGCCACCAGCGGGCTCTCTGCCGACTCTCGCGAGAAGGTGCTGCAGCAGGGAGGGGGCGCGCCGGCGGAAAACTGAATCATGAGACCATCGACCCAACTGTTGATCCTTCTGCTGGCGTGGCGCGGTGCCAGCGCGGAAGCTGTCGGAGAGCGAGACGAAGAGGGCTTCGTGCCGATCTTCGACGGGGCGACGCTCGAGGGCTGGGAGGAGATGCCGGCGGGTGCGGTGGCGGCGTGGTCGGTCGTGGGCGGAGCGATCCGCGGCGACGGGGACAAGGCGCAGAACTACCTGACCTGGCGCGAGCGGGACTTGGCGGACTTTGAACTGCGGTTCCGCTACCGGTTTCCACGCGGGAAGGGGAACAGCGGGGTCAGTATCCGGGCGGTGCCGGACGAGACCGGCAAGCGCGCCTTCAAGAGCTATCACGCCGACCTCGGCCACGTCGGCATCGGCGCCGGTGTGTTGGGGGCTTGGGATTTCCACACGCCGGGACGCCGCGAGCACTCGTGCCCGCGCGGGACGCGGCTGGTGATCGATGCAGACGACATGCCGACCGCCGAGCGGATGGCGGGAGCGATCGCCGCCGAGGAGATTTCGCCGTTGGGCTGGAACGATGCGCGGGTGGTCGCCGAGGGGAACCGCTTTCGATTCTTCATCAACGGCAAGCCCGCTTCGGAGTTCACCGAGCACCTGCCGGAGGCGGAGCGGCTGCGCTCCGGGATGCTGCAGCTACAGCTCCACGATCCTGGGATGGTGGTCGAGTTCAAGGACTTGCGCTTGAGGAAATCGGGGGTGAAGGGCGATGGTGTGATCTCCGACGACTTCCGCGCCGGCCCCGGCGGGGGTTGGCGGTGGTTGCGCGAAAACCCGGACGGATGGCGGGTTGGAGGCGGGGGGCTGCAGGTCTTGGTCGAGCCCGGCAACATGTGGGGGGCCGCGAACGACGCGAGGAACGTGATGTTGATGGCGGTGCCCGAGGCGCTGCGTGAGGCGGCGGAGGTGCGGGTCACGGTGGCGCACGCGCCGGAGAAGCGCTGGGAGCAAGCGAACTTGGTATGGTTTTACGGCGAGGGGGCGATGGTGAAGCTCGGCCTGGAGTTGGAGCACGGTGTGCGGAATATCGTCATGGGGCGCGAGGAGGGAGACCGGACACGGACGGTGGCGGTGATCCCGTTCGAGGGGAGCGAGGCCGAGCTGCGGTTCCGGGTCGGCGATGGCGAAATCGCCGGTGCGTTCCGGTCCCCGGGGGGCGAGTGGCGCGAGGCGGGGAGCTGCGCGCTGCCCGTTGCGGGCGGCACGGCGCCGCAAGTCAGCCTGCAGTTCTACCAAGGAGAAGCCGGTTCGGGCCGCTGGGCCACGGTGAAGGGGTTCCGGTTGGGGGCGCCTTAGGGCGTCATTGAATACCCCTCGCGGCACCAGATTCTGAGGGAGAAAGAAGTGCTGGCTCCGTCGGGATCGGGTCGCCACGCCTGCAGATGTTGGCGATCGATCCGGGTTGGCGCGGGTCAGAGTTCGACCGCGTCGCGCTCCATGCGCTCACGGGTGCGGCGGGCGATCTCCTCCTCGGCGCGGAGCTTGTCGGCCAGTTCGCCGAGGTCGCGGGCAGGTTTCTCATGGGCGGCGGCGACCTGGGTCGGGTCGAGGATATAGGCGAGCTCTTTGGCGGTGCGTTTGAGGGTTTTGAAGCTGTCGATGACTTGCCCGAGCAGCTCGACCCGGGCCACTTCGAGGCGCGAGAACTCCTCTTCGGCGCGGCTGATCGCCGCTTGGCGGCGCTCGATGCGGGTGATCGCTTCGAACTGCTCGCCGACGCCGGCGCAGAGCGAGTCGACGAGCGCCTCGACATTCTGCTCGTCGTCCTCGGCGCGGCCGTCGGCGTGCAGTTCGGCTTCGACCGCCTGTTTGAGCTGGAGGAACTTGCCCAGCGTGATCGCGTATCCCTCGCGCCCGCCCGCGGTCAGCTCCGCCATCTGTGCGGTC
>JAUIGD010000381.1 GCA_030430255.1 Verrucomicrobiia bacterium
AGCGGGCCGAACTTCTTCTTCCGCTCCCAGGTCGTCTCCTCGATGATCTGGGCGTCGAATCCGACGCCCGCCACCTGCACGAACAGCCCGTCGCCCGCGGAGAAGAGGTCGACCTCGCGGATGCGCTCGACCTCGACCACGCGCCAGCACTCCTCCAGCTCGCCGACCGGCAGCCCCAGCTCGCGCGCGAACAGGTTCATCGTCCCGGTCGGCAGGATCCCCAGCGCCGTCTCCGATCCCGCGAGCCCCGCGATCACCGCGTTGACGGTGCCGTCGCCCCCGGCGGCCACCACTTTGACGCAGCCCTCTTCGGCCGCCTTCGCTGCCAGCGCACTCGCCTCGTCGAAACTGCTGGTCACCAGCAGGTCGACCATCGCCGAGAATCCCCGCACCCGCTCCATCAGCTTCGCGCCCTTCTCGCTGCGCGCGGAGGGGTTGAAGATCACCGGGACTCTCGGCGCGGGGGGCATCTGCGATCCGCTCAACACTGGCTGCCCGGCGGCCCCTCACTCCCCCTGCAGGAGCGCCGCAGCGATCTCGCGCCAGCCCTCGTCCTCCTCGCCCCGCTGGCGCGGAGGCTTCCCGGCCCGCGAATACCAATAGCCGGCGTTGCCGAGGTCCCCCTCCAGGAGGTGCAGGTGCGCGTGCACCCACGAGCCCATCGCGCTCGGGACCTCCTGGGCGATCTCGTGCGCCTCGTGCCAGCGGTCCTGGCGCGCCAACCACATCGCGCGCAGCAGATCGGGCAGCTCCGGGGGCGGTGCCTCGCCGGCTTCGGCGGCGGCGATGAGATCTTCGACACGATCGAGAGACATGGCCGACCGTCCCGGCTCGGCGCCGCTTTGACAAACGGATTTCTCGCCACACCCGGAGGCCCGAGCGGGGCTTTGGCGCGTAACGAGAGGTGGGGGGCGGGCGGTCGCCGGGCGGGTTTCTGCCCGAAAACGCTTGTGAAATTTTTCCGCCCGCCGATTCTCGAACTCCCCGAAGCAGCCACCGTGAACGACAGCCAGACCACCCCAGAAACCCGCAGCCAGGACGCCACGGCGGCGCTCCCAGGCGCGCTGCGCTTCCCCTTCGAACTCGTCAAAGACGACCTCGCCGAGGTCGACGCCTTCATCTCCGCACAATCCCGCGCCTTCGACCCCGGCGTCGAGGGCTACGTGAATTACGTGTGCCAGATCGGCGGCAAGCGCATCCGCCCCGCCCTCTCGCTGCTCGCCGGCGGCGCCGTCGGCATGGCCGGGAAGCCGCAGCGCGAGATCGGCGCGGTGGTCGAGCTCGTCCACCTCGCAACGCTCATCCACGACGACATCATGGACGGCGCCGACCTGCGCCGCGAGATGCCCACCGCCTGCTCCAAATGGGGGCCGACGCTCAGCGTGCTGCTCGGCGACAGCCTGTTCGCCCGCGCCCTCGAGCTGGCCGCCTCCTTCGGCGACCCCCAGGTCTGCGCCGCCGTCGCGCGCGCCGCCTCCGCCGTCTGCCAGGGCGAGATCCTCCAGACCCAGCGCCGCTTCGACCTCAACCTCTCGCGCGCCGACTACTTCCGCATCATCGAGATGAAGACCGGCGCCCTGTTCGCCGTCGCCTGTGAGCTGGGCGCCCGCCTCGCCGGCGCCGCCGATGCGGACCAGGCCGCACTGCGCGACTTCGGCATGAAAGTCGGCACCGCCTACCAGATCTACGACGACTGCCTCGACCTCGTCGGCCACGAGGAAGTGGTCGGCAAGACGCTCGGCACCGACCTCGCCCGCGGCAAACTCACCCTCCCCGTCCTCAACCTCGTCGCCTCCGCCACCCCGGCGCAGCGCGAGAAGCTGAACCGGCGGCTGCTGGAGAACGAACCCATCGATGTCTCCGCCCTCGCCGGCATCGCCGACTACGAGGGCGCCATCGAGCGCGCGGCCACCACCGCCCGGGACCTGCTCACCGAAGCCCGCGAGCTGCTCGACCCGCTGCCGGACACGCCGCACCGCGCCGGCCTCGAGCAGGTCACCCGCTACCTCGACGCCCTGCTCGACGCCTGCGTCGCCTAGGAGCCTGTCCATTTTCAACGATTGGCGCCGCGAGGCGTTTTCATCACGCCCCAAGGGAGCCCGATGGCCGAGGACGACGGGAACGCGGAGGACGACGGGAACATGGGGGACGCGGGGGACGGCGCGGACCGCGGCGAGCCGGCCACCTACCGCGCCGATCCGCGCCGCCACGCCCCGCGGATCCACGACCTCGGTGACGACGAGAAGCCGCGCGAGAAGCTCGCCGCCCTCGGCCCCGGGGCGCTGAGCTCCGCGGAGCTCATCGGCCTCCTGCTGCGCACCGGGTTGCCTGGATCGAACGCCGTCGACCTCGGCCGCCGGCTGCTCGCCGAACACGGTTCCCTGACCGCCATCTCCCGCGCGCCGCTGGCCGAGATCCAGAGGCTCCCCGGCATCGGCCCCGCCAAGTCCGCCGAACTCGCCGCGGTCTTCGAACTCGCCTCCCGCCTCGCCCGCGAGAAGATCCACCGCGCCCAGCTCGACTGCCCGGAGTCGGTGTTCGACTTCGTCGGCCCCGAGATGGGCGCCTACGACCGCGAGGTGTTGCGGGTCCTGCTCGTCAACACCCGCCACCGCCACCTGCGCTCCGAGGACATCGCCGTCGGCTCGCTGAACGAGTGCATCGCCGAGCCCGCCTTCATCCTCAAGCCCGCCATCACCCACAGCGCCTACGGGTTCTTCCTCGTCCACAACCACCCCTCCGGCGACCCCTCGCCCAGCGGCGCCGACCGCTCCGCCACCCGGCGCATCGCCGACGCCGCCGACCTGCTCGGGCTGAAGTTCATCGACCACATCATCATCGGCCGCCCCTCGGAATCCGGCTTCGAAGCCCCCTACTTCAGCTTCCGCGAGGCGGGGTTGTTGGGGTAAGCTCTGCCCCGCATCCCATGACCTCCGTCCACCCCGACGCCCAGATCGCCGCCGATGTCGAGATCGGCCCCTTCGCCGTCATCGAGGCCGGGGCCGTCCTCGGCGCCGGGTGCAGAGTCGGCGCCGGCGCGCAGTTGGTCGGCCGCGTCGAGATCGGCGCGGGCACCACGATCGGCCGCGGCGCCATCATCGGTGCCGAGCCCCAAGACCACTCCTTCGACCCCGCCACCGACAGCGGCGTCCGCCTCGGCGAGAACAACACCGTCCGTGAACTCGTCACCATCCACCGCGCCAACGGCGAGGGCCGCTGGACGGAGGTCGGCGACCGCAACTTCCTCATGGCCGGGACCCACCTCGGCCACGATGTGCAGATGGGCAGCGACAACGTGGTGGCCAACAACTGCCTGCTCGCCGGCCACGTGGTCGTCGGCGACCGCACCTTCCTCGGCGGCGGCTCGGTCTTCCACCAGTTCATCCACCTCGGCGACCTCTGCATGACCCAGGGCAATTCGGCCATCAGCCAGGACGTCCCCCCCTACTGCACCGCCTACCGCCTCAATCGCCTCGCCGGCCTCAACGCCGTCGGCCTCCGCCGCGCCGGCTTCCCCCCCGGACTGCGCACCGCCCTCAAGCGCGCCTACCACGCCGCGTTCCTCGCCGGCCGCCCCATCTCCGAGGCCGTCCGGGAGCAGCTCGAAGCCCCCGACCTCGCCCCCGAAGTGCAGACTTTCCTCAACGCCATCGCCGAGCCCAGCCGCAAGGGCGTCTGCAGCCCCAAACGGCACACCCGCTGAGGGCGCCCTGCGCCCTGCGCCCCATCGCGCTCCGGGATCAGCGACGAACCAGCGGGGCGCCCCGCCTGCGGCTGCGGTGATCGGTCCGGGCTGACCGCCCTCGCCGACGTGGCCGCCCCAGCGGCCGCCACCTCAGCGCCAGACTCCCCGCTTCTACCCGCTACTCCTCGTTCTTCACCGAGAACCGCTCGCCGTTGCCCCGCTCCCATGCGCGCGACACCGAGCTGTAGAGGCTGTCGAGGTTGTCCTTGTACTGGAGTCGAAACTCCAAGGTCTTCGCGTGCGTCGTCGCCGGGTAGTTCTTCACCACCTGCGACCAAGCGTCCTGCTGGCCGGCCCGCGCGGTGGCCTCTTCGGCCGCGGTGCGAAGCCGATCCAAGACCACCTGCCCGGCCGCCAGCGGGCTCTTGTCGGTCACCGGCTCCAGGTAGTAGAAGCGCGCGATCGCCGAACTGACGTCGGCCACCGTGACCTCATGCACCCGCGCCGCGCCGTCGACCACATAGGTGTGCTTGGCGATCGACGAGATCCGCCCGAGCGCCACCATGTATTCGCCGCCGGGCAGCGAGGCCTTCCAGAATTTCGTCGGGATGGGATCCGCGGCCACCGTCGGAGCCGATGGCGACGCCCCCGGTGTCGCGCCCTGCGCGAAGGCAATCGGCGTGGCGAGGGCGAACAGAGCGGCGAGGGCGAGGGCGGTTTTCATGGTTCGTGCAGGGGGGCTCCCCCTGCGGTCAGTATCCGCCCGCGCAGGCCGATGTCAAAACCCACCGAGCATGGAGTCGAGCTGCCCGGGCTTATATCCCCGCGGCGGCGAAAGGGTCGGGTGCTCGATCCCGACCAGCTTCCACTTCCACGGCAGAAACCCCTCCCGCCGCCAGCGGAAGGCGAACGGTTCGGCGCCGGCCTTGCGGATCTCCGCCGCCGCAAACCGGGCCCCCGGACCTTCGCCGCTCACCTGCGCCGTCCCCACCACGCGGAACCCGCTCCCGTCCGGCTCCACCTCCGCCGTCTCCCATCGCACGTCCCAAGACATGGAGAACACCCGCGCCGCGTCCTGCAAAGCCAGCGAGATTTCGTCGCGCCCGTACCCCCAGCGGTCGGAGTAGTCCTCCGAGACCATGGCGTGGCACTTCGACCACCGCCGCCCATCGACCGCCGCGATGAACTTCTCCTGCGCGCGCCCCGCGCCCGCGGCGCCCGACCAGCGCAACCACTGGACGGCCATGAACACGGCGAAGATCGCGACGGCGGCGATGAGGAGATGGCGGCGGGTCACAGGATGAGAAAGCGCTTGTCCAATCGGTGCGGGATGATAAACCCAAGCGTGGCCGACGACCCGACGCAAGCAGCGGATCTCTCCGCCCCCTACCGCCCCAACGTCGCCGCGCTCCTCGAGCGTGCCGACGGCCACCTTTTCGTCGGCGAACGCATCGACCGGAGGGGCGCCTGGCAGTTCCCCCAGGGCGGCGTCGACGAGGCCGAGTCCTACGCCGACGCCCTCATCCGCGAGCTCGAGGAGGAGGTCGGGCTCCGCCCGCGCTGCTTCGAGGTGCTCGAACACCGCGGCGGTTACCGCTACACCTTCCCCAAAGCACACCGCAAGTGGGGCCGCTACATCGGCCAGGAACAGATGTACTTCCGCTGCCGCTTCCTCGGCGAGGACAGCGACATCCAACTCGACGCCCACCACCCCGAGTTTCAAGATTTCCGCTGGATCCCGCCCGCCGAGTTCGACTTCGACTGGCTCCCCAAGTTCAAACGCGAGGTCTACCGCCAAGTCCTCGCCGACTTCTACGGCGTCGGCCTGTAGGGGCGCGCAGCCGAATCCGTCGGTGCCCGGTCTGGGCGAACCCGGATGGCGCTCGGCTAGCCTCCGGCACTCCCTCGACCTAGCGGCGCCCCCGGCGAGAGCGCCTACCCGCGCCGCCGCGCGCGGAAAACCGGGACGTTCCCCCTCCGGTGTTGGAGGGCGGAGCTCCGTCTCCGCCGTGACTGACCCGAAGGCGCCTGCCTCGATCTCTTCTGGCCCTTTTGGCCTGGGTGGCGGTCGGACTTGGAACTCTCGTGCCCGAACGTTGTCGATCTTCGATCCAAATCGTCACGATGGCGTGGAGTTGATCGAGATCAGCGACGAGACAGCGGGGCGGTTTGGGCAAACTCGAATACCTTTCGCGCCGGAACGGGCAGGTCCGACAGGCTCCTTGAATGAGTGGCACGGAGTGAAGGTGTGGCATCGACGGGGAGGCGTCTCCTCGCCCGCCCGCTTCGCACCCGGCAGGCCATCGAAGACGTCCCGGCCGCTCGGCGCGCCGGTTTCAGCGCGGGATCCTTCCGGCGCTGTTACCGGTTCCAAAGTGGTTCATCAATCGGCGGAAGGGCCGCCCGCGAGCCCTCCGCCGCCGCCGATTGTGAACAACTTTGCGGCGGCGCCCAGCGC
>JAUIGD010000382.1 GCA_030430255.1 Verrucomicrobiia bacterium
TCCGGGCGATCCTCGTGGGTGCCGCCGTTTCCATCGTGCGCGGATCAGCCCCTGCGAGTCGAGTTCCCAACCTGGGGAGGCGCTGGGGTCATTCACCACGAATGGCTTCGGAGGCGCGGACCGTGGTGGGAGGCCCTTCGCGTTGCTCAGGGTGACAAGTGCGGGAGTGGAATGTGGGGCGTGATGCGGGTTTCGACCCCCGCGGGGAAGGCGGCGTGTCATGCTGAGAAGCGCAGCGCCGGAAGGATCCCGCCATGAAACCCCGCGCCGAGCCACCGGGACGCCCCGGATGCCTTGACGCACTCCAAGCGAGCGGGCATGGAAACCCCTCCCCGTCGATGCCCCTCCTTCACTGAACACCATGCGTTCGGCGGCATGCGGTGGGTTGTGGGCTGTGGGTTGTTGGGTTTCCCTTGGGCCCGTGGGATTGGAGTGGGTGCGCTCGGATGGCGACGTGGACGTCACCACTACGTCGTGCCCGCCGGGACGGCGGGCGCCTCGATCCAGCGCCCGTGTTCTTTGATGAGGTCGACCAGGCGGTCGACGGCTTCGGCCTGCGGGATATTGAATTTCACCGCCTCCCTGCCGACGTAGAGGTTGATCTTGCCGGGGGCCCCGCCGACGTAGCCGAAGTCGGCGTCGGCCATCTCGCCGGGGCCGTTGACGATGCAGCCCATGATCGCGATGCGCACCCCCTTCAGGTGCCCGGTGGCGGCGCGGACTTTCGCCGTCGTCTCCTGCAGGTCGAACAGGGTCCGGCCGCACGAGGGGCAGGCGACGTAGTCGGTCTTGAAGATGCGCACGCCCGCCGCCTGCAGGATGTTGTAGGAGAGGCGCATCGACTGCCCGGGCGCCTCTTCGCCCTGCAGCAACACGGCATCGCCGATGCCGTCGCAGAGCAGCGACCCCATGTTCGCGGCGGCGGTGAGGAGGTGGTGCAGGAACGGGTCGGCGGCGGCGGCCACAGTGGCATCGGCGTCCCGCCGATGTCCGTCCCGGGGGCGTCCCGCCTCCGGGTCCTGCGCGTCCCCCGCCGCACAACCTCCGGTCCACCTCCAGTCACGGAGCCCGGCCTCCATCGGGTTGGCCAGCACATAGCGCACCTGGTTCGCGAAGTCCGCTTCATCCCGGATCAGGTGGTCGTAGGACTCGCGTTGCCAGAATTCGCCCTCGCGCCCGAGCAGGGCGTTCGCCTTCTTCGCGGTGAACGACTTGATCGAGTGCATGATGTCACCGAGCTGATGCCCTTCGCGGAGGCTGAGCACGGCGTGGACGTGATTGGGCATCACGGCGTAAGCGTGCAGGTCGTAACGCTCGCGGTCGAAGTGTAGCAAGGCAGCGGCCACCGACTCCGCGACGGCTTCGCTCTGCTTCATCCAGCACGCGCCGTGGCCGTCGTCGAGGGCTCTGTCCAGAGTGGTGGAGTAGAGCTCGGTCGACTGCGCGCGCAGCGAGGTGACCTCGCGCAGGATCGCTCGGCGTTCGTCCTTGGTGATGTTGGCCGCTTCGAGTTCGGCCAAAGCCCGACGGGTACGGTTCTCGATGCGTGACCGCTCGTGGCGGTAGTCCTCGAGGACTTGTTTCGGTAGGGAGTCTGCGAGCCGGAAGGTGACCGCGTAGGCGGCGCCGGGTTCTTCCCAGTGGGGGAGGTTGCCGCCTTGGCGGATGGTGAGCTCGTCGTCGAGAGCCGGGTAGCGGATCTCGGGTCGTGGGGCGTCTTGCGAGCGGTCGGCCGAGCGGCGGGACGCCGCTGGCACGGACATCGGCGGGACGCCGATGCCACGTTCGCACCCGTGCAGCACGTCCTTGAGGACGATCGGATGGCGGGGGTCGAGGCGGGCGGCGAGCAGCCGGTAGGCCGCGACGGGGTGGAGGTCGAGCCCGTCCGCGACGGCGGCCGGCGCGGGTTCGGGTCGGGCGTTCATGGCGGCGACCGCCGCCTCGTCGCGGGGGTCGAGCTCCACCAGCCCGGAGGTCCCGGCGACGATCTCGGGTTGGAACTCGCCCATCTGTTCCAGCTTGTGGGCCAGGGCGTCGAACTTCCGCGCCGAGGTGAACACCCGCACGGTCTCGCCGCCGCCGAGGCCCAGCCCCTGCACCTCGATCCGCTCCGAAGGGCGCCGCGTGTAGGAGAACGGGTCGAAGGGCGCCGCCTCCGGCCGCGGCCCGATCCCGGCGCCGCCATCGCCGCCGCCGCAGGCCGCCACCAGCGCCCTCGCCACCGGCACCTCGTGCACGGCGTCCTCGGTGAGCGAGACGCGGACCGTGTCGCCGATCCCGTCTAACAAAAGGCTGCCGATGCCGATGGCGCTCTTGATGCGCCCGTCCTCGCCATCGCCGGCCTCGGTGACGCCGAGGTGGAGCGGGTAGTTCCAGTCCGGGCCCGCGGCGGCCAGCTCGGCGACGAGCAGGCGGTAGGCCTCGATCATCACCTTCGGGTTGCTGGCCTTCATCGAGAAGACGAAGGCGTGGTAGTCGAGCTCGCGGGCGATGCGGGCGAACTCGAGCGCGCTCTCGACCATGCCGCGCGGCGTGTCGCCGTAGCGGTTCATGATGCGGTCGCTGAGGCTGCCGTGGTTGGTGCCGATGCGCATGGCGACGCCGCGGCCTTTGCACAGCTCGACCAGGGGTGCGAACTCCTCGCGGATGCGCTCCAGCTCCTCCGCGTATTCCGCGTCGCTGTATTCGCGCACCGCGAACTTCTTCTTGTCCGCGTAGTTGCCGGGGTTGACGCGCACTTTCTCGACCCACCTGGCGGCCTCGAGCGCGGCGTCGGGCTTGAAGTGGATGTCGGCCACCAGCGGCACGTCGCAACCGGCGGCGCGCACGCCGGCGGCGATGTGTTCCAAATTCGCCGCGTGGCGCCGCGTCTGGGCGGTGATGCGGACGATCTCGCAGCCCGCCCGCCAGAGGTCGAGCACCTGCCCCACTGAGGACTCGGTGTCGAGCGTGTCGGAGGTGATCATCGACTGCACCCGCACCGGGTTCCCGCCGCCGACCGCGACGCCGCCGATCTCGACGACGCGGCTCTCGCGCCGGGCGTAGCGGTAGAGGTCCGGGGGGTAGGGGGGCGGGGTCACCTCGCTCATTGCGCTGCGGCCCGTCACCAGACGAGTTCGGGCGTCTCGCGCCCGCCGCGGCTGGTGCGGTCGGTGATGTCGAAGACGCTGACGTAGATGATGAAGCCGAGCAGCAGCAGGACGCAGGCGACCTGGACGTATTCCAACACGCGCACGTTGAGCGCCTTCTTGCGGATCCACTCGTAGATCGCCATGGTGATGTGGCCGCCGTCGAGCACCGGGAAGGGCAGCAGGTTGAGCAGGCCGAGGTTGACGTTGATGAGGACGCTGATCACGAGCGCCATCCGCCAGCCGTCCGGGCCGGACAGGACATCGTAGTACATGCCGCCGATGCCGATCGGGCCGCTCATGTGGCCGGCGTTGATGTTGTCGTTGGTGGAGAAGAGGGCGGCGAAGGTGCGGAACATGGCGGTGCCGGCGTCGGCGACCTGCCCGAAGGGCGACGGGCCGGGATGCACCAGCGAGCGCCCTGCCGACGGGTCCCAGATGATCCCGGCGAGGTACATCTTCTCTCCTTCGACACCCATCCCCGCGTCCTGCTCCGCCTTCGAGTAAGATGGGCCGGACTTGGGTTGCTTCGGGGTGAGTTGGAGCGCGACGGTCTCCCCGCCGCGGTCGACCTCGATGGCGATCGTGCGGCCTTTGCCCTCGGCGATGATCTGCGACAGGCGCATCCGGGAGTAGAGTCTCTCGCCGTCGGCCGAGATGATCTCGTCACCTTTCTCGAATCCGGCCGCTTCCGCGGGCCCGCCCTCGGAGACGCCCGCCACCGTCAGCGGCGTGAGCGGGCCGACCCCCACCTGGCGGTGGCCCGGGCGCTTGAGGAGGCCGCTCTCGGTCAGCTCCACCGCCATCTCCACCTCGAAGGGTTCGGCGATCCCCGGGCGGGCGATCTTCATCGTCACCGAGTCGCCCTTGCTGAAGACGACGCGTTCGGAGATCGAGTCCACCATGCCGCCGAAGCCGCGCACCTCGACGCCGTCGACCTCCAGGACTTTGTCGCCGGGCTGCAGGACCTCGGCGGCGGGCGCCTTCGGGTTGACGTAGCCGACGATCTGGGTGGTCGAGGAGACGTGCGAAGGTTTGCCCACCTGCCAGACGAGCACGGCGAAGGCGAAGCCGAGCAGGAGGCTGAACAGCGGGCCGGCGAAGGCGACGATGATCTTGTCCAGCGGGGTGATGGGCGGGAGTTTCTCGCGGTCGCCGGACCCCTGTTCGATGGCGTCCATCGGCGCCATCTGCGGCAGCGCGACGAAGCCGCCGAGCGGGATCGAGCCGAGCCCCCACTGGACGCCGTTCACGGTTTTCTTCCAGATGGGCTTGCCGAACCAGATCTGGAATTTCTCGACCTTCAGCCCGCGCCACTTGGCGGCCCAGTAGTGACCGAGCTCATGGACGAGGATGAGGAAATTGAACAGCAGGATGACGAGGAACAGGAACCACATCATTTTGCCGAAGCCGACGAAGAAATCCCACATATGCGTTGAGTATCAGTTTGGTAGCGATAGCGAAGCCCGGCGGCGAAGCCGGGGGAGGGGCAACTATACCACCCCGCGCGGCGTCCGCAAAAGATGGCCCGGCTGGCGGTGGGTCGAGGTCGGGGCGGCAGGCGATGCGTTCGGGCGCCCCCGTCCCCGATCAGCGTGGTCCGCGGCGGAGCTCCGGTTCGAGCCAGAGCCCCCAGTCGCCGCCGTTGCCGTCGCCGGCGTCTTCGACCACCAGCTCCAGTTCCTGGGCTCCCGCGAGGTCGACCTCGAACGCTGCGGTCGGGCCGGCTTGGAGGTCCTCGCTGCGCCAACGTTCTTCGCCGTCGACGCGGATCGCGAACACCACCTTGCCGTGTTTGCCGTCGGCGAGGCCGGCCCTGCCCACGATCGATGTCCACTTCCCGTCGAGCCGGTAGGTGTGGCGAGCCGGCGCGTGGGCGTAGAGGCCGTGGGCGAACAGTTCGCCGCCCGCCGACAGGAACCGCCCGGGCCCGGGGAGCTGGTCGAAGGCGGGGCGGCCCCAGCCGACTTCCGCCTCGGCCGGGCGGGTGTCGGTGAGCGGGATGCGCGTGCGATCGCCGGGCACGGCGCCGGGGGTCGGAGGAGCTTCCCGGCCGGGGTTCCGCGCCCGCCAGAAGCGTTCGCCGATCTCCGCCGCGCGCGGGCTCAGGCCTTCCGCCGACCAGCCCGCCGGGTCGAAGTTGTGCCGCTCGAGCTCGAGCCGCGCCTGGGCGGAGGCGATGTCCGCCGTGCCGTCGGGCGCCACTCTGTAGCCGTAGGAGAGGCGCGAGGTGGCGCCGTTGGCGTGGCAGGCGAACAGCCGCAGCTCGCCGCTCTTGCCGGGGGTGAGCGTGGTGCAGTCGATGCGGAACGCGCCGTCCCCGGCGGGTACCGCGGTCGCCGTGGTGGCGTTGTAGTCGCCGCCGCCCTCCGGGTCGGTGTAGGCGACGACGGCGTAGACGGGGATCTTTGAGCGCACCGCGCCGGAGACGCGGAAGCCGCCGTCGATCGGCTCCAAGGCGACCCCCGACCAATCGGCCTGCGCGGGCAAGACCATGCCTTTGGCGGAGCCGCTGAACTGGGGGTGCGAGGCGAGCCGCATCGCGTGGGCGAGGGTGAGGAAGGAGCCGCGGCCCTCGCCGCGCAACTCGTCGCCGTAGCTGCGGTTGCCGCTGCCCATGAGGGCGGTGCCGAAGGCTTCCCGCTCGTCCGGGCGCTCTTTGTTGTGGGGCAGGGACAGGGCGTGGCCGAGCTCGTGGGCGACGCCGCCGATGAAGATGGAGTTGTGCTTGCCGAGCGAGATCCGCCCGTATTGGCCGTCGCGGATGATCGGCTCCTTCTTCGGCAAGTTCAGGGTGTCGAGGATCGGTTCGTCGAGCTGCCAGGCGGTGCCGGACACGTGTGAGCCGCCGGCGTAGTAGGGGCTCTTGTGGCGCATGGTCTTGCTCGCCTCTTCAAGCGAACTCACCAGCCCCGCGCCTCTCGCCGCAAGCATCGCAGCGCCCAGTGCCGTGGTCTCGACAAAATCGGGCCTCTCGACCGGCAGATCGAGCAGATTG
>JAUIGD010000383.1 GCA_030430255.1 Verrucomicrobiia bacterium
AGGCGGCGGCAGGGATCGGCGAAGCGGCTGGGTAGACACCCTGCCCGAGCCGTTCCCAACGGCAACACCCTCAGCATCAACGAGGGCAAGCCGCAGCCCGGAGCTTGGTGATCGATCCGGGCTAGGTTCCCGGCCCGTCCTCTTTGCGTCGCAACTTCTACCCCGTCGCGCGGTTTCATGGGGCGTGAAACCGATCGCCCTGCCCCTCGTCGCCGCCTCGGCGGTGGCCGCCAGTTCCGCCGGAGCCCAGCTGGCGCCCGCGACCGCGCCGCCGAGCGCTGAAGGCGCCAAACTCTTCGAGGAGCGCATCCGCCCGGCCCTCGTCGAGCACTGCTACGAGTGCCACTCGCAGGACGAGAAGGTGCGCGGGGGGCTCGATCTCGCGACGCTGGCCGGCACCCGCCACGGCGGCGACTCCGGACCGGCCGTGGTGCCGGGCGACCCCGGGGCGAGCCTGCTCTACACCGCGATCACCTGGGCGGACCGCGACTACGAGATGCCGCCGAAAAAGCGCCTCCCGGCCGGCGTCGTCGCCGACTTCAAAACCTGGATCGAGATGGGCGCGCCGGACCCGCGCACCGTCGAGGCGGAGGTCGTCCACAGCAGCATCGACATCGACGCCGGCCGCGGGTTCTGGTCGTTCCAGAAGCCGGTCAAAGCGGGGCCGCCTGCGGTGGGGGACGCCGCTTGGCCGCGCGGCGCGATCGACCGGTTCGTGCTGGCGGAGCTGGAGTCCGCCGATCTGCATCCCTCGCCGCAGGCCGACCCCGCGACACTGCTGCGGCGGCTCTACTTCGACCTCGTCGGCCTGCCGCCGACGCCGGAGCAGGTCGAGGCCTACGCCGCGGCCTGGAAGCGCGACCCCGAGGCCGCCTACGCCGCGGAGGTCGACGCGCTGCTCGCGAGCGACGGTTTCGGCGAGCGCTGGGGCCGCCACTGGCTGGACGTCGCCCGCTACGCCGAGTCCACCGGCAAGGACGTCAACATGCAATTCCCGCACGCGTGGCGCTACCGCGACTACGTGGTCGACGCCTTCAACGCCGACAAACCGTACGACGAGTTCCTCCGCGAGCAGATCGCCGGCGACCTCCTGCCCGTGCGCGACGACGCCGACTGGTGCGAGAACTTGGTCGCCACCGGTTTCCTAGCCATCGGCACCAAGGGGCTCAACGAACAGAACCCGCGCCAGTTCGCGCTCGACCTCGCCGACGAGCAGGTGGACACCACCACGCAGGCGCTGCTCGGGCTGACCGTGTCGTGTGCCAGGTGCCACGATCACAAGACCGACCCGGTCCCGACCGCCGACTACTACTCGCTGGCCGGCATCTTCATGAGCACCGAAACCTACTTCGGGACGGTGAACGTGATCCAGAACCGCAGGGGCACCAGTTTGTTGGAGCTGCCGGTGGCGGACGCCGACCCGGTCGTCGCCCTCTCGGCCGACGAGATGGCGCGGCTTCGCGAGCGGGTCGAGGAACTCGAGGCCGAACAGCGCGCCCTGTTCGCCGAGGCCGCCCGCGCGCGCCGCGAGGGCACCGGCGGCAACGCCCAACAGCAGCTGCTCCGCCTGCGCACCCAGCTCGCCAACGCCAGAGCGCGCCTGAACAGCGTCGATGACGACGGCGTGCTCAAGACGGTGGCCATGGGGGTGCAAGACCGCGCCCGGCCCGTCGAGCCGACCGTGCTCGTGCGCGGCGAGCTCGACCGCCCGGGCCAGCGGGTGGAGCGGGGCGTGCCGGCGGTGTTGAGCGAGTCGCCGCTGGAGATCCCCGCCGGCGCCAGCGGCCGCCTCGAGCTGGCGCGCTGGATCGCCTCCGCCGACAACCCCCTCACCGCCCGCGTCTACGTCAACCGCGTCTGGGCGAACCTGTTCGGGCGCGGGCTGGTGAACTCGCCGAACAACTTCGGCGCCACCGGCGAACCCCCGAGCCACCCCGAGCTGCTCGACCACCTGGCGCTGCGCTTCGTCGAGCTCGGCTGGTCGACCAAGGCGCTCGTCCGCGAGCTCGTGCTGAGCGCGAGCTACCAGCAGTCGTCGCGCTTCGACCGCACCGCCTACGAGCGCGACCCCGACAACACCCTGCTCTGGCGCCACAGCCCGGCGAAGGTCGCGGCCGAATCGCTGCGCGACGCCATGCTGGTCGCCAGCGGGGAGTTGGATACACAGCGCCCGCGCGGGTCGGAGATCGCCAAGGCCGGCGACGGCCGGGTCGGTGCGCCGAACCCCGCCGACGCCCGGCGCCGCTTCGCACGCCGCGAGGCCGCCCCGCCGGAACCCCTCTACCGCTCGGTCTACCTGCCCGCCGCGCGCGACGCCCTGCCCGAGGCGCTCGCGCTCTTCGACGCCGCCGACCCGAACCTCGTCGTCGGCGCGCGCGAGGACACCAACGTCCCGGGCCAGGCGCTCTACCTGCTCAACGACCCCTTCGTCATCGACCGCGCCGACGCCATGGCGCGCCGCCTCGAAGGGGAGGCGGACTCGCCGCGGGCACAGGTCGCGCGCGCCTTCGCCATCGCCTACGCCCGCCCGCCCAGCGCCGACGAATCGACCGCCGCGATCCGCTTCCTGCGCGACTTCGCCGACGCCGACAGCCCGTCGAACGCGCTCTCCGCCTTCTGCCAGTCCCTCCTCATCTCCGCCGAGTTCCGCTACCTGAACTGACCGGTCTCCATCTCCCCAATCCCATCCCCGCGCCCGCAGGGCGCCACTACCATGACCCGCCGCGACCTCCTCAAAGCCTCCTCCTCCGGCATCCCCTACCTCGCCTTCGCCGCCCTCGCCGACGCCCAGGCGCGCGAGGCCAAGGCCGGGCCGCTCGCGCCGAAGGAGCCGCACTTCGCCCCGCGCGCCAAACGCGTCATCTTCCTCTCCATGCAGGGCGCCCCCTCGCACGTCGACCTCTTCGACCACAAGCCGCAGCTCGCCCGCGACCACGGCAAGCCGGGCCGCAACGGACGCGGCGGCGCGAAGTTGCTCGGCTCGCCCTGGGAGTTCCATCAGCACGGCGGCGGCGGGCTCTGGATCTCCGAACTCCTCCCCGGCATCGCCGGCCACGCCGACGAGCTCTGCATGCTGCACGGCATGCACACCGACCAGCCGAACCACCCGCAGGCGCAGACCCAGATGCACACCGGCACCTTCCAGTTCGTGCGCCCCTCGATCGGCGCGTGGACGCTGTACGGGCTCGGCACCGACAACCACGACCTGCCCGGCTTCATCGCCCTCGGCGGGCGCGCCAACAGCAGCCACATCGGCAGCGCCTTCCTGCCCGCGGTCTATCAGGGGACGACCATCGGAGGCGGCGGGCGTTTCGCCCGCCGCGGCGGCCCCGCGGTCCCGAACATCGCCAACCCGCGCCTCGCCCGCGACGCTCAGCGCGCGCAGCTCGATTACATCCAGCGGCTGAACCGGGCGAAGCTCGCCCGCGACGGGCACGCCCCGGGCGTCGAGGGCGTCATCGAATCGTTCGAGCTGGGCTTCCGCATGCAGGACACCATGCCGGAGCTGATGGACACCTCCGGGGAATCGAAGGAGACCCTGGCGCTCTACGGCGTGGGCGAGATCGGCAACGACAACTTCGCCCGCGGGTGCCTGCTCGCGCGCCGCTTCGCCGAGGCCGGGGTGCGCTTCATCGAGGTGTCGCACGGCAACTGGGACCACCACCGCAACCTGGGCAATGACCTGCCCGCGCGCTGCGCCGAGATCGACCGCCCCATCGCCGGGCTGCTCGCCGACCTGAAGCGGCGGGATCTGCTGAAGGACACGCTCGTCGTCTGGTCGGGCGAGTTCGGCCGCACCCCGCACGGCCAGGGCGGCGACGGCCGCGACCACAACAACAAGGGTTACACCAGCTGGCTGGCCGGCGGCGGCGTCAAAGGCGGCTTCGCCTACGGCGCCACCGACGACCACGGCTACGAGGCCGTCGACGGGCGCCTCCACACCCACGATTGGCACGCCACGATTCTTCATCTGTTAGGCCTCGATCACGAGCGCCTCACCTACCGCCACGCCGGCCGCGACTTCCGCCTCACCGACGTCCACGGCAAGGTCGCCACCGAAATCGTCGCGTAGCTACGCCCCCCCGGAGGGCAAGCGTCCCCGCTTGCCGCCGCAGCGGGTCGGATCCGCCCTCCCGCGCCAAGGGCAAACCCCGCCGCTCCGCGAACCCACCGGACCGTCGTCGCGAAGGCCGGAACCCCCCCCGGAGGGCAAGCGTCCCCGCTTGCCGCCGCAGCGCCCCCGACCCGCCCTCCTGCGCCAAGGGCAAACCCCGCCGCTCCGCGAACCCACCAAAATCGTCGCGTAGCCGCGCCCCCCCGGAGGGCAAGCGTCCCCGCTTGCCGCCGCAGTGCGCCGGATCCGCCCTCCTGCGCCAAGGGCAAACCCCGCCGCTCCGCGAGCCCACCCGGCTGTCATCGGGAAGGCCGGAACCCTCTCGCGGCAAGCGGGGACGCTTGCCCTCCCGCTGGCGCGGCGATCGATCTGAGAACGGCGGGCGGTTCGACTAGCCCGGATCGATCACCACATTCGCAGGCGAGGCGCTGCCATTCGTTGACGCTGAGTAGGCGGCGGCAGGGACCGGCGAAGCGGCTGGGTGAACACCCTGCCCGAGCCGGTCACCACGCCAACACCCTCAGCGTCAACGAGGGCGAGCCACAGCCCGGAGCTTGGTGATCGATTCGGGCTAGAACTCCCGGAACCCAAAGCGCGCGCCGAACTCCAGCGACTCCGCCAGCGGCCGCACGCCCTCTGAGGTCGTCGGGTCGCCCAGGCAGCCGGCGGCGGCGCAGACGCCCCAACGCAGGCACCCTTCGGGCGACTCGCCCTCGTGCAGTCCGAACAGCACCCCGGCGGCGAACGCGTCGCCAGCGCCGGTCGCGCCCCGGATCGCCTCGGCGGGCAGCGCCACCGAACCCCAACGGGTGCGCGCGCCATCGGCCGCGACCCAGACCGCGCCCTCGGCGCAGTGCAACACCACCCGCTCCCGGACGCCCATCGCCAGGACCTCGCCCGCCGCGCCGTCCAGTACTTCGGCGCCGGCGCCGGCGAGGTCGCGCCCGAGCAGGGCGCCGGCTTCGCGCTCGTTGAGGAACAGCGTGTCGGTCTCCGGCAGGGCCGGCTGAACCACCGCGGCGAAGTCCCCCTCCTGCGCGCTCACCAGGTCGACGACGGTCTCGAGCCCTGCACCACGCGCCCGCTTCAGCAGGCGCGCCGCCCCGGTACCGCCCGCCGAATCGCGGCGGTCGAGGGCCTCCAGCAGCAGCAGGTAACCGAGGTAGAAGAAGCGTGCCCCGCAGCCGTCGAACTGGATGTCCTTCTCGTCGAGCAACGCGTTCGCGCCCACCTGGTGGAAGAAGGTCCGCCGCCCGGTGGAGGCCACCGACATGACATCGGTGTAGGAGGTCGGCGCCGCCCCGGTCGCCCGCAGCCGGGAGGTGTCGATCCCGGCCGCCGCGCAATCCTCGAGGATCCATCGCCCGTCCGGGTCATCGCCCACCAAGCCGGCGCCCGCCAGCGGGAACGCCGCACCGAGTTTGGCCAGATCCTTCAACACGTTGTAGGGCCCCCCGCCGTTCGACGAGCGCTGCCCGCCGATGAACGCCAGCGCGTCCTGTTCCGGATAGGTGTCGACCACCTTCACGTGGTCGACGATCCAGTTGCCGGCCGCCAGCAGGCCGCTCCGGTCGGTGGGCGATGGGTTCATGGTTTGGTTTCGGCGTCGGACGTCCGGATGGTCGATGGCGAGCGCAGGGTCCGCCACGCTTCCCTCAACCCACCGCCACCACGGAACCGTCCCGCTGCGACTCCAGCGCGGCGGCGAACAGGCGGTGGCTGGCGACCGCTTCCGCAGGCGTGACGCAGCCGAAGCGGCCGCCGAGGTCGCCCGCGCGCTCGGCGAAGTAGGCGGCCCACATCTGCATCAAGACATCGGGGAAGCCGGGTTCGAAGATGCCGCCGGTGATGGTCTTGAAGGGGGTGCCGAAGCCGAGGTCGACCCGCCGCCATTCCTGTTCGGCGCCGCGGGCGAAAGTCCACAGCGTGCGCGGCTCCTTCGTCGAGAAGCGCGCGCCGCCTTCGGTGCCGAGCACC
>JAUIGD010000384.1 GCA_030430255.1 Verrucomicrobiia bacterium
CCGCCGCCGTAGCCGCCGCGGCCACCGCCGCCGCCGCCACCGTAGCCGCCGCGGCCACCGCCGCCGCCGCCGCCGTAGCCGCCGCGACCGCCACCGCCACCGCCGAAGCCACCGGAGCGCGGTTCACGCGGGCGTGCTTCGTTGACGTTGAGTGTGCGGCCGTCGAACTCCTGGCCGTTGGTGGCGTCGATGGCCTTCTTGGCGCTTTCGGCGTCAGCGAACTCGACGAAGCCGAAGCCGCGGGGGCGGCCGGTTTCGCGGTCCATGACGAGGGTGGCGCTGGTGACCTCACCGTGCTGCGAGAAGTAATCGCGGAGTGAGTCTTCGGTCGTGTCGTAGGAGAGGTTCCCGACGTAGAGCTTCATCATGCTCTTCCTTTGCTGCTGCCCGTGACTGTGAACGTGAATCCTCGGCTTCTTACGCGGGCAGAAGAAAGCTTCGGGTCGCAGAGCGATCGCCGGCCGTCCGGCGGGTGCGCTCCATTGCAGCCATATTCTACCTTGGAACTTGGGAAATCGCGCCCCCCTTGTTTGCGGGTGAGGCAAGGGGCGTGGGCCGGGGCGTCCGCGGGGGTGCAAAATCGGCCCTGGGTGGGCGTGAGGGCGGGTCGAAGGGCGTGCGCGGGACGGCCTGGTGGTCGGGAAGATTTGGTTCGTCATCGCCCGGGATGTGATATCCGGAGTCGTTCTGGCCCGGTGCGTGGCGGCTGCGCGGGGATTGCGAGGCGCCGCCCGGCGGCTGGCTGGGTTTTGCGGCGTGTCGCCGACGGTGCGGGCGGTGGATGCAGGCGTCCGATGGCGTCGTGCCGGACGCTTGTGTTGATGGTGGCTTCGGGGCGGGAGCCCTCGGTTGCGCGGAGGCGGGGCCCTCGGCGTTGTGCGGCGTGGGCATGCTCGGGGTGGGCTTCGGTGGCGGCAGTGGCTTGTGCGCGGATGGCGGCGTCGATCGAGTCGCTGAACGTGCCGGTGTTGAGCGCGTGGTGCGCGGGGTTGACGCCGGCGCGGTCGGGTTCGCGCTCGGTGGTGCGGTGGGTGATGCGGTGGGTTTCGAGGCGGATGGAGCGGGGATCGGTGTTGCGGGGCGGGTGTGCCGAGGGGCGGGGTCGGCCTGCGGGGGTGATGGCGGCGGCGGTTCGGCTGATTCGACGCGCGGCGGCGGTGTCGTCATACTCGGGGCATGCAGACAGACGATGTGACGGCTGAGACGGCAGAAACGGCTGAGACCGTGACCGCGATGCCTGCGGAGGCACCCGACGATTTGCTGGGGCGGGTGGTGTACTGGTTCGATCGCGTGTGGGATTTCGAGTTGTTCCCGATTGACGGGAAGCCGGTGCTGGTGAGCACCCTGGTGATCGCGCTGCTGGTGCTGATCATCGGGCTGCTCCTGGCGCGGATTGTGTCGCGGTATGTCGGACGGGTGGTGCTTCCCAAGCTGCGGTTGTCGCGTGGTCCGGCGTCGGCGGTGCAGTCGATCATTTATTACCTGTTGGTTGCGGCGGTCGCGATGGTGGCGCTGCAGATGGCGGGGATGCCGCTGACGGTGTTCACGATTTTCGGTGGTGCGGTCGCGTTGGGCGTGGGGTTCGGCAGTCAGAACATCGTGAACAATTTCATCTCGGGTCTGATCCTGCTGATCGAGCGGCCGGTGGCGGTCGGGCAGCTGGTGGAAGTGGACGGGCTGATGGGCGTGGTGAACAAGGTCGGGGCGCGGTCCACGGTGCTGACGGGGTACAAGGGGACGGACTACATCGTGCCGAACTCGATGCTGCTCGAGCGTGCGGTGACGAACTGGAACTTCACGCACAGCCGGATCCGGTCGGAGGTCGAGGTGGGCGTGGCGTACGGGTCGGACACGAAGCGGGTGCGTGAGCTGCTGCTGGAGGCGGCGGGGCGCGTGGATGGCGTGCACCCGGAGCCGGGGCCTTCGGTGCTGTTCAAGTCGTTCGGGGATTCGGCGCTGGTGTTCGAGCTGAGCTATTGGGCGGTGCCGGGGTCGGTGATCGAGCGGCTGCAGATGGAGAGCGCGGTGCGGTTCGAGATCGATGCGCTGTTCCGCGAGGCGGGCGTGGTGATCTCGTTCCCGCAGCAGGATGTGCATCTGGATTCGGACCGACCCCTGGAAGTGCGGGTGGTCGGGTCGTGATGACGGAGGTGGTGAGATGATGCGAGTGGGTGTAGCGTGCGTTTTGTGCGGGGTTGTCGTTGCGGGGTTGCCCGGGTGCAGCTCGACGGGGATCGCGGTGCGCGAGATGTTCGGGCAGGCGAAGCGGGAGCAGCTCGTCGATCGTGTCGAGGACGCGCGGGACGAGCAGGAGGCGGCGAAGGAGCAGTTCGTCACGACGCTCGAAGAGTTCAAGGCGCTGACGGGGTATGACGGGGGCGAGCTGGAGGACGTGTACGACCGGCTGCGGACGCAGCTGGACCGTTCCGAGTCGCGCGCGGGCGGGGTGCGGTCGAAGGTGCGCGACGTGCAGCGGGTGGCGGACGCGATGTTCGGCGAGTGGGAAGAAGAGCTCGATCAGTATGAGAGCGAGAGCCTGCGGCGGGCGAGCGAGCAGCAGCTGTATGACACCAAGCGGTCGTACTCGGAGCTGATCGACGCGATGCAGCGGGCCGAGGCGACGATGGAGCCGGTGCTCGCGAAGTTTCGGGATCAGGTGCTGTTTCTGAAGCACAACCTGAACGCGCGGGCGATCGCGTCTCTTGAGACGTCGGTCGGTGAGCTTGAGGGTGAGATCGGGGCGTTGATCGCGGAGATGGAGGCGTCGATCGCGGAGGCGGACACGTTTATCGCGTCGATGGGGAGCTGAGCGTCAGGCGGGCATGACGAAGGTGCCGGCGTCGCGGTCTTTGATGGGCCCGGGGAATTTCAGCGCGCGGCCGTGGGCGACGACGTAGACGCCGGGGTCGAGGGCATCGACGGCGAAGAGGGCCTCGGTGAGGTTCTGCAGGGCGTCGGAGCGTTTCATCTCGAATGGGCGCATGGCGCCGGTGAGGATGACGGGGACGGGCGAGAGGCCCGAGAGGTCTTCGTACAGCAGTTCGCCGGTGTCGCAGAGGGTGTCGGTGCCGTGGAGGATGACGACGCCGGCGGAGCCTTCGTCGATCGCGGCGCGCACGGCGTCGATGATCTGCGCGCGGTCGGCGTCGGTGATGTCGAGCGAGTCTTTGTTGAGCAGCGGGACGGCGTGGACGGCGGTGTCTTCGAGGCGGATGAGGCCGAGCATCTCGTGGACGATGGAGGAGCGGTTGTCGAGTTCGCCGGTGCGTTCGTCGTAGGTCTTTTCGATGGTGCCGCCGGTGGAGATGAGGGTGATGCGCCGCATGGATGAGGGTAGTCCTGAGGCTTGAGACCTGAGTCCTGAGTGAATCTAGAAGGGGGCGGGGCTGGTGAACTTTGCCCATTGGCCGGTGTGGGGTTCCCAGAAGGCGAGGGTGTCGGCGTGGAGACAGAGGCGTTCGGCGGGTGAGCCGTAGAGGTCGTCGCCGAGGATGGGGCAGCCGAGGCCGCCGAGGGCGCGCGGGGTGGCGGCGTGGACGCGGAGTTGGTGCGTGCGCCCGGTCTCAGGGCGGAAGGACACGCGCGTGCGCGCGGGGGATGTCAGTCGTTCGGTGATGCGCCAGAGGGTTGTGGCGGGGCGGCCGTGCTGGTGGTTGACGCACTGGAGGGGGCGGTTGGGCCAGTCGACGTGGAGGGGGAGCTCGACCTTGCCCTCATCGGGTGAGGTTGGGTCCCCCACCGCTTCGCCGTCCAGGAGTGCCGCGTAGGACTTGCCGACCTTGCGGTGCATGAACTGGCGCGAGAGGGCGCGGTGGGCCTTGCGGGTGAGGGCGAGGACCATGAGGCCCGACGTGTCGCGGTCGAGCCGGTGGACGGTGACGGGGTTGTTGGGGCGGTCGAAGGTTTCGCGGACGCGGGTTTCGACGGAGTCGGCGAGGGCGGGGTCGTCCTGCCAGCCGCGGGCGGGGACGGAGCGGAGGCCGGCGGGCTTGTCGATGACGACGAAGTCGAGGGCGAGGTGGTGGATGGAGAGGGGAGAGGGTGGCAACGGAGGAACTGAATTGGTGGGTTGGCGGCTGTAGCTCAGAGACATCACACAGTGAGTGCATCCTGCCATTTGTCGCGTCTGTCGATCTTAAGTGGAGTGCATCCAGTCATTCCACAAATCAACCATCAAATCCTCTAACTCGTCATCCTTGACGGGCTGGTCGACCGGGATGCCGAGAGATTTGGTAGTGACAACAACCTCCACCGCAAATACATCGGCAGTCATACCAAGCTGTAGCGGAACTTGCGCAGCCGACTCTGGGTCGAAGCGCTTCCGCGAAACAGATCTCATACGCAAGTACAATGGCGTGTCATTTTCTTCAAGTACTACTCTAACAGCATCGACCAATGCTTCATTGTCCGCATCGTAGAAGCCACCTTGCTGCTTCTCATAGTACTCAAGCATTCGCTGGACAATTGAAGCGATGCGGCGAATGTAGATCCTGTGGCCACCCCGTGGCTTGTAGCCATGCGCAGCCCTGTTTCGCAACTCAGCAAGATGGCGCACGGCTCGATACTCAGACTCGTCGAGCACGCCCTCCGCGTAAAGCACCTTGGACATCAATGTCGGGGTTACATGCCTAGCACCACCGATCGTTTCTGCATGTGCGAGACGAACGGACGCTTCGAGCGCAGCCCACGCAAGCAGAATTGAAGCGACTGACTCGCCGTCGTGCGCCATACGGACGGCAGACCGCACCTGAGAGAGGATCTCGGAAGGTGACCAAGTGTCGTCCGGCTCTTGGTCAGGAACGCCGCCGATATTTACTAATTCAAACCGCCACCCACTCTTGCGTGCGGCCTGCTCAGCAAATTCACGAATTTCGGACGACCGCGATCTCCTCGAAGCACTGGAGATTACTTCTACGATTACGCGATCGTCTGGCTTGGTAGCGATCAGATCCGGTTCAAAGTCACGCAAAAAAGACGGACGCTGAGATCGAGATGGCTGCAGAAAGACATCATACCCCTTCTGCTCATATTGCCTCGCAATCTCGCGTATGCGCCGGGCCTCCTTCGCTTGGAACTTGGGGTTCGGCATCATCCGACCTCCGTGGGGTCCGGTGGAAAATCAACCCGAACGTGAATGAAGTCATCACCCGCTACCAGTGAATCGGCGAGACACTGCGGCATCTTTCGAACCCTGAAAGGGCCGTTGATATCCCGACGTCGACTTGTCGCCTCAATTACCTGCGAATCGTCGTCGTAAACCACACCAATTATCGCATCTAAAATCGGTTTAATAATGTTATCAACATCAGGAGCGTCAGTGTCGTAGTAATAGGTGATCTTGATTGCAACATCGCTCCCGTAAGGAAGCGCAGCACTTGGCGTGGCAGATTCCGCTGCATCGCGCACCTTCTCTCTCCAACTCCTCAAGTTGTCTCGGTTCCGTGTCTGCTGGGAGACCGGTGGGCCGGCGACTGTGAAGTTGAATGGGAGGGCGAGCTCAGCCACGTCCGATGAGCATATCAGCTAGTCGTTCACAACATGCGCGGCATAATCGAGCCCGCAACCCCTGAGCAGTGGCAGAGTGTTTCGCGAACCAAATGGCATCCGACTTGCAATGCACCAGCCCGGGCTGAATATCGGCCATCTCCAAACAGACAGCATTCCGCCGCGCGGAAGCTCTTGGGGGCACAAGATTGCGCTCTCTGGCTCAGCCGTTGATCGCGGCGACCTTGACGCCGGTGTAGCGTTGGCGGTGGCCGGTCTTGCGGCGGGAGTCCTTCTTGGGGCGGATCTTGTAGATGTAGAGCTTGTCGCCCATCACAACAGGATCGGTCACTTCGAGGGTGACGGAGGCGCCGGAGACGTAGGGGGTGCCGATGGTGGCGGAGCCGCCGGGCTCGCCGACGACGAGGACCTTGTCGATGGTGATGGAGTCGCCGGCCTTGGCCTCGCCGCCCTGGTAGAGGTCGATGAGGATTTGCTCGTCGGCGTTGACCTTGCGCTGGCCGCCGGACTCTTCGATGATGGCGTAGGCGTTGGACTCTGCCTTCTTGGAGGCGGTCTTCTTGGTGGTTTTCTTGGAG
>JAUIGD010000385.1 GCA_030430255.1 Verrucomicrobiia bacterium
GGGAGCTCTTCATCCCCGCCTTCCTCCCGCCCGGCGACTACCCCGCCGAGGTCACGGCCTTCGACACCGCGAACACCTTCGTCAACTACCCCGGTGATGCCCCCTTCCCCGCCGGATCGGCCACCGCGCTGACGGTGGTCAACACGGGCCCCGTCGACAGCTCGCCGCCGGTCTTGACCTCGATCGCCTTCGACCCGCCGGCGCTCGAACCCTCGTCCGAGCCGCAGACGATCACCGTGACCATCACCGCGTCCGACGACGCCTCCGGCGTGTCGCATGGCGGCATCACCTTCTTCGGCGCCGAAGGAAATTACTTCACCCAAGGCAGCTTCGGTCCGCTCGACCGCATCGCCGGCGATGCGCTCGAGGGAACCTATGCCTTCGAGGTCACCCTGCCCAGCGTCCCGGAGGGACCCTTCGCGTTCGGCTCCGACCTCTCCGTCATCGACTCGGGAGAGCTGCGGGCGCTCTACGGCGACCTGGGGGTGGCCGATCCCTATCCCGCCGGCAGCGGGCCGCTGCGGGTGCTCGACCGCGCGGCGCCCGTGCTCGAGAGTTTCACGGTCACCCCGGCTTCGGTCGATGTCAGCGGCGGCGCCCAGAGCGTCACCCTCACCGCCGTGGTGAGCGACCCGGGTGGCGTGAACGACATCTACGTGCGCATCGGAGGCAGCGACCGCAGCCTGGAGTGGGGCTTGCGCGAGTTCCACCGCAGCGCCGGCGACGCCTTCTCCGGCACCTACGAACGCGTGGTGCAGATCCCGGCCCAACTGCCCCCCGGCGACTTCCCCGTGACCGTGGCGCCGCGCGACACCGCAGGCAACCGCCGCACCCACCGCGCGGACGCCGAACCCTTCCCCGCGGGCTCCACCGCCGCGCTGGCCGTGATCAACACCGGCCCGGTCGATCCCGCACCGCCGGTGCTGGAGGCGCTCGCCTTCGACACTCCGGTCCTCGCACCGGGCGACTCGCCAGCCACCTTCACAGTGACCCTTTCCGCGAGCGATGCCGGCGCCGGGCTCACCGGCGGCGGCGTCACCTTCTGGATCGGCAACGAATACCTCGCCGCCTACAGCTTCACCGACGCGGAGCGGATCGCGGGCGACACGGCCTCCGCCACCTACAGCTTCGAAGTCACCCTGCCGCGGATCCCCGAAGGGGCGTTGACCGCCGACGTGATCCTGCGCGACGCCAGCGAGCAGTACTCCTTGTGGGGCGACCGCCCCGGCCGCGCGCCGTACCCTCCAGGCACCGTCCTGCCAGTCGTCTCTAGCGATCCAGTGGAATCATACGACCACTGGGCCACGGGCTACCCCACCCTGCCGGAAGGCGCGCGCGGCTTCGGCGACGACCCCGACCGCGACGGCTTCAGCAACGGGCTCGAGTTCCTGTTCGGCGGCGACCCCGTGCGCTTCGACCGGAACATCGGCTTCGTGTTCTTGGATGATCCCGACCGGGTCACGGCTTGGGCGGTGATCGCGCCGGAGAACCTCGCGCTCGGCAGCGTCAACTCCGTCACCTTCGGCGCCGAGTGGTCGACCGACGGGGCAAACTGGCAGCCCGTTCCGCTGGCAGAGGCAGAGGGCGACTTGCGGGTCTACCACCAGCCGAAAGCCGGGGCGCGGCGGATGTTCCTACGATTCAGCGCCGACCTGCCGGAGTGACCTCGGCGGATCCAAGGAGGCGCCCTCGGCGAGGCCGCCCTACCCGTCCCGGGCGTCTCGGGAGGCGGCGCGGGTTGGGCGCTCTCGCCGGGAGCGCCGCCGGGCTTTGCGGGCGCAAACATGCGAACGGTTTGGGGCGGAGGTGGCGGGTTGGGTTCGCCCGCGGGAGGGGATGGGGTTCGCTTGGGCGCTCAGGGCCGGTCACGGCGGAGACGGAGCTCCGCCCTCCAGCGCCGCAGGGGAGCCGGAGGGCAAGCGTCCCCGCTTGCCGCGCGCCTAGCACGGATCGATCACCAAGCTCCGGGCTACGGCTTGCTCTCGTTGACGCTGAGGGCGTTGGCGTGGTGACCGGCTCGGGCAGGGTGTTCACCCAGCCGCTTCACCGATCCCTGCCGCCGCCTACTCAGCCTCAACGAATAGCGGCACCTCGCCTGCGGATGTGGTGATCGATCCAGGCTAGGCCCGCGCCACACCACAACCGCGCCGCGGCGCGGGTTGGGCGGCTCCCGCCGAGGGCGCCGCCGGGCTTTGCGGGCGCAGAACCCGTTGCGAACGACTCCCCGCGCCGACGCCCCTTCTCTTTCTCGAACCAATCGCCAGTCCGGCGAACCGTGCCTTGTGTGGTTTCATGGTAGCCAGCGACACATCCGCCCTCTCGAAGAGCAAACCCATCACTCGCGCGCATCCGCTGCGAAGCCCGCCATCATCGCCTCCCACTCCGCCGCCATCTCGGCGACCCGTTGCGGCTGCGCACCGGCCAGGTCCCGCTCCTCCGCGCGGTCGGTCGCCAGGTCGTAGAGCGCCCACGGTTCATCCTTGGCGGCGACCAGTTTCCAGTCGCCGTCGCGCAGGGCGCGGTTGCCCTCGTGACACCACCAGAGAGGGGCATCGCGGGCGGGCGAGGTGTCGTCGGCCAACACCCCGCGCAGGCTCCGGCCCGGCGCGGGTTTGGCCTCGGGCGCGGGCAGGCCGGCGAGGTCGAGCAGCGTCGCCGGCAGGTCGATGATGTGCCCGGGAGCGCGGCGCAACCCGCCCGCTGCCGCGATCCCCTCCGGCCAGGCGACGACCAAGGGCGTGGCGATGCCGCCCTCGTGCACCCAGGTCTTGTGGCGGCGGAAGGGCGTGTTGCAGACGGTGGACCAACCGGGACCGAGGCAGAGGTAGCTGGCGGCCGACCCGGGCGCGGCGGCCGGGTCGTGGCCATCGTCGCGCACCATGATCTCGGCGCTGGCGCCGTTGTCGGAGAGGAAGATCACCAAGGTGTTGTCGAGCCGCCCCATCCTCTCGATCTGCCTCAAAACCCGGCCGATCTCGCGGTCCATGCGGTGCACCATGGCGGCGTGGACCTCCATCTTGTCCGCCTGGAACCGCCGCTGGACCGGTGTCAAGTCGCCCCACGGCAGCGGCCGGTTCACCTCGCCGGGGCCGAGCACCTCCAGCGCGGCGGGGAAGTCGTACGGCGGGCCGAGGTCGCGCTCGGGTGCGGACAGCTCGCCTTCTAGCAATCCAGTGGAGCGAATCCGCGCCCAGCGCGCGTCGCGCACCGCGCCCCAACCGGCGTCGTACTCGCCCGCGTACTCGGCGATGTCCCCCGCCGGCGCCTGCAGTGGGAAGTGCGGCGCGGCGAACGCGAGGTAGGTGAAGAAGGGCGCGTCGCGGTGCTCGGCGGCGTGCTCCGCGAGGAACGCGATCGCGCGGTCGGCCAGCTCTCGCGTCGCGTAGAAATCGGTGCCCTCCGGCACGAGCGGCAGGGGTTTGTCGTCGAGCCAGTGTTGGGTCGGGTTGAAGAACCGGCCCTGGTCCTTGAGGTAGTAGGAGCGGTCGAAGCCGCCTGCGAGCGGGGTGCCGTCGATGTGCCACTTGCCGATATGGTAGCTGCGGTAGCCGGCGGCCTTCAGGCGCTCGGGCAGCAGCGGCGCCCACCCGGGCCGAAATCCGCGACCGCCGCTCCTCGGCACGCCGGGCACGGCGTCGCGGCGTACCTGCTGCGGGTAGTAGCCGGTCATCAGCGCGGCGCGCGACGGCCAGCAGCGGGCGGTGTTGTAGAACTGCGTGAAGCGCAGGCCGCGCGCGGCCAGGGCGTCGAGGTTCGGGGTCGAAATCTCGCCGCCGTAGCAACCCAGGTCCGAGAAACCCAGGTCGTCGGCGAGGATCAGGAGGACGTCGGGCTTCGGCGCGACCGCCGCGGCCGGCGCGCTGGACAAGGCGGAGACCGCCGCAGCGATGGCGGCGGTGAAAAATCGGTGCAGCGATCGGGAGTTCACGCCCCGAGCTAAGAGTGAGGCGCCGCCTCTGTCGAGAGCGCGGCCCGCAGCGCCACCACGGCGGCGACCGCCATCAAGCCCGCGCTGAGGAAAAACGGCAGCGCCGGCTCGATCTTGAACGCCTCGGTCAGCATCAAGGGTGCGAAGATGCCAGCCAGGCTGCTGATGCCCGAAACGGCACCGTGCAGCCAACCCTGCTCGTCGTCGCCGACCGCGCGCGACATCAGGCCCTGCATCGACGGCCCGGCCAGGCCGCCGACCGAGCCGACGACGATCACCGCATAGATCTGCCACGGGGCCTCGACGAGCGCGAAGCCGGCCAGCTCCGCGGTCATCACCGCCAGCCCGATCAGCATCGCTTTGCGCTCGCCCCAATAGGGGATCAGGCGCCGTGCGACCAACCCCTGCATCAGCGCCGACATGACCCCCACCGCGACCAGCGACCAGCCGACCTCCTTCGGCCCCCAACCGAATCGCT
Source organism: Verrucomicrobiia bacterium (assembly GCA_030430255.1). GTDB lineage: Bacteria > Verrucomicrobiota > Verrucomicrobiia > Verrucomicrobiales > DEV007 > JAUIGD01. Next base: position 4,407 of record JAUIGD010000385.1, read on the forward strand.
CTTCGGTGTACAAAACCCACACGCTCTGGTAGACGTAGTGCGCGACGTTGAGGATCAGCACCGCGACCGCCAGCCCGGCGACCAGGCGCCCGTGGTGGAACAGCCCCTTGAAAGCGCCGAAGGGGTTCGCTTTGGCGAGGCTGAACGGGCGCCGGTTCTCCGGCTTCACCGACTCCGGTAGGACCAGCAAACCGTAGAGCCAATTGATCAGGGTGAGGGCGCCGGCGACGATGAAGGGCAGGCGCAGGCTCACCTCTCCGAGCAAGGCGCCGATCGCCGGGCCGATGATGAAGCCCAGGCCGAATGCGGCACCGACCAAGCCGAAGTTCGCCGCGCGTTTCTCCGGCGGGCTGACGTCGGCGATATAGGCGGTGGCCGCGGAGAAGTTCGCCCCCGTCATGCCCGCGATCACCCGCCCGACGAAGAACCAGGTCAAGGTCGGCGCCCAGGCGAGCAGGAAGTAATCCAGCCCCGCCCCGAACAGCGCGCAGAGGATCACCGGCCGCCTCCCGATCCGGTCCGAGAGGCTGCCGAGCAAGGGCGCGCAGAGGAACTGCATCAGGCAGTAGACGGCGACCATCTTGCCGTAGGTCGGCGCCGCCTCCTGCGCGCCGCCGCTGTGCATCTGCTCGACGAGCTTGGCCAAGACCGGCACCACGATGCCGATGCCGACGATGTCGAGGAACAGGGTGACGAAAATGAATCCCAGGGCCGCCGCCCGCCGCCCACGCGGGGCTCCGTCGCCCGGCGGTCGGTGAGGGTCGGTGGCAGGTGCGTCCAAAGCTGGGCAAGTGAGCACCGGAACCCTCGCGCCGCCAGCGATTTGGGGAACGCCGCCTTGATCGCCCCGCCGCCCCGCGCCATAGGTGCGCCCGTGACCGAAGAATCCGACTACATCGTCGAAGTGACCGACAAAGAGATCCGCTGCCACCGCCCCGACGGGACGCTGGAGTCGATCTCGTGGAAAAACCTGCGCCGCATCGAGGTCGTGGTCACCGAGGACGACCCCCTGCCCTCGACGTTTTTCACCCTCCACGGTCCCACCGCCGCCGTGGTCATCCCCGAGGGCGCCACCAACGCCGACGAACTCAGCGAGCGCCTGTTCGAGCTGGAAGGGTTCAACGCCGACACCTTCGTCGACTCGATGTCCGCGCAGAAGGCCGACACCTTCGTCTGCTGGGAGCGCATCGAGCCCTGACCCATCCCCCCACGGCAGGCCCGCGTGCACCGCGACCCCTTCCTGACGCTGCTCCGGCGATACGCCGAGGCGCACCCCGACGAGGCCGCGGTCACCGGGCGCTACATCGGCTTCGTCGAAGCCCAGCCGCGCTGTTTCGAGCGCTCCCTGGAAGTCGGCCACGTGACCGGCTCCGCCTGGGTGCTCGACCGCGCCGGCGAGCGGGCGCTGCTCACGCACCACCGCAAGCTCGACCGCTGGCTCCAGCTCGGCGGCCACGTCGACGGCGAGGTCGACATCGCGCGCGCGGCCCTGCGTGAGGCCGAGGAGGAGTCGGGGCTGCCGCGCGCGTGCACCAGCGTGCCCGACTGGCTGAGCTCGCGGGTGACACTGCTCGACAACCGCACCGGGTGCAGCGATATCCGCTGCTACGTCTGGTACGACTTCTCCACCCTGCACAGCAGCGCGGCGATGAGCATCGCGGGGGCGGCGGTG
>JAUIGD010000386.1 GCA_030430255.1 Verrucomicrobiia bacterium
GAGGCCGGTCCGGTAGACCCACTTGGCGAAGGCGCCGGAGACCTCCTTGGCTTGGGCGGTCGCAGGCAGCGCTCTGACCGCGGTCTCGTTCCCCAATCCCATCGCGCTACCTCCCGCCGCCCTCGAACCACAGGACGGCCCGGCGGGCGAGCTCCGCCGCGTTGGCGAGGCCGAGCTTGCGTTTGATGTTGTCTTTGTGCGCCTCCACCGTCCGCGCGGCGATGGCGAGCTTGGTGGCGACCCGGCGCGGCGGCAGGCCTTGGCCGATGAGACGGAAGACCTCGAGCTCACGGTCGGTGAGGCTCTCGAGGTCGAGGGAGTTGTTCGTCCTGCTGATCGCGCCCGGCAGGATCATCTTCTCGACGATGTCCGGGGAGAGGTGCATCCTCCCATCCGCGACGCGCCGGATCGCCGCGATCGTCTCCTCACGCGAGGCGTCTTTGCCCACGAAGCCGTTGGCGCCGGCTTTGATCACCCGCGGCGCATAGGCGAGTTCGTCGCACATCGAAACCACCAAGATCTTCGCCTTGGGGAGCTCCCTGCGGAGGCGTGAGATCAGTTCGAGCGACTCGCGGTCGCGCAGGCGGATGTCCATGGTGATGAATTCCGCCCGGTGTTCGGAGGCCAGCGCCCACGCCTGCTCGACCTCTTCGGCCTCGAGGAGATCGGCCGACGGGAGGACGTCTGCGACCATCTGCCGCAGCCCGTCCCGGGTCGTCGGGTGATCATCGACAATCAGTGCAGTCATCTTCCCTGGGGCGTGATCGGAAACGCCTCTCGGCGCCGTTTTTCGAGGGTGGAAGAAGGGCCGGCTGCGCCGGGATCGGGTCGCCGCTCCGCGGGCCGTTTCACCGCACGCTGCGTGGTGGCTCGGTCGCGGGCGTTCACCCGCCATCTGGCCCCGCCCTGCCTGCGGCAAAAACCTCTCGCTGTGGCACTCACAAATCGTTTTTCAAACACGCCCTGTCGCGTGGCGTCGCGCCGGCCGAGATCGGCTAGCGGGCGACGCCTAGTGGAAAGTATTAGGCTGGAATAGAGGGAACAGGCAAGGCGCTTTTCGGGCAGAGGCCCAATAGACAGCTTCCGCGTCTCGCCTGACGATCGCAGCGTTCGATTGACGGATTGAACACCCTCCTACCTCCCCCTTCCCTTCTGGGCGCCCCCCTACCGCGCCCGGGGGGAAGAGGGGCCGGTAGCAAAATGGCCGGGCCCGCGGAGATGGCAGTGATCGCTGCTCCGACAGCTTATCAGCGAGGGGAGCGCGGGTCCGGTCAATTGCTGCCAGAACGCAGCCAGAACGGCGCCGTCGCCCCCGCCTTGCCCCGGCCGGTCGCGATCACCTGAGTTCTTCTCGGCTCACTTTTGATCTGACGAGTTCGATCTGACGGGTTCGATCTGACGGCTTGTGGGGCGCGACCCGGGTGGGCCGGCGGGGAGGGGCGCCTCTCTTCAACGCCCGCCCAGCGCTTCGAGCTTGGCGTCCAGCGAGGCGCGAAGTTCCTCGAGGCGACTCGGCTGGCGCCCGGCGAGATTGGTGAACTGCTGGGGGTCGGCATGCATGTCGTAGAGTTCCTCAGCGCCGCCGGCGTAGCGGATGTAGGCGTGGCGGTCGGTGCGGAGCAGGTGGTCGCTGCGGCGCAGGCAGTAGGCGGCCTCGCGCAGTTGGGCGGTGGGGTCTTCGAGCGCCGGCCGCAGGGACACCCCCCGGCAGTGTTCGGGGACAGGGAGCCCAGCGAGATCGCAGAGGGTCGGGTAGAGGTCGATCTGTTCGGCCAAGGTGTCGGCCTGTGAGCCGGCCCCGCGATCGCCTGGGGGGCGGATGATGATCGGGATCCGGACCGATTCCTCGTGCAGGCTCATCTTCTGCCAGAAGTCGTGTTCGCCGAGGTGGTACCCGTGGTCGGCGGTGAATACGACGACTGTGTCCCCGGCGAGCCCGAGGCGGTCCAGGGCGCCGACGACCTCGCCGACCTTCGCATCCATGTAGGCGACGGAAGCGTAGTAGGCGGCCAGCACCTCGCGCTTGCGCTCCTCCGAGGTGATGCCGGAGGACCGGCTCGATTTTGAAATGCCCGCTTTGGGGATGTCGTCCCAATCGCCCTCCGGGACGTCGGGCGGGGCGATGGCGCCGGGCGGGTAGGGTTCAAAGTAGCCCGCCGGCGCGACCAGCGGCACGTGGGGCCGGACGAAGCCGACCGCGAGGAAGAAGGGGGTTCCGCTCTCGGCGTGGCGGCCGAGGATCTCGACCGCCTCGGCGGCGATCTGGTGGTCCGCTTGCTCGGCGCCGTCGGACGCCCCTTTGACCACGTAGAAGGCGCCCCCGAACCCGAGGTTGTAGTGTTTGTCCGGGTCGCGGTTCAGCTTTTCGTTCGAGAGGTGCGCGTGTTCGCCTTCGGTCATCCACTCCGGGGCGTGGGCGTTGAAGGTCTCGTCCCACGACTCCGGGTGGTCGGGGCCGGCGACCCCGGCGGTGATGTCGCCGGGGACGCGCATGTGGTAGATCTTGCCGGAGCGGGCGCTGTGGTAGCCGTGGGTGCGGAAGTGCTCGGCGAGGGAGGGGCGGTCGGCCATCGTCGCGCCGAACCGCGCTGAGCTGCCGTTGCCGACCACGCCGTTCTGTTGCGGGTACATCCCCGACATGATGGCGGCGCGGGAGGGGCCGCAGACGGGAAACTGGCAATACGCGCGGGTGAAGCGCACGCCGGCTGCGGCGAGGGCGTCGATGTGCGGCGTCTTACACTGCTCGTTGCCGTAGCAGCCCAGCGTGCCGGCGCTGAGGTCGTCGGAGATGAGGAACAGGACGTTGCGGCGGGGGGCGGGCGGGGCGGCCCCGGGCGGGGCCTCGGGCGAGGTTTCAGGCGAACCCGCGGCCAGGGCGGGGATGGCGGCGGCGAGGCACAGCAGGCGGGCGGGACGGAGCATGGCGGGTCGGATCGGGTGCATGGAGGGGCTGGGGCGCGAGACTCGCTCCCCCGGGGACGGAATTCGTTTGGCAAAGCCTAGCATCTAACAAAGAGTGCGCCCCGGGTCTTTCCAACCCGCCTCTCCCATCCCGATGAGCTACGACATCAAGATTCCTGCGGTCGGCGAGTCCGTTTCGACGGGCTTCATCGCGCAGTGGCACAAGGCGGACGGGGACACGGTCGCGGCTGGCGACCTGTTGATCACCCTGGAGACGGACAAGATCAGCACGGAGATCACCGCCGAGGGCGGTGGCGTGCTGTCGGTGCTCGTCGCCGAGGGCGAGGAGGTTCCGATCGGCGCGGTGGTCGGACGCATCGGCGAGGCTTCGGCTTCCGGGGATCCGGGGGCGGAGCCCGCGGCCGGGGCGGGCGAAGCGTCCGCGGCGAAACCAGAGACCGCGGCGAAACCAGAGGCCGGGGACGGCGAGGAGGGGGCCGAACGTCAGGTTCCGGTATCGCCAGCGGTGCGGCAGCTCGCCGAGGAGAACGGGGTGGACCTCGACGCCGTTCAAGGCACGGGGAAGAAGGGGGCGGTGCTGAAATCGGATGTGCAGGCGCTCATCGATGCGCGCCCCCCGGCTCCGGCGGTGCCCCCGCGCGGGGAGGTCTCGACGGGCGCGGCGAAGCCCGACCTATCGCAACTGCCGGCGGCGCTGGCCGATCCGCCGGCCGGGGCGGGGCAGGCGAGGCCGGAGGACGGCGGCCGCGTGACCCGGAAGAAGATGTCGCCCCTGCGGCGCAAGATCGCCGCCCAACTGGTTTCCGCGCAGCAGAACGCCGCCTTGCTGACGACCTTCAACGAGTGCGACATGAGCGCGGTGATGAAGCTGCGCAAGGACGTGCAGGAGGGCTTCGTGGCGAAGCACGGGGTGAAGCTGGGCTTCATGTCGATCTTCATCAAGGCGACGGTCGACGCGCTGCGCGAGGTGCCGGGCATCAACGCGCGGGTGGAGGGCGACGACATCATCACCAACCACTATTTCGACATCGGTGTGGCGGTCGGCACGGAGCGGGGGCTGGTCGTGCCCGTGATCCGCGACTGCGACCAGAAGAGCTTCGCGCAGATCGAGAAGGACATCGCCGATTACGCGGGCAAGGCGCGCGAGGGGAAGCTCGAGCTGAGCGACCTACAGGGGGGCGTGTTCACGATCTCCAACGGCGGCATCTACGGCTCGATGCTCTCGACGCCGATCCTCAACCCCCCGCAGTCGGGGATCCTCGGGATGCACAACATCATGCAGCGCCCGGTGGCGGTGGACGGCGAGGTGGTGGTGCGGCCGATGATGTATCTGGCGCTGAGCTACGACCACCGCATCGTCGACGGCCAAGAGGCGGTGACCTTCCTCGTGCGGGTCAAGGACTGCATCGAGAACCCCATGCGGCTGTTGGTGGGGGCGTAGCGGCGGAGCGCCGCAAGCGTCTCACCCGCAGTTGGGGGATGGATCTGCGGTGGAGAATTGAGCTTGGGTCGAGCTCGATCCTAGCCCGGATCGATCACCAAGCTCCGGGCTGCGGCTTGCCCTCGTTGGTGCTGAGGGTGTTGGCGTTGGGAACGGCTCGGGCAGGGTGTTCACCCAGCCGCAGCGCCGATCCCTGCCGCCGCCTACTCAGCATCAACGATTGGCGGCGCCTCGCCTGCGAATGTGGTGATCGATCCGGGCTAGCCCGGATCGATCACCAAGCTCCGGGCTGCGGCTTGCCCTCGTTGATGCTGAGGGTGTTGGCGTTGGGAACGGCTCGGGCAGGGTGTTCACCCAGCCGCAGCGCCGATCCCTGCCGCCGCCTACTCAGCCTCAACGACTGGCGGCACCTCGCCTGCGGATGTGGTGATCGATCCGGGCTAGTCCCCTGCTCAAATCGGCGAGAGCCAGGAATGACAAAACGCTATTCTAAATAAATCGGGCTAATCCACCACCGAGTCTTCGAACGGCGCCTCTTCCGTGTCCGAGAGGACGGCTTCGGCGGAGGCGGCGATCCCCTGTTCGGCGGAGCCCGCGTCGCGGTGGGAGGCGATGTGGAACAGGGCGTCCCCCTCATCGACCAGCGGCGCGTTGGTGCGGCCGATGATGATGCCCTCGAAGTCGGGGTAGACCGGGGTCTCGTGGGCGCTGAAGGGATCGGCGACGATGCCGACCGGGCTGTCGGGCGAGGCGGCGCGACCGAGCGGGACGAGCGCGCGGAAGATGCCTCCGGTGGGGGCGCGCAGCCAGGCGCTCTTCTTGCAGAAGGCGGTGCGGTGCTTCTTGGCGCGGGTTTTGGTCGGCGCCAGCATGCCGAGGTGGCGCATGACGTTGTTGATGCCGTTCAGCCCATAGCGGACGGCAGGCATGTCCAAGGTCATGGCGGCCCCGGCTTCATACACCGCCGATGGTTTGCCGAGCGCCGTCAGCTCGCCGCGCAGCGAGCCGGGCGGGGATTTGGAATCGAGCACCACGGGGGCGCCGAACGCGCCGGCGAAGTCGCGGTTGCCCGCAGGGGAGAAATCGATGCGCAGCTGGGGGAGGTTGGTGCGGTTGTTCGAGGCGGTGTGGAGGTCGATGACGTGGGTGCAGGTGGCGGCGACCTCGGTCATGAAGACGTAGGCGCAGCGGGCGCCGTGCGACCCCTCGGCCGAACCGGGGAACAAACGGTTCAGGTCGCGGCGGTCGGGCAGGTACCGCTGGCGGGCGGCGAAGGCGGGCACGTTGACGATCGGCGCCACGACGAGGTCGCCGGAGAGGCGCTTCGACTTGAAGCCCGCGACCAGGCGGCGGGCGATCTCCACACCGTTGATCTCGTCGCCGTGGACGCCGGCGCAGACGAGGAGGCGCGCGCCGGGCTTGCGGCCGCGGAACACGTGGACGCCGAAGCAGAGGTCGCTGTGCAGGATGGAACGGCCGAAGGGCAGCTCGACGAAACCGCGCTCGCCGGGCGAGAAGGTGTGCGGGCCGATGGTGAGCAGGTTCGAGTTCGGCATCGGCTCAACCTTTGCCCCGCGTGCGGGTGCTGGTCTTGCCGCCCTCGATCTTGCGCTCGATGAAGCGGACGATCTGCCCGGCGATGTCCTTCCCGGTGGCCTTCTCGATGCCCTCGCGCCCCGGGCTCG
>JAUIGD010000015.1 GCA_030430255.1 Verrucomicrobiia bacterium
GCCTGCACGGTGGTCGGTTTTCCCCTGGGCGCCTCCAGCCCCAAGATCAAGGCCGCCGAGACCCGCCAGGCCGTGCGCGACGGCGCCACGGAAATCGACATGGTGATCGCGTCGGCGTCGCCGGTGGCGCTGACTCTGGCGGAGAACTCGGGCCAGGCGGCGGGCGCGGGGTGCTTGCCACCGATGAGGGCCTGGGAGATGACGGAGGCGGCGCGGGCGACCTCGGCGTCCGGGAGGGTGTTGGCCAGGGCGATGGCGGCGGCGGGGTCCTTGCGCGCGAGGTGCCAGAGGATGGACTCGCGCAGGAGCGGCTGCGGGGTCTCGCGCGCGACTTTGTTGAGGAGGTCGAGCTGGTCGCCGGCGTTGGAGGCGAGGCCGAACCAGACCATCTTCGGGATGAAGCGGTCGTGGGAGTCTTCGGCGCGGGCGGCGAGGGCGAGGAGGATCGGCAGGCGGCTCGCTTCGGCGAGGCGGTGTTGGCAAGCGCCGGCGAGGGCGAGGCGGACCTGCGCGGACGGGTCGGTCTCGGCGAGCTCGAGCAGTGCCGCGTCGAAGGCGGTCGGTTCCGTTTGCGCGTCGTTGGTGATGTAGTGGACCGTCTGGCGGCGCAGGGATTCGTCGGGGTCCTTCAGGAGCCGGGCGATGTCTTCTTCGCCGAGCGCACCTGCGGCGTGGAGGGCGACGAGGTCGCGGAATCGGTGGGGGTTGTCGGCGTTGTCCACTTTGCTCCGCAGCGAAGGCGCGAACTTTGCCGAGAGCGAACCCTTGACCGCGCGCTGCCGGATCTGGTGCTGGGCCATGCGGGCGAACCACTCGTTGTCGTGGCTCAGGTAGGTGAGCAGTTGTTTCTCCGATGCCGCCGCGAGGTCGGCGAACTTTGCGGGCGCGAAGGTCTCGGTCCAGGACATGCGGTAGAGGCGGCCGTTCGTCCGGTCCCAACGCGCCTCGTCGTTGACGTGGCACTGCTGGGTGTCGTGCCAGTCGATCGAGTAGACCGCGCCGTCGGGTCCGTATTTGAGATCGACGGCGAGGTATTGGCGGTCGGGCGTGTAGAGCGTGTCCTGGCCGTGGCTGCTGGAGAGGTAGGCGGAGTCGCGCGGGGCGAGCAGCTCGCGGTTGAGCTGGTGGCCGTGGAGGTTGTGCGTGAAGAGGTCGCCGCGGTATTCGGCGGGCCAGTTGTCGCCGAGGTAGACCATCGTGCCGACGTGCGAGTGCCCGCCGAAGACCGAGCGCGAGCCATTTTCACCCGCGCCGCCCTCGCCGTGGCCGTAGGCGGCGATGGAGTCGAAGTAGTTGAAGAGCGGCGTGTTCGTGCGGTTCCAGCCGACCTTGTCGGTGGCGATGAACTCGCGGTGGTTGGAGTTGTTCTGCGTCCAGTAGTGGCCGTCGCGGAAGACCTGGCTGACGGGGCCGAGCCCCCAGGAGCTGCGGCAGTGGGTCATGAAGAGGGAGCCGTCCGGGCCGTAGTCGAGGCCCCACTGGTTCGAGCCGCCGTGGGAATAGATCTCGAAGGCGTGGGTGACGGGGTGGAAGCGCCAGATGGCGGCCTTCATGTCGAGGCGCTGGTCTTTCGGCGTGCCGGGCTTGCCGACGAGCGAGGGATTGAAGACGCCGTGGCAGCCGTAGAGCCAGCCGTCGTGTCCCCAGAGGAAGGAGTTCGGCGTCTCGTGCGTGTCGCGGATGGAGAAGCCGTCGAGCAGGACCTGCGCCGGGCCGTCGGGTTTGTCATCGCCGTCGGCGTCCGGGATGAAGATGAACTCCGGCGCGCAGGCGGCGAAGACCCCGCCGTAGCCGATCTCGAAACCGGAGATGAGGTTGAGGTCGTCGGCGAAGATATTGTGCGTCTCGAAGGTGCCGTCGCCGTCTTTGTCCTCGAGGATGATGAGGCGGTCCTTGCCCTCGCCCTCGGCACGGCGGCGAGGGTAGGCGAAGGCCTCGGCGACCCAGATGCGGCCGCGGCTGTCGAAGGTGAAGGCGATGGGCTGGCGGAGTTGCGGCTCGCGGGCGATGGTCTCGACCGCGAATCCGTCGGGGATGAACATGGTGGAGGTGACGTCGCCGGGCTCGCCCGCGGGGTTCTCCTTCAGGCCCCAGAGCAGCGGGCTGGAGCTGAGGCGGCCGGCCGGTGAGGCGGCGGGGTCGAGCGCCGCGGGCGCGTTCTCGTGGAAGCGGAAGTCGTCGAAGTTGATGTGGCCCCAGCCGCCGGAGTGCTCGTCGACGACGCGCACGCGGATCTTTTTTCCCACGTGGTCCCCCAGGTCGACGGTGTTGAGCGCCATGTCCTCGATCTGGCCCCGGCCACTGGCGCGGTGGATGACGTCGCCCGACCCGGCGTCGAGAATCTCCACCCGCGTCTCCGGGTGCGGGCCGGCGCCGATGCGGTAGCTGGCCCAGGGGTGGGTGACCTCGAAGGCGTCTGAGGTGAGCGTGCCCTGCGCCTCGTCGCTGATCCAGACCTCGTAACCGCCGACCCAGAACTCCCCGTCGTGGGTGGAGCTGCCGCGACCGCGACCGGCGACGGTGTCGCCCTTGATCGGGCCTTTCGACCAGACGGTGCCGGTCTGCTCCCAGCCGTCGTAGTTGCCCTTTTCAAAGCCGATGTTCGGCGCGTCGGCGGGGACGATGCCGGCGGCTTCGCTCTCGACTTCTGCGGGTGCGTCCGCGGCACCTGCGGCATTCGCTTGGTAAGTCGTCAGCTGGACGTCGCGGAACTGGATCTTCGCCGGACCGGCGCCGCTGTGGATCTGGACGGCGAGGAGGCCGGAGAGGTCGGCCGCACCGCGCTGGTAGTCCTCGAGGGTGGAGAAGTGGATGCCGTTGATGTGGATCTCGATGCGTGCGCCGCGCGCGCGGATCAGGTAGTGGTTCCAGTCGTCGGCCTTGGCGAAGCGCGTCAGCGAGGCGGGCTCCGAGAAGGGGATGGCGTGGCTCCTCCCGTCAGGGGAAATTTTCGTCAGCGCGCCGCGTTCGGCGATGAGGCCGCGACCGTGCTCGTCGTAGATGCGGCCGAGCCAGAGCTTGCCGTCATCGAGGTCGCACTGGTAACCGGCGGCGTGGCCGGTGGCGTCCTTCTGCGAGCGGACCTGGATGCCGGAGTTCGCCGTGGGCCCGCCGGTGATGCGGTACTGCAGCGAGAGGTCGAAGTCGGCGGCGGTGCCCTCCCAGTAGAGGAACTCGTTCTTCGCGAGCCGCTCGCCGTCGGCGATGGACGCGGTGATGGCGCCGTCCTCGATGCGCCAAACCGAAGCGTCGCCCTCCCAGCCGTCGAGCGACTCGCCGTCGAAAAGCGTCAGGGTTTCCGCCCGGAGCGAGCCGAGGGCGAGGAGGAAAACGAGTAGGGTTCTCATGGTGACGGAGGTTTGTTCGGTTGGTGAGAATTGCGTTTGCAGGCGGGTCGAGATCAACCGCCGGAAACCATCAGCGTCTCACAGACCGGCGTTTCGGTCGCCCCTAAACTCGGCCGTCTTGGCAAGGCCGGTAAGCGCGGCATAACAATTGTTTTAAGGCAATTTCCGCACCCTATCTGCAGACCACACTCCCCGATCGGAGTTGGCCCGGATCGATCAGCACATCCGCAGGCGAGGCGCCACCAATCGCTGAGGCTGAGCGGGCGGCGGCACAAACCGGCGAAGCGGCTGGGTGAACACCCTGCCCGAGGCGATCTCCACGCCTACGCCCTCAGCCTCGACGAGGGCAAGCGACAGCCCGGAGCGTGGTGATCGGATTCGGGTGAGGCGCGACCGAGCGGCCCCGACCTCTACTCGATACAGAACAGATGCTTCTCGCCGCGGATCAGCAGCTTCCCGCCGGCGGGGACCGGCGTCGCGATGAGCTGCTCGCCCATGTCGATCTCGGCGATCTGCTCGAAGCCGCCCTCGACATTGGCGGTGAACACGGTGCCGTCCTCGCGGGCGGCGTAGAGCACGCCGCCGACGATGATCGGCGAGGCATAGTAGTTGGCGCTGCTGCGCGGGAACTCCTCTTCCCAGACCGTCTCGCCCGACCCCGGATCCAGACACACGACGCCGCCACGGTTGCGCAACAGGTAGACTTTCCCTTGGTACTCGACCGGGCTCGGCACGAAGACGCCGACGTCGAGGCGCTTCCACTCGTGGTGGGTGTCGGTGACGTCGCCCTCGCCGCCGAGTTTCACCGCGTGCATCCGTGCCTGGCCGCTGCGGTCGTCGCGGCCGACCGGCACGATCGCGAGGCCGTCGACGATCAGGGGCGACGCGATCGCCGGCCAGAATCCGGTGGCGTCCGGATTGAACCCGGAGCAGGACCACAAGACTTCGCCGTTCTCCGCAGAGTGAGCCGTGAGGATATCGGAGCACCACACGAGCAGCGCCGTCTGCCCGTGGTGATCGAAGATGAGCGGTGTGGTATAGCCGTTGTCGTTCTCCTTCGGCACCTCGTAGTCGCGCGGTTGCTGCCACGCCATCTCGCCGGTCTCGACGTCGAACCCGGCGAGCCAACTTCTGCCCCCGTGCAGACGCGCCAACACGACGGTGTCGCCGACGATCACCGGCGAGCTGCCCTGATCCCAGTAGAGGTTTTCGGGACCGTACTCGTCGCTCAGGTTCGTCCGCCAGCGGACCTCGCCGTCCATCTCCAGCGCCGCAAAATCGCCGCTCTTGAAGTAGACGTAGATGCCCTTCCCGTCGGTGACGGGCGAGGAGTTGCAGCTCGAGCCGAGCTTCTTGTGCTTCGGCTCCTTGGCCTTGCCGAGCTTGGTGCTCCACAGCGGCTCGCCCGCCATGTCGAAGGCGAGCACGGCGTTGTCTTCGCCATCGGGACAGGTGACGATGATCGTCCCGTCCCAAACCACCGGGCTCGAGCCGCCCTTGCCCGGCAACGCGACCTTCCACGCGGGCTTGTCTGCGCTCCAATCGGTCGGGCAGGAGCTGGAATCGAGCGAGCCGTTTTGGTTCGGACCGCGCCAACTCGGCCAATCCGTGGCGGTGGCGGTGGCCGTGGCGAAACTGCCGGCCGAGAGAGAGACTGCGAGGGAGAAGAGTCGTGAGGAGTTCATGGTCGTACGGGAACTGCCGGAACGGCCCGATTCTCTCCGGCCAAACGGGGGCTTCTCTCGATCTCTGCGACCATCACCCGCGCTCCAAACGGGGCCGCCGATCCAAAGCTGAGCCGCCTACCGCAGCGGCTCGCCGGGGATCGGTTCGCCATTGGTGCTGACGATGTGCACTTCGTGCGCGCCGGCTTCCGGGTGGCAAAATTCCCAAACCACCTCCTTGTCCGGGGTCAGCTCGAAGATGCGTGGCTTCTCCGCGTCGCGCTGGCCGTAGCTGCAGATAATCGTGTTGCCGTTCGGCAGGCGCTGGGCGCCGCAGGGGTCGGCGAAGAGGCCGGGGTTGGTGGTGTTGTCGGCGCGCCAGACGACCTTCCCCTCCGGGTCGAACTCGACGGTCTTGTTGCCGTGGGTGAGGTTGACCAAGACGTTGCCACCCTCGAGCGGGATGGCGGTGAAGGGCCAGTTCTCGGCGGCGCGGCCACCGAGCTCCTCGAGGTCGGTGCGGATCGTGCGCACGACCTCGCCGTCCGGGGTGTACTCTTTGACGGCGAAGGCGAGCAGGTGCGGGACGAGGTAGTTGCCGTTCGGCAGCTTGCGCGCCATGCGGGTCTGCATGTGCTGGTTGTCGGTCTCGGGCTGCAGCGGCACGGCGACCAACACCTTCCCATCGCGGTCGACCTCCAGGACCTGCGGCTTCTTGCCGAGTTCGACGACCATGGTCACGCCGCCGGCGAGCCGGGTGGCGCGCTCGAGCTCGCCGTTTTCTTCGCTGATCGTGTACTCCCACACGACCTCGCCGTCGCGCGTGTACTCGCGGGCGTGTCTGGCGTGGGCGATCAAGAGGTTGCCGTCCGGCAAGACGGAGCCGTCGCGCGAGTTCTCGCCCACCTGCCACAAGACTTCGCCCCCCTCGCCGACCAGCACCGTCTTCGGGCCGGTGATCAGCATGGAGTGCCTGATGCCGGACGCGCTCACCTGCTTGCCATAGGTGCCCTTCTCGGGTGCGGGCTCGGCTTCGTCCTCCTTCAAAGTGCCGATGTAGGTGATGATGTCGCTGACCTGCTGCGGCGCCAGCCCGTCGAACAGACCGGGCACCATGAACGAGCGGTTCAGGTAGCGGGCGCGGCGGATCTCGGCCTGCGGGAAGTGCATGTCGACGCCGCCCATGAGGCGGACCGTGGCGCCGTTCTCGTCGTGCTTGACCATGAAGCCCTCGGCGAGCCGGCCGTCGTGGGTCTCGACCCGGTAGGCGCGGTAGCCGGGTTCGACCGCGGCGTTCGGGGTGAGGACGGCGCGCAGGAGGCTGTCGAGATCGCGGTGGCCGGAGCCGTCGAGCGGGGGGCCGGCGGCGGCGCCCTCGCCGGCGACCGTGTGGCAGCTGAGGCAGACGGCTTTGAACAGCACCCGGCCGCGGCCGGCGTCGCCGGGCTGCTGCGCGATGGCGCGGAACTTGGCCAGGCGTTCCTCTTCGCGCGCGGCCTCGGCTTCGTCGAGCAGATGGGGCGCCTCGGCGACCGCGCTGATCGCGGCGGCACCGTGGAGCTTGCGCGGGTCGCCGCCGAAGGGGAAGGCGCGGGCGAGGCCGTCGGCGGCGAGCAGGCGGCGGTCGAAGTTGGCGCGGATCTCGTCGGCGCTGCGCTCGACGTCCCAGACGCGGAATTCCATCAGCTCGCCGGCGGTGCCGGCGTCGGCGGGGGTGGTCTGGCCGATGTTCAGCCCGGCCCAGGTCGCCCCGCTGCGTTTCGAGCCCGGGGTGTCGAGTTCGCCGTTGATGTAGATGTGGATCTCACCTCGGGCGCTGCGGGTGACGGCGTAGTGCGTCCACGCGCCGGGGACGGCCTTGCGGGTGGCGACCGCGAGGTCACCGACCCCCGGCCCGCCGTAGACGCGGAAGCTCTCGGCGAAGAAGTTGAAGTCGGCGCCGCCGGGCCGGCCGAGGATGCCGTCGGCGTTGCTGATGCCGGGGTCGAGCCGCAGCCAGGTCTCGACGGTGAAGGCGCCCGCGAGGTCGATGCCCGTCGCGGCGTAGTCGGCGGCCGCGCCACCCAGCTTCAGCACGCGGGGGAACTTCGCGGCCATGGTATTCCAGAGCGCGGTCATGCGCGCGTCGTCGGGGCGCAGCGTGCGCATGCGCTCAAGCACCTCGGGTGTGAGGCCGCTGGTCGGGACCTTGCCCGCTTCGATGGCGGCGAGCACGACGGCGACGCCGTTGGCCGAACCGGCGAGGCGGTCGACGAGGTCGGCGCGCTGCGGGGCGGGCAGTTCCCCCGCCGCCGCGACCACCGCGTCGGCGGCGGCCTTTTCCCCGCTGGCGCCGGCGGAGGAGAGGGCGGCGAGCTTCACGGCTGGGGCGGGCGACTTGGTCAAAGCCAGCACCGCCGGGTCGCCACCCGCGCCGATGCGGTCGAGCGCGTTCAGCGCGGCGATCTTCTGCGGATCGGGCGCGCTCTCTCTCGCGAGAATCCCCAACACCTCATCGCGCAGCTCCCCCAAACGGAACGCCGACGCCATCTCGAGCACGAGGTCCTCGCTGCCACCGGCGGCGGCGAGCTCCTTCAAGGCCGGCACCAGCAGGCCCGCCACCTGCTGCGCATCGACGCGGTCGCCGAGGCGCAGCGTGGCGCGCATCAAGTTCGGCGCCTGCGCGGCGTCGGCGAACAGCCCGGCGACGATCGGCGCGAGCCCGGGGTCGGCGTTGCCCCGGAGCAACAGCAGCAGCTCCTCGTCGCTGGGCGGTCGCCCGATGTCGGCCCAGGCCCGGACGAAGCGCGCGGTGGAGAGCGCCGGCGGCAGCGCGAGCGCGGCGAAGAGCCGGTTCTCGGCGGGGAGTTTTTCCGCGGCGGGGGCGTCGAGGAAGGCGGCGAGCTCCTCCGGCCAACGCTCCAGCGCGGCGCGCACGAGGTAGCGCTCGAAGGCGCGGTCGTAGGCGGCGCCGGGGGGCAAAGGTTTGCCGTGGCGGCCACCCCACGGCACCTCGGCGCCGGCATCGTCGGGCTTCAGCTCGGGTTTCGCGAAAGCGATCAGCGCGGCGATCGATTCCGCACCGCCGCGCGCGAGCGTACGGATCGCCTGCGCGCGCACCAGCGGATCCGGGTCCTCGGCGTGCAACGCATCGGCGGCGACGGCTGCGGCCTCGCGGCGGATGTTGTGGTTCTTGTCCGTGCGCAGCGCCCCGGCGACCGCGGCGTCTGCCAAACCGAGGTCGCGCAAGGCCCAGAGCGCGTGGACCCGCGCGTCGGCCCGGGCTTTGGCATCGCCCGCCAGCGCGCGCAGCTCCGGGCCGAGCGCCTTCGCGTCGCGGAAGACGATCTGCCGCCACGCGGCGCGCACCGCCCAGGTGGAGTCGGACTTCAGCTGCGCGACGAGCGCTGCGTCCGGCATCGCCGCGATGTCCGGGACGTCCCGCGCTGTCTGCGAGACGTGGCGCACGCGCCAGACGCGGCCGCGGGTCTTGTCGCGGTCCGGGTGCTTCCGCGGCACCTCGTTGTGCGAGATGATCTTGTTGTACCAGTCGGTGATGTAGAGGCAGCCGTCGGGACCGAAGCTGATCGCGATCGGTCGGAACCACTCGTCGTCACAGGTGAGGAAATCGTCGAGCCGCGTGTAATTTTCATCGCCGAGCTTCACGGCGTTGACCGTGCGCGTGATCGGGTTCGCGACGAACATGACGTCCTGCCACGGCGCGGGGAAGGTGCCGCTCGCGCTGTCGGAAAGAGCCAGCCCGGAGAGCCCGGTGCCGCCGAGTTTGAAGTCCGCGACCGGCGGCGCGAAGGGCGCGTAGGGTTTGAACTTCTGGTTGCCGATCCCCGGGTAGCTGGAGCCGACCTGGAACGGCACGACGGAGTAGTTCATGTCGTTCGCCTCCTGGATGAACATCTGCCCCTCGCGCCCGAGCACGAAGCCCCAGATGTTGTTCAAGCCGTAGGCGATGGTTTCAAAGCGGGACCCGTCCGGGCGGAAGCGGCCCATCTTGCAGTAGTCGAACGACACCGGCCCGTTGCCGCCGGCGACGACCTGCGAGCGGTTGAACGCACCCTGCGCCATCGCGATCCAACCGCCGGGCAACATCGTGAACTGGTGCGGCATGAGGTGCGAGTCCTGCACGCCGAAGCCCGTCACCAGCACCTCTTTCTTGTCGGCTTTCCCATCGCCGTCGGTGTCGTCGAGAAACTGGATCTCGGGCCCCTGGCCGACGATGGCGCCATTTTTCCAAGGCAGCAGCCCCATCGGCATGGCCAGCCCCCCGGCGAAGGTGCGCGGGGTGTGCGGCCCCTTTCCGAGCGGCTCGTCGAACACGACCACGCGGTCGTTGCCGCCGTTCTTCCAAAGCGCCGCCGCCTGAGCCGGCGACTCGTTGGCATCGACCGGGTAGTCGGTGGCGGTGATCGCCCACATGCGCCCGGAGTCGTCGAACTGCACCGTGATCGGCTTCGGCAGGCCCGTCTCCTCGCTGGCCACGAGCTCGACCTCGTAGCCCGCGGGCACGTGGAATGTCTCCAGCTGTTCCGCCGGCGTCAGCGGCGATTCCCTGCGCTCGAACTCCTCGACGGTGATGTCTTTGAACTCGACCTTCGCCGCGCCGCCGGAGTGGATCTGGACGGCGAACTTCCCCTCGCGGGCGATCTTCGGGTCGCGCTCGATGTAATCGACGGTGAGGACGCCGTTGATCCACAGCCGCGATCGCGCGCCCTCGCAGCGGATGACGTACTCGTTCCAATCGTCCCGCCGCACCGCCGGGCCGACCTCCGCGATGTCGCTCTGGGCGATGACGCGGTTGCGGCGGTGCTCGTCGTAGATGCAGCCCCACCACCCCGGATCACCGATGTCTGCCTGGTAGCCGCTGGCGTGCCCGTCCGGGCGTTCGGCCGAGCGGAACTGGATGCCGCTGTTGATCATGCCCGTCCCCGGGTCGCCCGTGAGGCGGAACCGACAGCGGAACTCGAAGTCGGCGTACGACCTCTCGGTGAACAGGAAGTAGTTGTGCGGGATCTTGGTCTCGCCGTCGCCGGCGGTGATCGCCCCGCCCTCGACGCGCCACCGCTCGGGGGTTTTCGAGGTCCAACCGGCGAGGGTCTCGCCGTCGAAGAGCGACACCGGAGCCGCTGCGGCGTGGATCCCGGCGGACAGGAGGAGCGTGGGCGCGAGGGCTTTCATCGGGGGTTCCGGTCGGGGGTTCAGGCCACGTCGAAATCGAACACCACCACCCGCTCGAGGCAGGGCACCACGATCTCCTTGACCCGCTCATGTTCGGGGTGCGGCAGGTAGGCGTCGCGCGACTCCGGGCTGTCGAAGGTCATGATGAAGCCGTGCGTGAAGCCGTCGTTCATGCCCTCCGAACTCTTGTAGGGCCCGTGGATCATCTCGAGCAGGCCGGGGATCTTGCCGACCATGCCGACCATCTCCCTGAAACACGTATCGATCTGCGCCTGGTCGACGCCGTCTTTGAACTGGAAAACTCCGTAATGTTTGACTTGAGGCATAGCGCGCAACGGTGCTGCCGCTGCCCACGCAATGCCATGGGTTTTCGCCACGCCGGGATATGGGTTTTCCACACGGCATGCGAGATGCCCACGCCAACATACTCAATCTCCACCAAACCGGCGCCCGCCCCGCATTTTTCATGGCTTTGGTCTTGTCCCGCCCGGCCGCGATCGCTATCAAGGCGGTTTCAAGTTTTCCTAATCCACGGTTTCCGATGAAGCACTCCCCTCTTCTCCCCTCGCTGGCGGCCCTCGCCCTGCTGGGTTCCGCGAGCCCCGGCGCCGAGCTGCTCGGCCTCTATGATTTCGAAGGCGACTTCGACGACAGCTCCACCGCCGGCAACAACCCGACCGCCGTCAATCCGAACGTCGGCTTCGTCCCGGGCTTCGGCGGCGGCCAGGCGGCCGACTTCGATCCCGCCTCCACGGGCATCGGCATCAACCTGCCGATCGACCTCAACACCGCGGTGAACCCGGACCTCACCATCGGCGCCTGGGTCAACGCCGACGCGGTCGCCAACAGCTCCCCCTTCGGCGGTGACGACGGCGGCTGGGACCGCGGCCTCTCGACGGCGGGCTTCGGCACGACCTGGGGTGTGTCGAACGGCAACATCTACAACTCCGGCCTCCCGGTCGGCGGCGGCTGGCAGTTCTTGGCGGTGACCTTCCGCAACAACATCATGACCGTCAATGTCGACGGGGCGACCTTCACCCACGCCGGCTTCCCCGGCCCTTCCGCCCACACCGGGATCTCCGTGGGCTCGCTCAACCCCGGGGCGACCACCCACCCGTTCAGCGGCGCCATCGACAACTTCTTCGTCTACGACTCCGCGCTCACCGCGAAGCAGCTCGAGGCGATCCGGACCAACGGCATCAGCGCCATCACCCAGACCAACGACGCCAACGTCGGCGCGCGCACGGTGCAGAACACCTGGGATTTCGAATCCGGTGACCTGACGGGCTGGACCGTCCTCGCCGCCGGCGTCCCCGGCTCCAACAATGTCTTCTCCTCAGGCGGGCAGCCTGCCAACACCACCGACGGCGATAGCGCCAATATCAACGCTACCGCCGAAGGCTCATTTTACGTCCGCACCTGGGATGGCCAAGCCGGCGGCCTCGGCCTCAGCGACGAGCCCACCGGCGTCATCCGCAGCGACGAGTTCGTCCTCGGACCGAACGCGGAGTTCGAGTTCCTCGTCGGCGGCGGCAGCCACGCTTGGACGGGTGATCCGGACGACGCCACACTGGCCGACAACATCACCGCCTTCAATTTGGAGCGCGAGGTGGCGCCCGGCGACTGGGAGGTCATTTTCACCGCCAGCGGCAACGGCAGCCCCGACGACGGTAACTTCTTCCGCGACGGCTTCTGGGATGCCGGCCTGTTCGAGGGCGAGACCGTCCGCCTCGGCATCTACGACACCCATCAGGGCGCATGGGGGCACATCGACGTCGACAACATCCGCTACTCGACCGCGCTGACCATCCCCGAGCCGGCCGTCGCCTCGCTGCTCGGCCTGATCGGTGTCGGCCTCATGTTCCGGCGCCGCCGCTGAGGGCGAACCGACTCGACCGCTTTCGAACGGGCACCGCGCGAGAGCCGGTGCCCGTTTTGGTTTCCAGCCAGGCCCGCCGGGCTTGCCAAACGGCCGCGCGCCGGTCATCCTCGCCTCCGCGCCATGTGCACCCCCGCCCGCCTCCCCCTCGCCGCCGGCCTGCTCGCCGCATCGGCATGGGGCGCGATCGCCGCCGAACCGGTCTTGCGCGGCGCCGGCTCCTTCCGCTTCGACCCGCGCCTCGAAGAGCTCTTCGAGACCATCGACCCCGCCAAGGCCGGCTGGGAAAGCGAGGTGTTCCACGACGGGGCGAAGGGGCAGCTGCACCACCTCTGCGAGGCCATCGAGTCCGCCCCCGCGCTGACCGCGGAGGCCGTCGCGGCCTGCGTCGCGGAGGGCGCGACCGCGACCGGCTTCGACCGCGGCTCGCAGACCACGCGCTCCCAGTTCGACGGCAGCGGCCTGGCCGTGCGCCGCTTCGAGCGCTCCGAAGACGCCGCCCCCCTCCCCCTCGCCGGCGCGCTCGACTCCGCCTTCGCGGCGATCAAAGGCGGTCCGGACGCGCGCCACGCAATCAAGATCGAGAGCGTCGAGCTCGCCCCCGACGGCACCTCCGCCGCGACCCAGCTCCGCGTGCAGTTCTGCTGCGACCGCGGCGGGGGGGCGCGGGCACAAATCAACCACCGCTGGACCGCGACCTGGTCGCGCCCCGCCGGCGGCGCGCCGCCGCGGATCACCGCGCTGGCCTTGATCGACGGCTCCGAGGTGATCCCCGACTCCGCCGACCAATCCGTGCCGGCGCCCGACCGGCTCGCCTTCGCCGACGCCACCGTCGCCCTGCTCGGCGACAACCCCTGTTTCGCCGCCCAGCTCGCGCCGCCCTACGACCACTGGCGCGCGCGCAGCGACCGCCTGATGGGCACCGACTTCACCAGCAACCAGGGGGTCGCGCTCGGCGACGCCGACGGCGACGGGCTCGACGAGCTGTTCCTCTCGCAGCCCGGCGGCCTGCCGAACAAGCTCTTCCGCCACCTCCCCGACGGGCGCGCCGAGGACATCAGCGCCGCCTGCGGGCTCGACTACCTCGACTTCACCCGCACCGCGCTGTTCGTCGACTTCGACAACGACGGCGACCAGGACCTCGTCGTCGGCCTCTCATGGCACCTCATCTTCATCCGCAACGACGGCCCCGCCGCGGGCGGCGGCGTCCGCTTCACCCCGCGCTTCCGCGCCGCCTGCCCAGGCATGGTCTACGCGCTGGCCGCCGCCGACTACGACGGCGACGGCGACGTCGACCTCTACGCCAGCGGCCGCTACGCCGACGACTCCCTGGCCAGCGAGCGGCAGGTGCTCGGCATCCCCGTGCCCTACCACGACGCCAACAACGGCGGCCGCAGCTCGCTCTGGCGAAACGAGGGCGAGCTCGTCTTCAAAGACGTCACCGCCGAGGTCGGGCTCGACCAGAACAACACCCGCTTCACCCTCGCGGCGGCGTGGGAGGACTACGACGGCGACGGCGACCAGGACCTCTACGTCGCCAACGACTTCGGCCGCAACAATCTCTATCGAAACGATGGAGGCAAATTCACCGACGCCGCGGCGGCGGCGGGAGTCGAGGACATCGGCGCCGGCATGTCGGCGAGCTGGGGCGACTACGACGGCGACGGGTTGCCCGACCTCTACGTCGCCAACATGTACTCCAGCGCCGGCCACCGGATCGCCTCGCAGGCGCGCTTCATGGAGGGCGCCGACCCGCGCACCGCCGCCGCCTTCCTGCGCCACGCGCGCGGCAACTCCCTGTTCCGCAACCGCGGCGACGGCACCTTCGAGGACACCACCATGGCCGCCGGCGTCAACATGGGCCGCTGGGCCTGGAGCTCCCTGTTCGCCGACCTCGACAACGACGGCCGCCGCGACCTGATCGTCGCCAACGGCTTCATCAGCGCCGAGGGCACCGACGACTTGTGAAGCTTCAACTGGCGGCAGGTCGTGTCGCTCTCCCCCTCCGGCGCCGACCCCGACGGCTCGCTCTTCTCCTACCGGCGCGGCTGGTCGGCCATCAACACCCTGCTCGACAAGGGCGCCTCGCTCAGCGGCGGCGAGCGGCACTGCGCCTACCTCAACCTCGGCGACGGCACCTTCGCCGACGTCTCGTCGGCGGCGGGGATCGACTTCCCCGACGACGGTCGCTCGCTGGCGCTCGGCGACTGGGACTGCGACGGCGACACCGACCTCTTCTTCACCAACCGCACCGCCCCGCGGCTGCGCTTCCTGCTCAACGAATCGCGCGGCGACAACCGCTTCGTCGCGATCAAATTGACCGGGACAAGGTGCAACCGCGACGCCATCGGCGCCCGCCTCGAACTGGCGGTCCGCGACGGGGCGGAGGCCCGGACCTCCGTCGCGACCGTCCGCGCCGGCGACGGCTTCCTCGCCCAGTCGAGCAAGTGGGTCCACTTCGGCCTCGGCGCCGCGACCGGGATCGAGAAACTCACCGTGCGCTGGCCGGGCGGCGACGTCGAGCAGCACCCCTTACCGGAAGCAAACGCCTTCTACACCCTCACCCAGGGCGGCGCCCCGGAGCGCTGGACGCCGCCGGGCAAGCCGAAACTCCAACCCTCACCGTTCACCCCGCCGCCCGCCGAGGAGTCGATCCGCGTCTTCATGCCCGCCCGGGTGCCGATGCCGAACGCGCGCTGGACGGACCTCGACGGCGCCGGGCACGACCTCGTCGGGGGCGGGGGGGGACCGCGTTTGGTGAACCTCTGGGCCGCTTGGTGCGCCCCCTGCCTCGCCGAACTCGCCGAGTGGACCGCCGCCGCCGAGCAGCTCCGGGCGCTCGGTTTGGACATCGTCGCCCTCGCCGTCGACGGCATCGATGACGACGGGCGCAGCACCGAAGCCGACGCCCGCGCCAAGATCGCCGAGCTGGGGTTCCCCTTCCGGGCGGGCTTCGCCGACGAACCCCTGCTCGAGCGCATGGAGATCGTCGCCGACGCGCTCATCGACAAGCACAACTCCCTCCCCGTCCCGACCAGCTTCCTGCTCGATGCGCAGGGCGAGGTCGCCGCGATCTACAAAGGCAAGGTCGCGCTCGAGCAGCTCGCCCGCGACGTGCGGGCGCTCGCCGCCCCGCCCGGCGACTGGCGCTTCTTCGCCACCCCCTTCCGCGGCCGTTGGATCCAGAGCCCGCCTCAGGCCTCGCCCTCGGAGCTGGTCACCAACTTCGTCACCCTCGGCGACACCGCCGACGCTGAGGACTACCTCGCGCGCTGGGTCGAGGCCCGCGCGCCGACCCCGGGCCGCGACGGGCAGGTCGCCGAAGCGTACTACGCCGTCGCCGGCGCCTACCGCAGCGCCGGCGACCTCCCGGCGGCGATCGCGAACTACCGCGAGGCGCTCAAGTACTCGCCGCGCCAGCCCAGCATCCACACCGACCTCGGCATCGCCCTCGTGCAGACGAAGCGCCCCGACCTGGCCATCCCGCACTTCAGCTCGGCGGTCGCCTCCAACCCCAACGACGTCGACACCCGCCGCCGGCTCGTGCTCGCCATGGTCTCCGCCCGCCGCGCCGCCGACGCCCTGCCACACCTCGAAGCCCTGTTGGCCGGAGCACCGGACGACCCCACCGGCCAGCTCCTCTACGCCAAATCGCTCAAGAGCCACGGCCGCGCCGCGGATGCCGTCACCGCCTACCGCAGGGCTCTCGACCTCCAACCCGGCTGGCCTTTGGCGGCCAACGAACTCGCCTGGACCCTCGCCACCCACCCCGACGAGTCGGTCCGCGACGGCGCCGAGGCGCTGCGCTTGGCGAAGATCGCAGACGCGGCCACCGGCGGCTCCGAACCGGCCGTCCTCGACACCCTCGCCGCCGCCCAAGCCGAAGCCGGCCTGCTCGACGAAGCCAAGGCCACCGCCGCCCGCGCGATCGAACTCGCCGAGGCCAAAGGGCAGACCGGCCTCGCCTCGCTGCTGAAAACCCGTCGCGCGGCCTACGAGTCGGGCGCGGCCTTCCGCGAGGGCACGGATCGCTGAGGGAGGGGCACGCACCCCAGAGAAAACATAGCAGACAACTAGTATAGTTGTGTGCTATCTTTCGACTGTGGAGATCCACGAGCAGATCCGCAGAGTCCGCAAAGAGCAAAAGATGACCCAAGCTACGTTGGCCGATGAGGCTGACACCAAGGCGGCCGTCATCTGGCAGATCGAGAACGGCGTCATGCACCCGAGCCGCCCGATGCTCCACCGCATCGCCGAAGCCCTCGGGCACCGCTACCAGGAGACCCTAGTCCCCAAGGAATCCACAGAACCCGACCCATCCAATCCGAAACACCCACGACCATGATCGCCATCTCCTTCTCCCTCAAAGGCCAGCCGCTCGAAGCCATTCTCCCCGTTCTGAAAGAGCTGGCGCTGAAACACAGAGAGGAAACGCTGGTGCACGCCTTCATGCCGCGGGCGGAGTTGGTCCGCCGCGATTTCGACACCGGCCTCGTGGACGCGCTCGATGGGCTGTTCCCGTTCCAGAGGAGTTTTTTCCACATCGAAACCGGCGGCCCCTTGCGCACCCAGATGGCGGAACATGTCGCCAGGAACCGCGGCACCGTCTACGTCATCGGCGGGCGCATCGATGGCGTGAACGACGAGGCCGAACTCTACCGATCGGCGGGCGCAGAAGTGGTGCAGCTCCCCTTGGGTGAAGCTCAGGGGTAGCCCGTTCCGGCACGGGAACGCCTTAGAGGTGGCGGCACGACGCCATGGCGGAGCCCAGCGCCATCTCCGCCTTGGCAACGCGCCTGACCCCGTGCCACGCTGCCGCCCATGAAGACCCTCCGCTGCGCCGAACCCGGCCGCTTTGAATTCGTCGATCTCCCCGAACCGCAACCCGCGCCGGGCGAGGTGCTGTTGCGGGTGCGGCGGGTCGGCATCTGCGGCACCGACTACCATGCCTTCCGCGGGCGGCAGCCCTACTTCGAATACCCGCGCGTGCTCGGCCACGAATTGGCCGCCGAAGCCGCCGCGGACGCGGAGGGGTTCAAAACCGGACAGCCCGTGGTGCCCATCCCCTACCTCCACTGCGGCGAGTGCCCGACCTGCCGCGCCGGCAAGCCGAACTGCTGCCCCTCGATCCGCACCCTCGGGGTGCACGTCGACGGCGGCATGCGCCCCCTCTTCGCCGTCCCCGCCCGCAACCTCCTCCCCGCCGAGGGGCTGAGCGCAGACCAGATCGCCACCGTCGAATGCCTCGCCATCGGTGCCCATGCGGTGCGCCGCGCCACCCTCCTGCCCGGCGAGTGGGCAGCCGTGGCCGGCACCGGCCCGATCGGCATCGGCGCCCTCCACTTCGCGCGCCTCGCCGGGGCGAAGACCATCGCGATCGACATCGACCCCGCGCGCCTCGCCCATTGCCGCGATGTCCTCGGCGTCGACGCCACCGTCGACGCCCGCGATGAACCGGTCGCCGCCCTGCGCGAGATCACCGGCGGCCACCTCCCCGCCGCCGTGCTCGAAGCCACCGGATCGCCGCCGGCCATGGAGGCGGCCTTCGAATACGTGGGCCACGGCGGCCGGCTGGTGCTGATCAGCATCGTCAAAGGCCGCATCGGCTTCGAAGACCCGCTCTTCCACATGCGCGAGATGACCGTGATGAGCAGCCGCAACGCCGCCCCGCAGGACTTCGAGCACGTCATGGACGCGCTGCGCTCCGGCGCGGTCGACATCGCGCCCTTCGTCACCCACCGTTGCCGCCTCGACGAGATCCCGCAGGTCTTCGAGCACTGGTCTGACCCCGCTCACGGCGTCATCAAGGGCATGGCGGAACTTTGACCCAGCCCCCGCTTCGCAGGCCTGCGACTCCCGGCCAAGATTGGCCCGCAGGGGTGACAAAGGCGTCACTTTGGGATGGCTTTTACCCCTTTTCGGGCTAGATTCTCGATCCGATTTTGCCCAAAATCGGAGCTTTGTCGTGTCCGGCGCCCGGGGTTCCCCGCCGACGACACGCCGATTCTCTCGATGCCCAAAACCCTCCAGATCAAAGCCCCTCCGCCCGCCAACCAGCCGGACATGCCCCGGCTGCAGGTGGACGCCGGCCCGTCGCGGAAGGACGTCAAAGACAAGATCATCGAGCGCTTCGAGCAGAAGTACATCATCCACCCGCGGCTCGTCCCGAAAATCCGCGAGTACATCAAGCCCTTCTGCATCCCCGACCCGAACGGCAAGGGCCACATCCCGGAGTACACCGTCACCACGCTGCAGCTCGACACGCCGACCATGGACCTGGCGCTCGCCAAGGAGCGCAAGACCTTCGCCCGTTTCAAACTGCGCATCCGCACCTACGGCAAGGGGGGATCCGCACCCGTGTTCCTCGAGCTGAAACGCAAGGTCGGCGGCGTCATCATCAAGAGCCGCTCGAAGATGACGATGGAGCAGTACCGCGGCGACAACGATGGCCGCCCCGTCGTCCTCTACCCCCAGGAGCTGCCGCTGCTCAAGAACCCGGTCGACAACCACTACTTCCTGGAGTTCTCACGCGTCGCCCGCGCCATCGAGGCACGCCCGAAGATGCTCATCCGCTACATCCGCGAAAGCTACTTCGGTGCCAACGACGACTACGCGCGCCTCACCTTCGACCGCCGTATCTGCTACCGCCCGACCCGCCGGTGGAACCTGCCGGGCATCGAGGAATCGCGGGGCTGGCGCCCGATGGACACCCAGACGGGCCTCAACCGTCCCTTCGCGGGCTACATCTTCGAACTCAAGGCCATGCGCGACGCCCCGCAGTGGATGCTGGAGCTCGTCGAACGTTTCAATTTGACCACCACCGGCTTCTGCAAGTACGCCACCGCCTGGCGGTTGGAGACCCTGTTCCGCGGCTTCGAGTACGACGCCCAGTCGATGAACACGACGGTCACCAACAACAGCATCTAGCCCGGCAGATCCCCCAGACCAACTCCCCCCAAAACCTCCCCCAAACCCCAACCGCCCAACCGAACCGCCCACAACGCCCGCTCACCAGAGACCCTTCCCGATGGATTCCTTCTTCACCGCTCTTGGCCCCTCGCAGTCCCTCAACGCCATCGACGCGGTCTTCTCCCTGACGCTGAGCTTCGTCCTCGGGCTGGTGCTCGCCACCGTCTACCGCTGGACGCACCAGAGCTTCTCCTACGCCCGCTCCTTCCTCCACACCATGGTGCTGGCAGCGATCGTCATCACCGTCATGATCATGGCGATCGGCAACAACATGGCGCGCGGCCTCGGCATCATGGGCGCCATGGCCTTCGTCCGCTTCCGGACCCCCATCCGCGACCCGCGCGACATCATCTTCCTGTTCGCCTCGCTCTCGGTCGGTATCGCCTCCGGCGCCCAGGTGCACGACATCGCCATCATCGGCACGCTCTATTTCTGCGCCACCGCGATGTTCCTCGCCTGGTCGCCCTTCGCCTCGCGGCGCGAGTTCGAGGGCCTGCTCCGGTTCATGCTGCCGGCGGACTCCCCCTCCCAGCACTACCTGCACGACATTTTCCAAAAGTACGCCAGCAGCACCGAGATGGTCGCCATGCGCGAGGCCATCCAGGGGGAGGTGCAAGAATACTCCTACCAGATCCGGCTCATCGACCCGTCCTACAAAACCGACCTTGTCGATACCCTCTCCAAGCTCGAAGATATTTCGGAGGTCAGCCTCGTCATGCAGCGCACCACCGTCGAGATCTGACCGCCTCCGCCCGCCCCCACTCACTCCCCCACC
Source organism: Verrucomicrobiia bacterium (assembly GCA_030430255.1). GTDB lineage: Bacteria > Verrucomicrobiota > Verrucomicrobiia > Verrucomicrobiales > DEV007 > JAUIGD01. The sequence goes on from JAUIGD010000015.1 coordinate 19,807, forward strand.
TCTCCGCTCCCCCGAACGCCCCCGCGCACCCCTAAGTCCCGATGAGCAACGAACTCCCCGCCAGCCCGAAGGCGAAAAAGGGTTCTTCCTACCGCATCCGCCGCATCACCCAGATGTGGCCGCTGCTGATCTGGATCGGCGCCCTCGCCTTCTTCGTCTACCTCTACATCAACCGCGGCGGCTACGAGCGCGCCAACGGCATGGTCTTCTCGAACACCGAAGACATCGCCGCCCCGGAGGACGGGGTGATCAAGACCGTCCACGTCCGCGATGGCGACACGGTCAAGCGGGGCGACACCTTGGTGACCCTCGACCCCACCCTCCTCGAGCGTGAGATGGAACAACTCCGGCGCACCTTGGTGATCGAGGCGCTGGAGCGGAAGCGGCGCTTCCAGGCGAACTTCGCCGACGCCCGCGACGCCCTCGCCCAAGCACAGGCGGAGCAGGCGCGCGACCAGGTCGATTACGACAACGCCGTGGAGGCCTTCGAACAGGCCAAGATCGACCGCCAGAACAACGCCATCACCGAACTCCAACTCCAAGAGGCGGAACGCTTGGTGGGCGAACTCAACAGGAAGCTCGGCACCCACACCATCAGGATCATGGAGCTCTCCCAGATCAAGCAGGACGCCTTCGACCTGCTCGGAGAACTCCCGGAGACCGCCTCACCGCAAGACCCCGACGAGAAGCCGAAGGAACTCGTCCTCCTCGAGGAACGCCTCAAGGCCAAGACCATCGTCGCCGACTCCGACGGCGTGGTGCAGAAGGTCCACAAGCTGCGCGGCGTCACCCGCATCGGTGACCCCATCCTCACCATCATCCCGACCGACGACGACTCCGACCGAGCGGCGAAGCTGGTGCGCGGGTTCGTCAGGCAGACCGAGCACCCGGAGGAGCTCCATGTCGGCGACACCATCTGGATCAGCGAGCGCGTCGAGAACCCGGTCGCCTACCCCGCCGAGATCGTCTCGGTCGCCCCGGACATCACCGCCATCGAAAACTACGGCACCCAGATCGCCGGCGGTTTCCTCCGCGGCCGCGAGTTCCTCTGCCAGCTCCCCGACGACCTCGCCGAACTCCTCCCCGGCACCTCGGTCGTGATCCACCGCGAGGAGCCTGGCAAGTTCAACATCTGGACCTTCGGCCGCAATCCGGTCAAGGCGGCGGCGAAGTAGGCACGCGAGCCGTCCCACCACCGCCCTCCGCCGCGCGACGCCGGAGGGCAAACCTCCCCGTTTGCCGCACGGACGAAGACGGCCGCGCGACGCCGGAGGGCAAACGTCCCCGTTTGCCGCACGGGTTCGGGGAGGTATCGGCGTTTCGGGGATATCGACGCCGATCGCCGATAGACCCCCAACCCCGGCCGCGTTCTGTCTCGAAAAGCCCGCCGGACCCACCCATAGTTTCACGATGCCCCGACTCATCTGTGCCCTCGCCACGATCCTCTGCCTCTCGGCCGCCACCGGCCAGGATCCGCTCGCCGCCCCCGACCGCGACGCCGTGAACCGCGAGTCGGCGCGCCTGGAGGCCGACCTGCGCAAGACCTTGGAGACCTCGCCGGACGGCGCCAAAGCCCTGCTCGCCCTGGTCGATCACTACCACCGGCACGGGCGCGCCTTCGGCCTCGTCCAGAGCGCGCGCAAGTTCGTCGCCGCCCAGCCGGGACACCCGCGGCACAAGGAGGTCATGCTGAAGCTGATGGACGGCCTGACGATCACCTCGCGCCACAGCGACCTCGTCGCCGCCGCGCGGCAGTTCCTCGCCGCCTATGGGGACACCCCGGAAGCCACCCACGCCGAGAGGCAGCTCGGCGCGGCGCTGCTGAACTTGGACCGGCGCGCCGAAGCGGCCGACGCCTACCGCGGCGCTTGGGAGCGGTTGGGGCAGAACGGCGTCGGCGATGCCTTGCTAGCGCTCGACCTGCTGCGCGAGATCGAGGGCAAGGAGGCCTTCGCCGCCTGCGCGGACATCGCCGAAGGCCTGCTCGACCAGCTGCCGGCCGACGGCCGCGCCACCGAGGTCGGCTGGCTCGGCTTCCGCCAAGCGCGCCGCTTCGACCCCGGGCGCGCCAACGCCATCGCCGCCAAGCTGCTCGCCAAGGGCGCCCCCCTCGACGCCGCCCGGCTCGCGCAGCTGCACCGCGAGGTCGGCGAGAACCATGCGGGCCAGGGACAACACGCCAACGCCGCCGCCGCGTTCCGGAGATCGCTCGCCGCCCTCGACACGGCCGACGCCCGGCTGCGGCTCATCGACAGCATGCGCGCCGCCGAAGCGACGCCCGCCGAACTCGGCCGCGAAGTTTCCGAGCTCCTCAAACGCCACCCGGCACACCCCGGCCGCTGGGATGCCGCCGCGGCACTGGCGGAGCGCTACGCCGCCGCCGGCGACCTCCCCAACGCGCTCGCCAGCGCCGGGAGGGTGCTCGCCGGTGAGCCCGACGCCCGCGGGCTGCGCAGCCACTTCCTCGGCTGGCTGGGCAGCGAGCCGGCCCCGGCGGACCTCGCCCGCGCCGAACGCGCGCTGCTGAGCGCCGTCGATGCCAACCCGGACGCCTCTTGGAAGCTGCGCTGGACGCTCGCCTTCGACCTCTACCGCGACCGGATGAAGGACGTGGGCAAAGCGAAGTCCGTCGCGCGCCAGATGCTCTTCGAGGCCCCGGGCGACGACCCCTACCTGAAGAACGCCCTCGCCTGGCTGTTCGCCGAGGCGGGCGGCGACGCCGAGTTCCAGGCCGACCTCGACCGCGCGGCCGCCGCGCTGCGGACGTTCTATCATCTGGGCAACTACCGCGGCATCCTCGGCGCCTGGGCGCACGACCACCGCGGCGAGCCCGAACTGCGGGACAGGACCCGCGCCGCGAACGAGGCCGCGAAAGCGGTGCACGACTCCGAGTTCGCGCGCCGTTGGCGGGAAGGCGAGAAAACCCACCAACACGGACGCGACGCGCGCCGCTGGCTGCTGGGGCAAAATCTGTCGCGGGAGCAGCGGGCGCTCGTCCTGCGGCGCCAGGCCGACTCGCTGCGCCACCACGGCAACGACCCGCAGCGCGCCGAGTCCGTCGCCCTCTACCGCGAAGCACATGGCCTGGCGGCCGACCGCGACGATGCCGCCAAAGCGTGGTTGGACGCCGCCGCGGGCCACGGGTCGCCCGACGACTTCCGCGCCGCGCTCGAAGCCGTCCTGGCGGGCGAGCCGGCCCGCGACCCCTACCTCTGGCGCTCCATGCTCGGCGGCGCGAAACGGGCCGGGGACCCGGCGGCCGCGGGGCGCGCGCTGGCGTGGATCCGCAGGGCGGAGGGCGATGAACCGGTGTTCGACTACGCGTCCGAACTCGGCGGGCGCCTCATGGAGATGGAGCTGGCCGCCGAGGCCGAAGCCTTCTGGCGCACCCACGCGGTGCCCGGCGCCGACCACCACGAGGCGCAGAATTGCGCCTGGAAACTGCTGGAGCGTATCCCCTCGGAGAACCGCTCGGCGCGGGCGGCACACATCGAGAGGTTCCTCGCCGCGGACAGCGACCGCCACGGTGCCTACGCGGCATGGATGGCGGACGAGCACTTCCGCGCCGGCGAATGGGCAGCCTTCGAACAGGTGCTGTCCGCAGCGAAGGGACGCCGCGACGCCCACCCGTTCCGCGACTGGGGCATGGGCGAATGGCCGGCCCAAGGCTGGCTGGACCAATGCGCGCGCGCGGAGGACATGACCGAGGACGCCAAGGCGACCGTCTACCGCTCCGTGCGCGACCTCGACATCGGCCGCACCAGCGCCTCCGCCGCCCTGGCGCTGATCGGGCTCGGCCGCTCGGAGGCGATCTCGCCCACCGCGCAGCTGCTGGCCGTCGCCCGCGCCGCCTCCCTGCGCGACCGTTCCGGCTACGCCTGGGACCGCCTGTGGCCCCATGCGCAATCGATGGTCGCGACCGGTTCGCCCGAGCGCGGCGCGGTCTTGATCACCGCCATGCTGGCGAACTTGAGCGGCGCCGACGGCGGCAGGAAGAACGACGGCCGCGCCCTGCTGCGCAAAGCCTACGGCGACATGGGCTCGCTGGGTTTCGCCGTCGACGAGGCCTCGCCGCTGGCTCCGCTGCTGCACATCGCCCTCCACCTCCGCCTCGGCGACCAGGACCTCGCCCTGGAAGCCTACCAGAACAACAGGGAGCTGTTCGACGCCAACCGCGAGGCCCTGCCGGCCGAGGTGGTCGCCTTCGCCGCCGGGTCGGACATCGACGAGGGCGGCGACGCCGCCCACGAACGCGCCGAGGACATCCTGCGCGGCTGGGTCATCAGGAACGGCGAGGACCCCAAGGTGCCGGACGAGGACAAGGCCCGCATGGGGCTCCTCCTCGCGGAGAACTACCGCCGCGCCGGCCGCTACGAGGTCGCCCGCGCCGAGTACACCTCGGTGCTCAACCGCTTCCCGCAGACCGCGGCGGCGACGGAGGCGAAGTTCGGCATCGGCGAGACCTTCATGGCGCAGAAGATCTACGACCAGGCCGAGGAGGTGTTCGGCGCGCTCGCCGAGACGCGGGTGCCGCCGGTGGTCCTGCGCGCCGACTTCCTGCGCGGCGTGCTGGCCAGCCGCCGCGGCGACCGCGACGCCGCGCGAGAGATCTTTCGCGACGTGCTCGCGCGCATGCCGGACATCGACCTCGCCGACCAGGCGCTCTACGAACTGGCCGAGGTGTACGGCGTGGAGAAGCGCTTCCTCGACCAGCTCGACCTGCTGCGCACCGTCGGCCGCCTGGGGCGCGGCTCGAAGCGCTGGCACGTCCCCGGCCGCGCGCTGTCGGTGGTCGTGCAGGACACGGACCTCGGCATCAGCCGCGGCGGCTCGCAGATCCCGGTGGTCGTGCGCACCGACCCCGGCGGCGACGAGGAGCGGGCGGAGCTGGTCAGCGGCGGCGCGGGGCGCGGCCTGTTCATGGCCGAGGTGCCCACCGCCCTCGGCGGCGCCCGGCCGGGCGACGGCATCCTGCAGGTCACCGGCGCCGACCTCGTCACCGTCGATTACCCCGAGGAATTCAAATCCCAATTCCGCTTCGACCTGCTCGCCGACAACCAGATCCGGCTCGGCGCCGACGCCGAGTTCGCCATGGCCAGCGCGCGGATCTTGCCGGAGGACGAGGCCGACTTCACCGACGAGCTGCGCGCCGAACTGGAGCAGCGCGCCGCCGACGAGCGCCGCTCGGTCGCCCGCCCCGCCTCGCAGATCAAACCCGGCAACCCGATCTACTTCCGCGTCGAGGACCCCGACCGCAACCTCGGCGGCGACCCGGATCCCGTGCCGGTGCGCCTCGTCGCCTCGGGCGGCGACCAGGTGGAGGTCGAGCTGACCGAGACCGCGCCGCACAGCGGGGTCTTCGAGGGGCAGGCGCGCACCGGCGAACTGCCCGCCGGCGCGCTCGCCAGCGACTCCGCGATCGGCCAGAGCCCGCTGCTGGCCATCGACCGCGACCCCGGGACCGCCTGGGTCGCGGAACCGGACGGCCGCGCCCCCAAATGGCTGCTGGTGGACATGAAGGCGCCGGAACTGGTGGCCGAGGTCAAGGTCCATACCCCCGACCCCGAGCGCGGCGCCCCGGTGCGGCTGCGGCTCGAGGGCAGCCACGACGGTCGCTATTTCTACCCCCTCGCCGAGTTCCCGGCGCGCGGGCCCGACCCGGTACCCCCCGGCGGCGGGGGCGGGGCGATGACCGCGCGGACCTGGCGGGTCGACAACCCGGAGTTCGCCAACTGGAACCAGGTGGTCGATCTCGCGGGCAGGGAACCGCTTTCCAAAACGACGCCCGGGGGCGCGCTGCACTGGGCCTTGGAGCTGCCCGCGGACGCCTCCGAAGAGGATGCGGCGAACGCCGGGCGGAGCCACCACGCGGTCCTCTGGCAAGGCCAGATCGTGCAGGCGAAACGCGGCGCGATGCGGTTGGAGCTGGAGGGCGTCGCGGTCGCGGCGATGGTCGACGGCCGGGTCGTGCTCCCCTTCGGCTCGGAGTCTGGCAGCGCCGACGTCCTGCTCGAACGCGGCCTGCACGAGGTCGCGTTCTTCGCCACCACCACCGGCACCGCGCCCGCCGCCGCCCGGCGCGCGCGGGAGAACCCGAACTCGGCCGCGGTGACCATCCTCCCCTTCTCGGCGGACGACCTCGACCTGGCTTCGCCGGTCGCCGCCGAACTCGGGGGCCCGGGGCCGGCGGAGGCGGCGCCGTCCGCGAGCGCGGAGGCCGGCTCGTGGACTTTCCGGCTGCCCCCGTCCGAGCTGCGCCACGTCCGGATCGTCGTCGACGAATACCTCGGCGAATCGCTGGCGATCAACGCCGTCGAGATCTCCGGGCCGGGCGGGGAGACCCACATCCCCACCGAGGCCGACCTGGTGGCGCTGGCCTCGAACGACGTCCTCGAGATCGCCCCCGGCGACACCGTGACCGGGAGCTACGTCGACGAGTTCACCGACCTCGGTGTCGGCAACCGTTCGCTGAGCCATTCGCTGACCGCCACCTACTACGACGGCGAGGTGCTGCCGATCAGCTACGACTTCGTCCGCGCCGCGAACGGCTCGGTGAACGAGATCCGCAAGGAGCTGCTGCGCATCGACCCCGGCGAGCGCATCGTCATCGAGGTGACCGACTTCGACGCCGACGCCACCGGCGGCGCCGACCAGGTGCCGGTGCGCGTCTCCGCCAACGCCGGCGCGGAGGTCGCGCTGACCGCGGTCGAGACCGGCCCGAACACCGGCGTCTTCCGCACCCAGATCGACACCGCCGCCGCCCCGGACGGCGGGCAGCTGGCCGTCGCCCCGGGCGACCGGATCTACCTGCGCTACCGCGACGAGCAAAACACCTTCCCCGGCCACGCCGTCGACCGCGAGTCGGTCGTCTTCGTCCGCACGCCCACCGGGGGCCGCCTGCGGGTCGTCGAGACCCGCGTCGCCCCGCCGGTGGAAGGCAGCGGCGCCGCGCCCGAGACGCTGTATCTCTCCACCTCGGACGCCCCGGAGGGCGCGGTCCGCGGCGTCGCCTACTCGGCGCCGCTCACCGTCGAGGTGGTCGACCCCGACGCCGCCCGCGACACCCGCAGCTCGGTCGTCGTCGAGCTGAAGACAGAGAACGGCGATCCCGTGCGCGTCCGCTGTGTCCTCTCGACAGCCCACGGCGAGACCGACCCCGCGCTCGCCGAAGTGCGCAACCCGGCGCTCCACCAGGGCCGCTTCGTCGGCCAGGTCGCCATGCGCCTCGGCGGCCCGGGCAGCCCGAAGCTGGTCCCGGTGGACGCCGACGAGCGGCCGTCGCTGGTTGGCGATGTTTTGTTCGAAGACGCGGAGGGCACCGGCGGAGAGAGCGGCGCCCTCGCGCCCGTGCTGCTCCCCGTCTTCAACCTCACCGGCGGCGACATCGCCTCGGCGACCTACCTCGACGCCGAACGCCCCGGCGGCGCCCCCGCGGCCCTCGCCGAGCGCGCGCGACTGATCAGCGACGGCGAGCTCGCGGCGACCGACGCGGAGTACGGGGAAGCGGCGGAGATCCTGTTCCTCGGCGAGCGCCTCTACCTGAGGGTCGCCGACGCCGACCGCGACCTCACGGACGCGCGCGATGCGGTCGAGGTCGCCGTCTCGACGAGCCACGGCGAGCGCGAGCTGCTGCGCCTCGAGGAGACCCTCAGCCACAGCGGCGTGTTCACCGGCTCGTTCCCGCTCGCCGCCGTGCGGCAGCCGAGCCCGGGCAACGCCGGCGCCGGGCCCGAGGCGCGCGTCGAAGGCTTCTTCGACGAGACCCTCACCGCCACCTACACCGACACCGCGCCCGCCCGCTCCGGCGAGCCCCTGACCCACGAGATCGCCGTGCCGATCGCCCGCGGCACCGACGGCGTCGTCGCCGCCTTCAGCAAGGCCTTCGCCGACGAGGAGCTGGCGATCCAGACCCAGTTCCACATCGCCGAGTCCTACTTCGAACTCTTCAAGAGCCACCTCGCCCTCGAGCGCGCCGCGGAGGCCGAGACCAACCTGGAGGCCGGGCGCAAGGTGCTGGCCGAGCTCGCCGAGGACTACCCCGACCCCCGCTACCGCCCGCGCGTTGAGTATTTGTTAGGCAACTTCGCGCAGGAGCTGAAGGACTGGGACGCGGCCGCGAAGTCGTACGGGGTCATCGTCCGTGACTACCCCGAACACACGCTCGCCGCGGACGCGCAGTACAAGCTCGGCCAGTGCCACGAGCAGGCGGGACGCTTCGACGACGCGCTCGAGGCCTACGTGACGCTCGCCGCCACCTACCCGAACAGCCCCCTCATCGCCAGCGTCATGATGCGCATCAGCGAGCACTTCTACCGCGACGAGGACTACCTCGTGGCGGCCAGCGTCGCCGAGAAGTTCCTGGAGCGCTTCGACGGCCACGAGCACGCGCCGCGGATGGCGTTCCGCGCCGGCCAGAGCTACTACAAGGCCGACCAGTTCGGCACGGCCGGGGAGAGTTTCGACGGCTTCGTGAAGCAGTTCCCCGACGACGACTTGGCCGCCCAAGCCTTGTTCTGGGCGGGCGAGAGCTACCGCGAGGCGAACCAGATCCCCGAGGCGTTCTGGCGCTACAACCGCTGCCGCACCGACTTCCCCGAGAGCGAGGCCGCCAAATACGCCCGCGGCCGCCTCGCCCTACCCGAACTCCTCGCCCAGTTCGAGCGCGAGGCGGCAGCCATCGAGGAGGGCGAGTAGCTCGCGATGGCTGCCGGGATCAACGGAGCGCTCGCGCGGTCCTCGACGCGTTGGCTCCTGATCCCTCGCTGTGCCGCCGTAGCACCAACGTTGATTCTCGCCGCCTGGATATTCTTCCCCCTCATCGCCGACCGGAAAATGGCCTGGGGATATCTAACGTGGAACCTGGCCTGCATTGGGGGTGGCGGGTTCGCTGGAGTCGGCATCCTCTGCTGGATCGCCGAACGCTCGACCGGCCGAAGCACCCGCGCTTGGATTCTCTTTGTCCTGATCGGAGTCGCGCTCGGCTCGCTGTTCGCGCTGAAGTGGGGAGCGTTCTACTGGGCATTCGAGCGCGGCTATTTCCTCGATTGAGATTCTATTGGGGCGTGGGGCACCAGCGATGCCATCCTCGCCCGGGCCGATCTCAACCGACGCCGACGCCCTAAGAACCTGCCCGAGCCGGTCACCACGCGGATCCCCTCAGCGTCAACGAGGGCAGGCCGCCGCCCGGAGCATGGTCATCGATTCGGGCTAAGATTCTACGATCGCCGCTACCGCAGGGTGGCGAGGTAGCTGACCACGTCGCGGATCTCCTCCGGCTGCAGGATCGCCCCCATCGGCGGCATGAGCGAGAGGACGCTGTGCGCGGCCACCGCACCGGCCTCGACCACCCGCTCGCCCGCGTCGGGCAGCACCACCGTCCAGGCGCTGTCGGTGCGCGCCTTGAGCGTCCCGGCGACCCTCTCGCCCCCTGCCAACTCCAACAAGACGGTGCCATAGCCGTCGGCGACGCTCGCCGACGGATCGGCCAGCGCCTCGACCAGCTCCCGCCGCCCCAGCTTCGCGCCGATCCCCGACAGGTCCGGCCCGATGCCCGCGGCGGGTCCGCCGCCGCCTCGCTCGCCGATCTGGTGGCAGCGGAGGCATTGGGCGGCGGCGTGGGTGAACACGATCCCTCGGCCGCGCCCGGGGTCGCCGCCGCGCTCGAGGCGATCCGGTGTCGCCGGCAGATCGACGCCCTTCGCCGCCGCCGCCCGCCAGACCTCCAGCTTCCATCGCGGGTCGATCCCCCCCGCCCGATAGCGTTCGAAGAGCTCCCCCAAGGCCTCACCCGCGGCCGGGTCATCGAGGTCCGCCAACCCCAAGACGGCCGCGCCTTTGCCCCAGGGGCCGGGCGCGTCGAGCTCGGCGAGCAGGAGGTCGACGGCCGCCAACCCCGCCGCGTCCGCATGCCGCCGCGCCTCCTCCCGCACGGCGGCGTCCTCCGAACCCAGGGCGAGCTGGACGAACCGGGCGAGCTCCGGGCTCGCCACTTTCGCGGACGCCGCGAGATAGCGCCGTTGCAACCCGGGCGGCCACGCCGCGAAGCGCTCCCCGGCACCGGCCAACCAAGCCGGTTCGCCGCGGAGCGCGACCCCGTCCAAAAGCACTTCGGTCAGCTCCTCGCTGGCGAAGATCACATCGCTCAGCGCCGCCACCGCCGCGTCCGCCCCGGCGCCGTCGCGCGGCGCATGCTTCCGGTAGCGCCCCTCGACCGCATCCAGCACCGGGGGCGCCGACCACCAGAGGATGCTCGCCAACGCGCAGCGCTGCAGGGTCGCGCTCGCCGTGCCGCGCCGCAAGAACCCGACGAGCAGGTCCAGATCGCGCTCCGCGCCGACGCGCAGCGCAGCGTTGATCGCGCGGCGCAGCGCCGCCTCGCCCGACAGGTCGTCGCGCTTCAGCACGGCGGCCAAGTCGGGCAGCGCGGCCGGGATCGAGGCGTCGTCGTGGATCGCCCGCGCCGCCTCCAACACCACCAGTTCGTCCGCGTCGGCGAGGAAGGCGCGCACCTCGGGGGCGGCGAGCTTGCGCAGCGCCACGACGGCACCGAGCCGCACCGTGCGGCTCTCGTGCGACGCCAACCCCGCAAGCTCCCCCGGCGTCATGGCCCCCTTCAGCCCCATGACCGCCGCGTGGCGCAGGTAGGCGTCCTCCGCCCCGCCGGTCGCCAGCAGCTCGACCAACGCCGGCGCCGACGCGCGGTCGCCGCGGTTCCCGAGCGCGATCGCGCAGAAGAACCGCACCCGCGGCGATGCGTGCGCCAGGCCGGCGCGCAGCGCGGGCAAGTCCGCCGCGCCGCCCTCGACCTCGCCGGTGACCTTCGCCGCCTGAGCGACCAACTCCGGCTCGCCGCTCTCCCAGGCAGGGGCCAGGAGGGGCAGGAGGTCGGGGTCCCGCCGGGCGAGCTGGCCGATGCCCCAGACCGAATGCAGGCGCCCGACCGGCGTCTCCGCCTCGACGAGCGCCCGCTGCAGATGTTGCACCCCGCCGTCGGCACCACGCCGTGCCAGCTCGAGCTGCCCCTTCATGCGCACGCGGCGGTCGGCGTGGTCGAGCCAGGCGACCAGCGCCTCAGGCGCCGCCTCCGCCGAAGGGGTCGCCAAGATCGCCGCCGTCTCGGCGCGCAGCGGGTGCCGCTCCGCCTCCGGGACGTCGAATCGGTACACCGCGCCGTCCCCCGCGCCGTAGCTGGCGGCGTAGAGCGCGCCGTCCGGGCCGAAGGCCAGCCCGGTGTTGTTCACCCCGCCGCTCAGCTTCGGCCGCTCGCCGAAGCGGAAGGACGCCCCTTCCGGCTCGAATTCGAACACGCGCACCTCGCCCTTCTGGTTGGTCATGAAGAAGCTCGTGCCCAGCCCCGGAGACAGCGCCGTGCCCGGGTTGGCGGCGAACCCGCACGGCCCGGGGCCGAAATTGCCGATCGTCGGCGTCAGGTACGCGGCGTGCCCCTCGCGGTCCGGCAGGAACAGCTTCTCGTCCATCCACGGGTTGTAGGCCGGCAGGCCGCTGATCTTGCCGAACTCGCCCTTGCCGAGCCATTGCCAGTTCAGCCGCCAACCGTGCTCGCTGCCCTCGGTGATGTAGAGGGCGCGCTCCATCTCGCCCGGGTAGTCGCCGTCGTTGTCCATGCTGAACAGGTTGCCGAAGGCGTCGAAGGCCAGCTCCTGCGCGTTGCGCTCGCCGGTCGAGAAGCGCTCCACCCCGCTCCCGTCGAGTTCGCAGCGGAACACGGCGCCGGCGTTGGGCATGTGATAGAGCGCGCCCTCGGCGGTCTCCACGCAGTGCCCCTTGTCGCCCAGCGACCAGTAGACCCTGCCGTCGGAACCCAACGCGACACCGCTCATGTTGTGCCCGCCCTGCCCCATGTGGACCTGGAACCCGGTGGCGACCAGCTGCCGCCCGCCGCGGTCGGGCAGGCCGTCGCCGTCGCTGTCGGTGTAGCGGTAGAAGTCCGGCTCGGCGGCGACGAACAGGTCCGCGCCCACCGCGAGCACGCCGGCGGCGATCCCGGTGACTTCGCTGTGGAAGGCGTCGACCTCCTCCACCGAGCCGTGCGGGCGCACGCGCACGACGCGGTCGCGCTGCACGGTGAGGTCGCGCCAGTCGCGCGTCCCGTCCCCGTCGCGGTCCGGCAGCCAGCCCGCGCCCGTGAAGTCTTCGCGATACCACGCGCGCCGCTCCTCGACGGTGGTCAGCGACAGGTCCCTCTCCACCAGATCTTGGTGGTGGCGGATGTCGAGGCTCGACTGCTTGCGCCGCTCGGACACCGCGACGTAGGCGTTGCCGCGGTCGTCGAGCGAGAGCGCGACGCCGTTCTTCAGCGCAGGGTCGGCGACCCACGCCCGGGCCTCGCCCGCGCTCGACTCCAGCGGCGGCACGCCGGGCAGCGCGATCGTGTGGATGTTCGCCCAGGGGCTCGCCTCGCTCCCGTACACGGTCACCCGGACGAAGCGCGCCTCCACCGGGCCGATCGCGTAGGCGACCGTGCCGGCCTCCCCCCGGCTCTGCAACCGCCCCCCGGTGCCGCTCTGCCAACGCCCGCCGTCGGGCGAGGTGAAGATTTCGAACCCGTAGTCACGCTCGCCGTGGTGGAAGCCGATGCGCACCGAGTCGATGCGAAGCGGCGCGCTCAGCTCCGCCTGCACCCAGCGCCCGTGCCCGTGCGACGACCAGCGGGTGCCGGGGTCGGCGTCGAAGGCGCCCACCGGCGGGTTGCCGTCCTGCGCGTCGGCCGCGGTGGCCGCCTTGATGGTCACCTCAGCGCGGGCCAAGGTGGCGAACAGCGCGCCGGACGCGAGGATGAGGGGAGCTTTGGGCATCGGGGACTGGACACCCCGACCCGCCCTTCCGTCAACGCCCGCCGGACCGGGCTCCAACTCCCTGAAAGACAAGCGTGCGATCGCGGCGTAAGAAACGCCGACACCCTGCACCGTGCCCGATCCCACCCCCGCCTCCACCCCGCTCCCCGGCGCCCTCGGCCTGCTCGTCGAGGGCGGTATCTTCATGTGGCCGATCCTCGCGCTGCTGGTCGTCGCGGTCGCCGTGATGATCGAGCGCTGGCGCAGCTTGAAGATGCTCGACGTCGACTCCTCGGCGCTGCGGGAGCGGGTCGGTGAACATCTGACGCGCAATGAGATCGAGGCCGCGCTCGAGCTGACCGAGAACGCCCGCGGTCCGGTGGCGGGGATCTTGGCCAACGGCCTGCGCAAGTACCTCGTGCTGCGGCGCCTCGGCCACGATGCCGCCCGCACCGAAGAGGGCGTCCTGAAGAGCATGGAGAGCTACGGCTCCCACATCGTCGCCGCGCTCGAGAGGCACCTGCCGGTCTTGGCCACGGTGGCCAGCGTCGCCCCGATGCTGGGCTTCCTCGGCACCGTCGCCGGCATGATCGAGTCGTTCGGGGAGATCGTCGCGACCATGGGCGAACAGAACATCGTCGAAGCTGCCGCCGACGGCATCAAGACGGCGCTGCTGACGACCTGTTTCGGCCTCATCGTCGGCATCCCCGCCTACATCGCCTTCAACTACTTCACCGGCGTCATCAACGGCTTCGTGCTCGAGGTCGAAAGCTCCGCCGCCGAACTCGTCGAACACGTCACGGTGCAACTCACGCTCGAGGAGGGGGAGGCCTGAGGCCGATCTCGCTCCCCGTCCGCATCCGAACGATGCCCCGGCCCCTCCAGTTGCGCCGCCAGAAGCTCTTGGTCGAGTCGCCGGCCAGCGCCGCGACGGACATCGCCTTCATCCTCATCATCTTCTTCCTCGTGTGCGCGAGCGTGCAGCCCGACACCGGCCGCGAACAGGTGCTCCCCCGCAGCGAGGAGCAGGAGGACAAGGCGCAGCAGAGCCAGAACATCGAGGTCTCCATCTCTCAGGGGGCGGTGGTGGTCAACGGCAACATCACCGAACCCGCCGCCGTGACGGGGAAGCTGCGCACCCTGCTGGCCGGGCGGGTCGCCGAGGCGGACCGGGTGGTGATCGTCAAGAGCACGCCCGACACCAGCTACGAGCGCTGGATCGACATCACCGGGCAGATCGAGAAGGCCGGCGGCATCGTCACCCTCAAGCTGGAGAAGACCCGCGAGGTCTTGGTGCCGTGAGCCGCGGCGCTCCGGGACGGAGACAGGCAGGGGGCGGCGGAAGCTCGATACGCGGCACGCGGATGCCGTCGTGGCGCGGAGGGGGGCGCCCGGCCCCGACCGGGGTCCACGGAACAGAGAGAGGCCAACCGGCGAGCCGGTTGGCCTCTCGTGATTGTCGTCCTCCGGCCGGATGCCGGAGGGCAAAGCCTTGGGGAGATGACTAGCGGCGACGGGCAGCCTTCTTCTTGGCAGCTTTCTTCGCGGCCTTCTTCTTCGGCGCAGCCTTCTTCTTGGCAGCTTTCTTCGCGGCCTTCTTCTTCGGCGCGGCCTTCTTCTTGGCAGCCTTCTTCGCGGCCTTCTTCTTCGGCGCGGCCTTCTTCTTCGCTACCTTCTTCGCAGGAGCGGCTTTCTTCTTGGCGGCCTTGCGGGCCGGGGCCTTCTTCTTGGCCACCTTCTTGGCGGCCTTGCGGGCCGGGGCCTTCTTCTTGGCCACCTTCTTGGTAGCGCGTTTTGCGGCTTTCTTCTTTGCCATGGCAGTAGTGGTTGTCGTGGTTAAATCGGCCCCGTCTTCGGAAGCCGCGCCAAAGATGCGATCTCAGCTTACCCATGCAATAAGATTTTCTGCGCTAGCGAAACGCTGGAGGCTCAACCAGGCGCGGACGCCAGCGGCGCCGCGCCGCGTTCGTTGAATCAATGTTAGAATTTTTATATCCTTCTTTTAGTTAGCGCAAAACGCCCTAACCGACCTGCATTTTTAAAATCCGCCGGCGCGGCGCGGCGCCTCCCCCCCGCGTCGGGGAAGCGGACAGCCATGCGGGATGCGCTACTGCGGCAGGCGCCGCCCCCCGGCGCGGACCCCGTCGCCGCCGCGGCCGCACCCCGCCCGGCCGTAAATTTTATGGCCGCGCCAAGCCGCCCGACCGCGGGCGGTTGAGTTTGCCACCAAATAGTTGTTAGAAAACGGCCTCTAACATTTGGAAAACCCAGCCCAGCCACGCCTCCGGCAACCGAAAAAAAAATTCGGAAAAGCGCTGCCGCGATCGGCCCGGCCCATCGTCGGGCACAAAAAGCGAACAATTCCCCCCCGTCGATCAGCCCCCGACGATCTCTTCGAGGGGGTGTCCCCGCAGTTCGAAGACGCGCAGCACGGTCGCCTCGATGAGGTTGTTCGGGCACGACGCGCCGGCCGTGACGCCGACGGTCACCGGCCGGTCCCGGTCGAGCAACACCTGCGGGTAGCTGTTCACCTCCGCCTTCTGCTCGAGGTCGAAGTGCAGGATCTGTTCGAGCGACTCCAGGCAAGCGGCGTCGCGGATGAAGAAGGAAGGCAGGGTCTCCGATCCGATCTCGACGAGGTGCGTGGTGTTCGAGCTGTTGTAACCGCCGACGACCAGGAGCATGTCCATCGGTTCGCGGAGCATCTCGAACAGCGC
>JAUIGD010000387.1 GCA_030430255.1 Verrucomicrobiia bacterium
CACCCTGCATCTGGCATCGCGCCCCTGGGCTGAGGTGAGCGCCTGGACGCTGAACTTCGGCGGGGCGGGGGTGAACCTCTTCGTCACCGGCGACAACCGCACCGAGAACGTGGTCGGGCGCGTCTTCACCGAGGGGGTGCGCGATGGCGAGCAGGACCTGTTCGTCGCGCAGATCAACGAGCAGCCGAAGCCGCCGCGGCGAAGCGTTGTGGAGTTCGAACCCGGCGCCGGGATCTTCGGCGCCGCGGAGCGATACTACGAACAGAGCGAACAGCGCCTCGGGCGCTACTTCGCGCACGGGCCGGAGGACTACGTCTTCATCTCCGCGCAACCGGGGTGCGACGAGGAATGGCTGCTCGGGTTGGACGAGGAGGCGGTGCGGCGCCTAGATGCTGATGAGGAGCTGTCGCTGCTCGAGGTCAGGCGGTTCCGACACCACTGTGGCTGCACCCTCGAGCGTCTGTTGCCCGCGCTGGCGAAAGTCGCGGAGGACGAACTGTTCGGTGCGGAAGATACGATCCGCTTGGATTGCCCTCGCTGCGCGGCGAAGTACCGGGTCTCCCGCGAGGATCTGCGCCGGGTCCGGTAGGCGCGCGGCTCAGAGCCAGAGCTTCATCCGCAGGAAGTCGAGCAGGCGGTGGGTGAAGATCCACAAGAGCGTACGCTCGCCCGCTTCGATCTTCGCGACACCGGTCATGCCGGGCCGCCACCACGGCTGGGGGTCGACGCCGAAGTCACCTCGCGCGACGAAGACGTTGCCGTCCGCTTCGGTGACGGCCACCGGTTCCACCGCCTCCACCGCGACCGCAAATTTCTCCCCGGGCTGGCTGGCGAAGGCCAGTGTGCCGGCAGCGGAGCGGGGGAGTTCGTCGATGTCGCGCTCGTCGATCTTCATCTCGACGTAGAGGTCTTCCAAGCGGGTGAGCCGCAGGAGGATATCGCCGGTCTTCACCGGTGCGCCGATCTTGTCGCGAAAGTCGCCGGCCACCAACACCGCGTCGAAGGGGGCCCGCAGTTGGGCTTGTCCGAGCCGGTGTCTCGCCATCTCCAGGGCGGCCTCCGATTGCGCGCGCAGCGCCGCGGAAACCCTCATGTCGGCCAGCCTCCCCTCAGATTCCGCCTTCTGCGCCTCCCCGGCATAGCGCTCGATCGATGCGAGCGCGGACGCCTCCTCCAGCCGGAGTTGCCCGGCGTCGAGCGCGAGCAATACCTCGCCTGCCGAAACCTCGTCGCCGACCCTTTTCGCGACGCTCTGAATGTAGCCATCGTACGGTGCGGGGAGGTGTTGGAGGTCTGCGCTGCGGACGATGAATTCGGCCTCGA
The DNA here is from genome assembly GCA_030430255.1 of Verrucomicrobiia bacterium. Classification (GTDB taxonomy): domain Bacteria; phylum Verrucomicrobiota; class Verrucomicrobiia; order Verrucomicrobiales; family DEV007; genus JAUIGD01. Next base: position 1,324 of record JAUIGD010000387.1, read on the forward strand.
CGCGGTAGCTCCAAGGGACGAAGGCGAGGAACGCGAAGGTCGCGCATCCCACCAGGGCGCCTACCTTCGCCCACGTGTGTTCCGGTCCGAGAAGGCGTGCCGCCCGGCTCTTGACGGAGGCCGCGCAGCGGGCGCCGAGCCAGCGGTCGGCGGCCTTGAGCGAGGCGAGCCGCGGGGCGCATTGCTCGCCGAGCACGCGCAGTGACCGGAGCTCGGGTTCGGTGAAGCGCGATTCGCGTTCGAGGAACAGCGCCCCCGAGCCGGCCGGGCAACTGAAGGGGACCGAGAGCAAGACCTCCCCTTCGGCGGCGCGATTCCCGGCGGCGTAGGCGGCGTGGGCGCGAGTGATGACATCTTCCGTCGGCCCGGCGGGGTACGCCACCGCGACCTCTTGGTCGGCGGCCTCTTCGAGGCAGGCTTCGATCTCACCCACGGCGTCCATCTTGGCGGAGAACCGGTCGATGCCGCTGACGGCCTTCAGCCGGATGTAGCGCCCGTCGGACCACCCGACCGAGACCCGGCTGGCATCGAACCGCTCGGCGGTCTCGTTGCAGAGCGCCATCGCCGCCTCGGTAAAATGGGCGGCGTTGTTGACCGCGGCGAGGATCTCGAGCACCCGGGTGACCGCGCCCTGGGACTCGCGCGATTCCTGTGCCGTGCGGTGGTTCTCGTACGCCAGCGGCACATCCTGCGCGGCGATCACCCGATCGCCTGCGCCGCGGAGCACCTCGGCATCGTCGGACACCAGCACCGCCAGCAGCGGCCGGGCGCGATCGGGGGCGAGCAGGTGGAGCGCCAACAGCCCCCGCGGACCGACGCTGGCGGAGGCGACCCCCTCGCTGAGCGCGGAGGCGGCCAGGGCGAGGAAGCTTTCGCTATCGAGCTTCATCGGCAGCGGGAACGGACCGGTCTCGGCGGCGGGGCAGCGCGCGAACGGCTTCCACGTTCCGTCGACATCGGGGTCGCCCGGTGCCTCAAGCCTCAGGAACAAGGCGCGCTCGGATCCGGAGGTGGCCAGTAGCGCCTGGCCGAAGCGTTCCCAGAACGCCTCCGGAGCGCCGTCGAAGCGGCGGCACTCGGAGAGCGGCAGGGTTGCTGAGAGGGTGGATCGAGGTTCTTGCAAGAGCCGTGCGCGGTGGGGTTGGTGCTGGATCCCAAGCTAGCCTTTCGGCGTCGCCGCGACAAGGGCGGGGTCGGCTCTGAATTCGGCAACGACCGCCGGACGCCCGTCGCTCGGGGGGCGAACTTCGGGTGCGCGAGCGGTGGTTCTGTGCGAGGGGGAGCGAGTCAGAGCGCGAGCGAGCACGTCGCTCGGCTCACCACCGCCCCATGGCTGAGGCTACCTTCGACACTTCCAGTTTCATCCGTTCGCCGTGGTTGCGGGCGCCGTACCGGCTTGTCCAGCCCGTCGTCGAACGCCGGCTGGGCTGGGACAAGGTGCGCGCGATGTACGACCACGGCCACGGTCGTGGGCAGGGTGAGGCGGGGGCGTTCTGCGCCGGAGCGCTCGAGCGGGGGGGCGTCCGTTGGCGGATCGACGGCGGCGACAAATCCCGGCTCGCCGAGGTCGAGGGCCCCTTGGTGGTGGCGGCGAACCACCCTTTCGGCGGCATCGATGCGCTGGCGCTGTTCGCCTTGATCGCCGAGCTCCGTGGGGTGCGCTGGAGCTGCATCTCCAACCGGTTCTTGCAGGGCATTCCGGAACTCGAGCCGCACTGTCTGCTGGTCGATCCGAAGGCGCATGCCTCGGCGAACCGCAAGACTTTGGCCGAGGTCCTCCGCCGCCTGAAAGCGGGCGAGGCGTTCACCCTTTTCCCAGCCGCGCGGGTGTCTGCGCGCTGTGAGGCGCTCGGCGGAGCGGTCTGCGACCTGCCCTGGAGCGATCATGCCGCCAGGGTCGCCGCCGCGTCGGGAGCCCATCTGGCCGTGCTCCACTTCAGCGGGCAGAACAGCGAGCGGTTCCTGAGCATCGACCCGAAACAGGTGCTGCGGCGCACCTTCGCTCTGGTGCGGGAGTTGGCGCATCCGCCGGTCGACGAGATCGAGGTATCCTTGTCGGCTTTGCTCTCCCCGGCGGAGGTGTCCCGGCTGGCGGCCACCGACAACCCGGGGGAGCGGCTGCGCGCGATCTGTTACGCGGGGGCGGAGAGGCGCCCCACGGCCCAGGCGCGGGCGGTGGCCGGGGAGAGGCAGCCCGTGCGGCGGGTCGGGATCGGCGGGGTGGGGAAGGCGAAGGTGTTGCTCGAGCGGGGCGGTTTCGAGCTGCTGCGGTTCCGCGGCGATGCGGAGCCCGAACTCTTGGAGGCCCTGGGGCGGGCACGGGAAATCACCTTTGTCGCGGCGGGGCAGGGGACGGGGAAAGAGATCGACCTGTCCCCAGAGGATCTCCACTACCACCACTTGGTCATCCGCGACACGGCGACAGGCGAACTCGTCGGCGCATACCGGATGGGCCTCACCGAACCGATCTTGAAGGAGTTTGGCCCCGCGGGGCTGTACCTCGACCACGTGTTCGCGATCGATCCGGAGTTTTACAAGCAGATCGGCCCTGCGATGGAGCTGAGCCGCTCGTTCGTGATGCCGCATTTTCAAAAAGATGGCGCTGCACTGGGCCTGCTCTGGAAGGGGCTGGGCGCCACAGCCTCCGAGTTCGGTGTCCGCAACCTCTTTGGTTCGGTGACGATCTCCGATGCGTTCCAGCCCGCCTCGCGGGCGGTGCTGGCGACCCAGTTGGAACGCGAGCATGCCGATGCTGCCGATCTGCGTGCCTTGGTGAGAGCGAGGGCGCCCTTCGCGCCCAAGACCCGTTACCACCCGTTGGTCGCCGAGGCTTGGCGCGGCGAGCCGGCGACCGCGCTCTGGAAGGTCGTCGAAGACATCGAAGGTGGGCTCCGGCCACCCCCGCCCCTGATCAAGTATTACCTCTCCCTGGGGGCCAGATTCTTGGCCTTCCATGTCGAGGCGGATTTCAACGACGCGCTCTATTGCCTGCTCCGTGTCGATCTCGAAGCGATGCCGGCGCGCTACCGGGCGCGGTTTCTGTAGGCCAACGGCCGGGGCAGCATCATGGTCATCGAACCACAGGACGGGGCCGGAACGAGTTCGTGGTGGGTCGAGCTCGGCGCCGCCAGCGGGTGGGGAGTCTCGGGCGCGAGCGGGATTCCGCTCGCCGAATTCGAACTCCGATTCGGCTGAGGCCGAACCGGGGGCGGTGCGGCGCGGCAACCATTATTCGTCGCCACCGAGGCGGGCGATGCGGTCCTTGGCCCAGGCCATGCCTTTGGAGGAGTCAGCGTCGTCCCCGCCCGAGAGTTCGTTGATGGTCTGGTATTGGCGCTCGGTTTTCTCGAAACACTTCAGGGCGCCCTCTTTGTCGTCAGCGAGCTGGCAGTGGTGGCCGAGAACGCCATAGAAACTGGCCAGCGCGCGCCGGTAGTTGAGGCGTTTGGAGTCGCCGCCTTCAGGGTCCTTGTCGTTGTTGAGGAGATCCTGCATGAGGTCGACGCCCGCGCTGCTGTGTTCCACCGCGGTATCGTACCTGCGGGCTTCCGCGAGCAAGTTCGCGAGTTCGACATGGGCGTAGGCGGCGTCGTGGGCGTAGTCCGGGTCGCCCGGGTGATGGGTGACGAGGTCGTCGAGCAGGACGGTGGCGCTCTCCGCCTCGGCGATCGCCTCCGCCGCCGAGCCGGCATCGCGGAGCGCCGAGGCGATGGCGCGCAGGCGGCCTGCCAGCTCGAACCGATAGGTGGGGTTGTCGGGGTTGAGCTCGGCGAGCTCACTGAGGATTTCGGTCGCCTCCGCATTGGCGGTCGCGGCTTCACCGCCTTCGCCCAGGGCGGTGGCGAGGTCGGCCGCCTCCCCGTAAGCGCGTGCGAGTTGGAAGCTGTAGTCGGCGACTTCGGGGCGCGCCTCGATGAGGGCCAGGTAGCGGTCGATGGCTTCGATCTGGTGTTTGACCGCGGCCTCCTTCTGCCCGAGCAGGCGCTGGTTGCGACCGAGCTCGAAGGCGGTGGCGGCGAGCATGGCGAGGTCGTCGCCATTGGCGAGCTGCGCCTCCTCGAGGCCGCGCAGCTGGGCGGCGGCGCGGTCGAGGCAGATCCCCGCTTCGCCGGTCTGGCCGGCGTCGAGCATCTTGCGCGCGAGGTGGAGATTGCCCGAGGCGATCAAGCGCGCGCCATCGGGGTCGCCCGGCTCCGCGGTGCCGGCGAGTTGCGTTTTGAGGTCGGTCTCCTGTTGGGCGCTGGTGACGGCGCTGTTCAACATCCGTGCGGCGCTGTGGGCGTCGGCGAGCGCGGCGTAGAGTTCGGCGCGGCGCTCGAGGTGCGCGCGCTCTTCGCCAGGCGCCGGTCGCACTTGCTCCAGCAAGGCCGCGCCGCTGCGGAGGTGATGCAGCGCGGATTCGACATCGCCGTTGTCCAGTTGCAGCGTCCCGCAGTTGGCGTGGGCGCGGGCGACGGGCAGCGCGAACTCCGGATCGCCGGCATGGCGCTCCGCGAACTGTTCGTAGTAGTGGATGGCGGTGCCGAGGGCGCCGTCCGGGAGGGCGTGGAGAGGGCGCCCCGAAGCATCGCGCGCAGAGAGGACCGTAAAAATCTCGTCCAGGACCGCGTGCGAGCCGGTCAGCTCGGTGCGCATGTCCGAGAGCTGGCCCTCGGTGGTCGCCAGTCTTCGTCTGGCGT
>JAUIGD010000388.1 GCA_030430255.1 Verrucomicrobiia bacterium
CAGGGTGTCTACCCAGCCGCTTCGCCGATCCCTGCCGCCGCCTACTCAGCATCAACGATCGACGGCGCCTCGCCTGCGAATGTGGTGATCGATCCGGGCTAGCCCAGGGTGCTCTGGGGTCTTTCCGACGGCGGAGGGCTCCGGAGGCGCGGACCGCGGTGAGAGGCCCTTCGCGTTGCTCAGGGTGACAGCTCCGCGGTGTTGAGGGCGGTCAGGGCGGTGTGTGGGGATGGCCCGTCAACCCTCCCAAGGAAGTGCGGTGTCATGCTGACGAGCGCATCGACGGAAGGATCCTGCGCTGAAACCGGCGCGCCGAGCCACCGGCACGCTGCCGGGGGCGGCGCGGGCGGGCGAGGAGACGCCTCCCCTTCGATGCCTCCACCCTGAACCGCTTCGCCGATCCCCGCCCACAAAGCCTCAACGAATGGCGGTATCTTGCCCGTCGACGTGGGGATCGATCCGGAGCACCTGCTTCGGAGGATTGGCGCTTGGTCAGAGGGAAGTGCCAGCAGGCCGCGCGGAGTGCAGCGCCAGCGGAATCCCGAGGAATGGGAAGGCCCGGACAGCGGAGGGGCCTGGCAGGGCGCGGAGGCGGGAAGCCTCCGGTAGGAACATCGGCGGGACGCCGATGCCACCGCGAGGCAACACCCCGCCTGCCCAGGCGAACCACTACGCCAACGCCCTCAGCTCCGTCGAGCCCAAAACTGCAGCCCGGAAATCGGGCGATTCGAGCCAGTAGAATGGGCGCGTGGACTTCAGCGTTCTCGACCGCCGCCGGCCGCCCATCTGCGGTCGCTCCGCGCGGTTATCGGCGGAAGCCCATGTTGAACTGGACCCGGAAGTCGTCCTCCACCCACTCGTCCTTCTCCAGCGGGAAGGCGACGTCGACCCGGATCGGGCCGACGGGGAGGAAGAGGTCGACACCGACACCGACGTTGTGCAGGTAGTCGCCACCGAAGTCCCAAGAATCCGGGGACAGGATGCCGCCGTCATAGAAGGCGTGGGCGCGGACCTTCTTGAGGTTGAAGACCGGGACGCTGTACTCGGCGGTGAAGTTGAGCGCAGAGGCACCACCGAGGGGCTCGCCCTGCTCGTCGCGGAGGCCGAGGCCGGTCGCCTCGCGGAAGCCGTAGCCGCGCAGGGTGTTGGCGCCGCCGAGGAACTTGCGGTCGAAGATCGGCGTGTCGCCATCGACGGTGTCGAACTCACCGGTGAGGGTGAGGATGGTGTCGAAGGGCATCAGGAAGTGCTTGTCGCCGCGCAGGCTGAAACCGACGTTCGAGACGTCGCCGAACGACCCTTCGAGCCCGGCCTCGATGCGGTGGCCGCGGCGGGGCAGGCGGTCGCTGTCGCGGGTGTCGTAGGTGTAGGTGAGGCCGATCAAGCCGCGGGTGTAATCGCCCTCCTCCTCCTGGAGCAGCTCCGAGGCATCGTCCTCGACATCGATCTCATAGCGCTCGCCGGTGAGCTTGCCGGTCAGATAGCTGTGCTCGCCGATCGGTTTGCGCAGGCTCATGTAGCCGCCCATGACGGTTTGGTCGTACTTGTCGGAGAGGAACAGCAGGTCGCGGTAGTAGACGCCGGTGCTGAAGGAGAGGCGCTGGTCGAAGAGCCAGGGCTCGGTGAAATCGAACTGCACGTCCTTGCGTTTGGCGCCCGCCTTGATGCTGAGGCGAACTTTCTGGCCGCCGCCGACGTGCGGCTTGCCCCAGAGGCGGAAGTTGGTCTGCACCACATCGACGAAGCCGACGAGGTTGTCGATGGAGCTGAAGCCGGCCCCGAAGTTGATCGAGCCGGTGGACTTCTCGCGGACATCGATGCTGATGTCGGTGTGGTAGGGGGTCGCCGACTCGCTGGGGGTGATCTCGACGCTGTCGAAGTAACCGAGCCCCATCAGGCGGTTGCGGCTGACCTCCAGGTGGTCCTGGTTGAAGATCTCGCCCGGCTCCAGCGCCAGCTCGCGGCGGATGACCCGATCTTCGGTCTTGTCGTTGCCGCGGATATTGACCAGCTCGACGGTGGACTGAACGCCTTCGGAAATTTCGAAAAGGATGTCGACGCCGGTGCCGCCGGCGCTGGTGATGCGCGGGGTGATGCGTGCGGTGGAGTAGCCGCCCTTGCCGTAGTAGCTGCGCAGCTCCTTGATGTCGTCCTTGATCGCCGCCGAGGAGTAGATCGAGCCGGGCTGGGTCTTCAGGCGGCTGAGCACCTCGTCCTTGCCGACCGCCTCGATGCCGACCGCGTCGACCGAGTTGATCGAGTATTGGGCCCCCTCGTCGATGTAGAAGACCAGATCGACCTTCTCGCCGACGGGCTCGCGGACGACGTCGGTGACGCGGGCGTTGATGTAGCCGCGGTCGCGGTAGAGTTCCTCGATGCGGATGACGTCTTCTTCGAGGAGGTTGGTGTCGATCCCCTTGTTGCGCTTGAAGAAGTTGAAGGCCGACGCGGCCTTGAGCTTCATCTGGTTGTCGAGCTCCCGGTCCGAAATCGCCTCGTTGCCGAGGAAGCGGAGCTTGTGCAGGCGCTCGCGGGTGCCCTCATCGACGACGAAGGAGACGCGCGAGTAGCCGGACTGCTCGGCGACGTCCACCGAGTAGGTGACGGTGGCGTTGGCGTAGCCTTTTTTGGCGTAGTAGTCGCTGACGTTGAGGCGGGCCGTCTCCAGCGACGCATCGTCGAAGGGCTTGCCGATCTCCAGCTCCGTCTCCTTGCGCAGCTTGGAGGACGGCAGGGAATTGCCGATGAAGGTGACCTCCCCGAGGGTGGCGCGGGTCTGCACGAGGAAGATCACGCGTGCGCCGCCGTTGAAGTCCTCGGTCAGGACGCGGACGTTGTCGACATGGCCGCTCTCGTAGAGGCTGACGATGTCCTGCTCGATCACCGTGTTGTCGAGTTCCCCCCCGACCGCGGTGCGGATCTGGGACAGGATCACCGACTCGTCGACCGACTCGGAACCGATGTATTGGATCGAGACGTCTTTGACCGTGACCGCCAGAGCCGAGGCCGAGAGAACCAGCAGCGAACAGAGGGCGGTGAGCAGGAGATGGGAGATCCCCCGCAATCGGGGCTGATGGCTCGATTCAACTGGCAACATGCAGAGGTGTGGCTGGCGGGCTTGAGTTCAAATTTTGACCTCCCGAGGGATGGCCGAATCCGCCCCTTAGAACAGAAAATCCCCACCAGCACAAGCGCCGAATCGGTCTTTTCCATCCCTCGAATAACCGAACCGCAAAGCAATTCAGTTATTTAAAACAACGAGGCGGCGCAATAATGCCGATTGGCGAACGGTTGTCAAAGCTCGGCTGCCGCAAATTTCGGCACGAAATGCGCCCGTTTTCAGCGCTAGACCGCCAGAGACATCGCAAATTTTCATTAAGAAAAGTTAAGTTTTTACAAGCAAACCGCCCGCTTTCTGATAATTTCTGCAAACCCGTGTCGAAAAATTTTTATACCGAGGCCGTCGAGGCGCCCGACAACGCCGACGACATCACCCTCCGCCCGCCGGACCTCAGTGAGTTCGCGGGCCAGGAGAAGGTCAAGGAGCGGCTCGGGTTGATGATCGAAGCGGCGAAGGGGCGCGGCGACGTCTTGGAGCATGTCCTGCTCTGCGGCCCCCCCGGCCTCGGAAAAACCACCCTCGCCCACATCATCGCGGCCGCCACCGGCGGCGCGCTGCACTCGACCAGCGGCCCGCAGATCGAGAAGGCCGGCGACCTCGCCGGCGTGCTGACCAACCTCAAGCGCGGCGACGTGCTGTTCATCGACGAGATCCACCGCCTGCACCCGGCGATCGAGGAGTACCTCTACCCGGCGATGGAGGACTACCGGCTCGACATCATCATCGACCAGGGACCGAACGCCCGCACCATCGAGCTCAGCCTGCCGCGCTTCACCCTGGTCGGCGCCACCACCCGCGCCGGCATGCTCACCGCGCCGCTGCGGTCGCGGTTCACGATGACGAACCGGCTCGACTACTACACCGCGGAGGAGTTGGCGAAGATTGTCCGGCGCTCGGCCGGCCTGCTGGGGGCGAGGGTCGACGCCGACGGCGCGCTGGAGGTGGCCAAGCGCGCCCGCGGCACGCCGCGTGTCGCCAACGCATTGCTAAGGTGGGCGCGCGACTACGCGCAGGTGAAGGCGGACGGCGTCGTCACCGGCGAGGTCGCCGACCTCGCTCTGGCGATGATCGACATCGATGCCGACGGGTTCGACGAGATGGACAAACGCATCCTCGAGGCGCTGGTCTACAAGTTCGAGGGCGGCCCGGTGGGGGTGAACTCGCTGGCGGTCGCGGTCGGCGAGGACGCCTCGACGATCGAGGAGGTCTACGAGCCCTACCTGATCATGCAGGGCATGCTGGCGCGCACGCCGCGCGGGCGCGTCGCCATGCGCGAGGCCTACCTGAAGATCGGCGCCGAGCCGCGCCGGGGCCCCGGGGCGGAGCCGGAGCTCGACCTCGGTGGCCCGCCCTGACCTGACGATCACGCAACCGCAACCGAACCCGACCAGATGAAAGACCTGAAGCTCCTCTACGACAAGATCGGCGACGCCGAGTACCGCCACCTCTTGTTGGAACCCGTGCTGATCTATGGCGTGTTGCTCGGTGTGGCCGCCTTCGTCGCCGCCTTCCTCTTCAAGGAGCGCAAGATGCAGCTCGGGGCGCTGATCGTGATCATCGTCTCGGCGCGCTGCGTGGTGCCCTACCTGAAGGCGCGCAGCGCCGCCGACAAGCGCGCGGAACAGATCTTCTCCGACCGCGCGGAACAGATCGCCGCGATGCGCGAGTCGCGCAAAGACGCGCAGTGGTTCTACTTCGCCGTCGCCGGCCTGGCGGGCGTGACGCTCCTGATGGGGGCGCACAAAGGCAAGCCCGGCCTGATCGTCGGCATCGTCACGGTCGCCGCGGGCGCGGGCCTCTCGCTCTACAGCATGTCGATGCACCTGAAGGACGCGCAGATCTACCACCCGAACCTGCGCGTCGCCGAGTCGGAGCCGAGCGAGAGGAAGGCGCGCAGCCCGGTGCGCGACGACGGGGCGCGGCCGAAGGTCGCGGCGCGCAGCCGGCCGCGCTGAACCGCGGAGCACCTGGGGCGCGCTAGGAGGCTGTCGGAGCCGGTCACCACGCCGACGCCCTCAGCGTCAACGAGAGCAAGCCGCAGCCCGGAGCTTGGTGATCGATTTGGGCTAGGGCAACACCGGCTGTCCGGCCGGCCCGACGCGGCGGACGGTGACGAAGTGGTAGACGCGGGTGCCGTCGACACCGTCTTCGGCGGCGACCATGCCCGCGGTATCGCCGTCCAGCACCTGGCCGCTGAAGTCGTTGGCGTAGGTCGCGAACGAACCTTCGTCGATCGGCCTTCGGCGCCCATCGGGATCGGCTGGCACCCCCTCACCGACGATCTCCCTCAGGCTCTGGTCCGCGAAGCCGGTCCATTCCTGCGCCCCCTCCAGGATCACCCGGTCGAGGCCGGCCAGGATGGGGTTGATCGTCACCTCCATGCCGACGTTCCGGACATCGAACGCGGTGGGCGTTCCCACCGCATCGTGGTCGGTGGGGTAGATGACCTCTCGGATGACCTCGACCTTCGCCGTCTGCCCGGGGCGCGTGATCACCGACGGTGCGCTGATCACCGAGCTGTCTGGCTCCCCGTGCAGCGCGCGGATCCGTTGTTGAAACTCCGCATCGCTCAATGCTTCCGGATCGCCGCCTCCGCCCCCCTCCGTGACGACGGCTTGGTGGCTCACCATGATCTGGTCGCGGACCCCGTTCAGGGAGGCGTCCAACAGGGCTTCGAACTGCGCCACCTCCCAGGCGGGGCCGGTGAGCGTCACCTCACCCGTCTGTTCGTCCTCTGCCAACACCGTGTCCCCCGATTCCTCGAAGCCATACCCCCCCAAGGTGTCGCCGAACAGGAAGCCGGCCACCGCCTCCTCGTTGCCCGGCGCAAACCACTCGGGGGGGACGCGGACGGTGGTGCGGGTGGTGTCCCTGCGCACG
>JAUIGD010000016.1 GCA_030430255.1 Verrucomicrobiia bacterium
GGATCGATCACCACATCCGCAGGCGAGGCGCCGCCGATCGTTGATGCTGAGTAGGCGGCGGCAGGGATCGGCGAAGCGGCTGGGTAGACACCCTGCCCGAGCCGTTCCCAACGGCAACACCCTCAGCGTCAACGAGCGCAAGCCACAGCCCGGAGCTTGGTGATCGATCCGGGCTAGCCCGGCGGCCAACCGAGCGACCGCCCCGCCAGCAGGTGAACATGAAGATGGGGGACGCTCTCGCCACCGTCGGCGCCGTTGTTGATGACGATCCGGAAGCCCTTGTCCTCGCCAGCTACCCCGAGGTCGCGGGCGATGTCCCGCGCCGTGAGAAGCAGGTGCCCGAGCAGTTCTGCGTCACCGTCACCGGCTTCGCCAACCCGGGCGATCGGGCGTTTGGGAACCACCAGGATGTGCGTCGGCGCTTGAGGTGAGATGTCGTGGAAGGCGATGCACCGCTCGTCTTCGCGTACGATGTCAGCGGGGATCTCCCGCGCGACGATGCGCTCGAAAAGCGTGGGTTCTGACATCGAACTGGGGCGTGTTCCGGCGATCGCTCGATCAAGAGACCATCACGACCAGCCGGCCGACTGGCCGCAACTCGGCGAGGCAGGCGGGAATGAAGTCGGAGATTCGCTCGACCCACTGCTCGCAGTCCGCCGTCCATCGCTGCCCCCCGGCGAGCCGGTATGCGGTCCGCCGCAATCCGCGGCAGCGCAGCCGCGTGGGGCCGCCCTCACAAGCCCCGCGCAGCGCCTCCCCCAGCTCGATGAAGAAGGCCTCCTCGTCCGCCCATCCCGATTCCGGGACGAAGTCTCCCAGTTCGATCGTCACTGGCGGCACGCCGAGATCAAGGCACGACACGATCCCGTCGAAGCCCATCGTCTCGAGCAGGCTCAAGGCCGTCACGATCCGCTCGCGGATCTCGTCCATCGAGATCGTGTCTTTGGAGAAGCGATGCCGGAGGTAGCGCATGAGGGCATCGACGACCGGCGCCGCGAGCTGCCAGTCCTTGTGGCCAGCTTTCTCCGCGGCGATCGCCACCTGCTCCTCAAACCAACTTCGATCGAGGCTGATCGATTGATCTTCCGAGAGTTTGAGGAGCGGCAGTTCGTTGTCGTTGAAGAGCATTGGGAGCAGAGAGCGAGTGGTGGAGGGAATGTTCGGCGGCGCGGGCCGGGAGTGTTGGCAAGTTCGATAGAGAAAGCAATTGAAAGACCATTACGGCACAAAAAAGTCCGGCTGGCGGGGGTTGAGTTCGGGGCGGCGCTCAAGAGATTCTATCTCCTCGATAAATTCTCCAACTTCTTGGAATTGCCGGTAAACCGAGGCGTAGCGAACGTAGGCGACTGGATCGATCGTCTCGAGCGCCTGCATGACGCGCGCTCCGATCACCTGGGTCGGGATCTCGCGCAGACCGTCGCCCTGCAGCTGGGCGACGATCGCGTCCGCCGCGTTCTCGAGCACCTCGATGGGCACCGGACGCTTCTCACACGCCTTCAAAAAACTACCGAGCAACTTCTCCCGCCGAAACGGCTCGCGCACCCCGTTGCGCTTCACCACACGCATGTCGCTGTGCTCAAGTTGTTCATAAGTCGTGAAGCGATGTCCACAACCGAGACACTCACGACGGCGCCTGATCGATAAGCCGTCTTTCGATTCGCGGGAATCGACGACTTTGTCCCTGTTTCCGCCACATTTGATGCACCTCATCCAGTTTCGAGCGGGGAGTGTTGCCGAGCCTCCCACCGAGCGTCAACGCCTTTGTCGCGGCCGGCGCCGATTTCTTTTAAAATTCGTCTCTTTGCTGTCCAGCGCTTGCAAGCCCCCCGCAACGCATTCACCCTGACCGGGTCCCAAGGAGCAACCGCTTGAAGAAGATCGTCGGCATCATCCCTGCGCGTTACGGCTCGTCTCGATTCCCGGGCAAGCCGCTGCATCGCATCGGCGGCAAACCTCTCGTTCAGCATGTCTGGGAGCGTTGCGTGGAGGCGGCGGAACTGAGTGCCGTCGTCGTCGCCACCGACGACGAACGCATCGCCGAGGCCGCGCGTGGGTTCGGGGCAGAGGTCGCCATCACCCGGGGGGACCACCCGTCCGGTACCGACCGGATCGCCGAGGCGGCGGGCGCTCTGGAAGACCCCACCCACGTCATCAACATTCAAGGCGACGAGCCGCTGATCGCCCCCCGGTTGATCGACGCCCTGGCCGCCGCCCTCGCCGGCGATCCGGACTTGGAGATGGTGACGGCCGCGACCCCCCTAGACCCGGGCCCGGACTTCCTCGACCCGAACATCGTCAAAGTCGTGCTCGCCCGCGACGGGCACGCGCTCTACTTCTCCCGCAGCCCGATCCCGAACGATGCGTCCGCCTCCGCGCCGCTCTTCCGCCACAAGGGCATCTACGGCTACCGCGCCGACTTCCTGCAGCAGTTCGTGCGTTGGCGCCCCTCGCCCCTCGAGCGAGCCGAACGCCTCGAGCAGCTCCGCGCGCTCGAGAACGGCGCCCGCATCCGCGTCTTAATCACCGACGAACCTTCGATCGGGGTGGACACACCGGAGCAAGCCGCCTACGTCGAGAAACTCCTCGCCCCCGCCTCCGCCTGAACCTCAGCGCCCCCTCCGACCTCAACACGCCAGCGACCGCCATGCCCACCCAACCACGAAATACCAAATTCATCTTCGTCACCGGCGGAGTCGTCAGTTCGCTCGGCAAAGGCCTGGCGGCAGCCTCCTTGGGCACGCTGCTCGAAAAGCGCGGCCACAAAGTGATCCTGCAGAAGTTCGACCCCTACCTGAACGTCGACCCGGGAACCATGAGCCCGTTTCAGCACGGGGAGGTGTATGTCTTGGACGACGGCGCCGAGACCGACCTCGACCTCGGCCACTACGAACGGTTCACCTCCGGCGTCCTCTCGAAGCTCAATAACCTCACCTCCGGCCAGGTCTACGAGAACGTCATCGCCAAAGAGCGCAAAGGCGACTACCTCGGCAAGACCGTCCAGGTCATCCCGCACGTCACCAACGAGATCAAAGGCCGCATCTACGAAGTCGCCAAGAAGGTGGATGCCGACGTCATCATCACCGAGATCGGCGGCACCGTCGGCGACATCGAAGGCCTGCCCTTCCTCGAAGCCCTGCGCCAGTTCGCCCACGAAGTCGGGCCCGGGAACGCGCTCTTCATCCACGTCACCCTCGTCCCATACATCGGCGCCGCCGGCGAGCTGAAGACCAAACCGACCCAACAGAGCATCGCCAAGCTGCGCGAGATCGGCATCCAACCCCACGTCGTCCTCTGCCGCTCGGAACTGCCGATCGAACGGGACGTGCGCGAGAAGATCTCGATGTTCTGCAACGTGCCCTCCGAGGCCGTCATCGAGTGCCGCGATGTCCCCCACTCGATCTACGAGCTACCGCTCTACCTGCAGGAGGAGAAGCTGGACGACATCGTCTGCGACCGCCTGAGCCTCCCGGAGGCCGAGCCCGACCTCAGTGCGTGGAAGAACTTCGTCGAACGCGTCATCGACCCGCAGCATGAGACCCGCATCGGCGTCGTCGGCAAGTACATCGAACTCCAAGACGCCTACAAGAGCATCTACGAGGCGCTCACCCACGCCGGCGCCGCCAACGACTGCCGCGTCATCGTCGAACGCATCGATGCGGAAGATGTCGAAAAGGGCGATGTCGAAGAGCAGCTCGACAGCGTCGACGGCCTGCTGATCCCGGGCGGCTTCGGCGACCGCGGCATCGAGGGCAAAGTGCGCGCCGCCGAGTACGCGCGCACGCACGGCATCCCCTACTTCGGGATCTGCCTCGGGATGCAGGTCGCGACCATCGAGTTCGCCCGCAACGTCGCCGGCCTCGTCGGCGCCAACAGCACCGAGTTCGACCAAGGCACCGCCCACCCCGTCATCTGCCTGCTCGACGAGCAAAAGTCGGTCACGCAGAAGGGGGCCTCGATGCGGCTCGGCAGTTGGGTCTGCGACCTGCGGCCGGGAAGCCGCAGCTTCGATCTCTACAAGAGCGCCACCATCAGCGAGCGCCACCGCCACCGCTTCGAGTTCAACAGCGACTACCGCGATCAGCTCGAGGCCGCCGGGCTGGTGATCGCCGGCAGCGCGCCCGACGGCACCCTCGTCGAGATCGTCGAGCTGCCCAAGCACCCGTTCTACGTCGCCGCCCAGTTCCACCCGGAGTTTCTCTCGAAGCCGAACACGCCACACCCGCTGTTCACCGGCTTCGTCGCCGCCGCCCTAGCCCGCCGGCTCGGGGTGCAAAAACACGCCCGCGAGGCAGCGGTGAACAGCTGATGCTGCGGGGCATATACTACTCGGATTGACTCTTTCGTGGGGCGGCTGCCGTCACCTTGAGCGGGAAGTCAAAGGCGAGGCCGCCAAAAGGAGGGGATCGTCGACACCCAGGAGGAACCTGGTTCACCCCGCAAGGCATCCCTCAGTGCATCTCTGCAGAGAGTGCATCTACTGTACCCCGCGGCACGGATCTCGATGAGGCATCGAGAAGGGAAGCGCTCGTCGGCGCGACTTGGAAGCCGGCACCATAGTCCGCACCGGCGCCCGGCGCCCGGGCGCGGCATCGGCGTCCCGCCGATGTCCGTGCCGGGGGCATCCTGCCCCCGAGCCCAATCGGCTCCCCTGTGATCCCGGTTGATCGCACCCCGTTCCCGCGTTGATTCCGCCATCGCCGCCCCAGCCGACAGCCCCGAAAAGCTCCCCCTCTCTGTCTTCGTCGTCACCCTGAACGAGGAGGCCAACCTCCGCCGCTGCCTCGCGGGGGTCGCCGACCTCGCCACAGAGATCATCATCGCCGACTCCGGCTCCACCGACGGCACCCGCGCGGTGGCCGACTCCTTCGGCGCCGCCTGGCACGAACGCGCCTGGACCGGCTTCGCCGACCAGAAGAACTTCGCGCTGTCGAAGTGTACGCAACCCTGGGTGCTCTGCCTCGACGCCGACGAGGAAGTTTCCCCCGAATTGTTAGAGCAGATCCGCGACCTCCTCCACCGCGACCCCGCCGAGGTGTCCGGCGCCCATTTCCCGCGCCTCAGCCGATTCCTCGGGCGTTGGATCCGCCACGGTGATTGGTATCCCGACCGCCAACTCCGACTGTTCCGCCGCGAGAGGGGCCGTTTCGCGGGGGAGGCGGGCCACGACCACGCCGAGGTCGATGGCGAGGTGATCGGCCTCTCCGGCGATCTCCTCCACTACTCCTACCCCACCATCAACAGCTACATCGACAAGCTGAACGGTTTCAGCGACGCTTTCGCCGCCGACCGCGCCGCGCGCGGCAAACGCTGGTCCCTGCTCGGCAACCTCCTGCGACCGCCGTGGCGCTTCTTCCGCGGCTACATCCTCCGCCGCGGTTTCCTCGACGGCTTCCCCGGCTTCTGGATCGCCAAGGCCACCGCCTTCTCCACCTTCCTTCGCCACAGCCGGCTCTACGAGGCCGAGCGCGGCGATGGCTCGCCATGAGGATCGGGCTCGTCTACCAGCGCTTCGTCTCGCAGGGCGGGCTGGAGGGCTACCTCTTCGCGCTTTCCAAGGCGCTGCTGGAGGCCGGCCACCAGCTGCACGTCCTCACCGGAAAAACCGACCCGGCCACCGATGCCCTCGGGCTCCCGACCACCCGCGTCGATCTGCCCCGCTCCAAAACCCGCGCCCTGCTCGCCTTCGAGCGCGCCGCGCGGGCGCTTGCGCCCGACCTCCCCACCGAGGTGACCCTCGGCTTCGGCCGCACCTCCCGCCAGGATCTCCACCGCGCCGGCGCCGGTTGCCATGCCGCCTACGTCCCCCTCCTCCACCCCCTCAAGCGGCTCGGCTTCAAGTCGCGCGTCGAACTCGCGCTCGAGCGCGACCTCTACACCGGCGGCGCCACACGCGGCTTCGTCGTCAATTCCGCCCTCGTCCGCGACCAGCTCATCGAGCACTACGCCGTCCCCGAGGAGCGGTTCTCCATCATCCACACCGCCGTCGATACCGCGACCTTCCGGCCGGCTGCCGACGCCGGAGCGCGGCGCGACCTGCGCGTGCGCCTCGGGCTCGACGACGACCGTCCCGCCGTGCTCTTCCTCTCCCGCGCCCACCGCCGCAAAGGGCTCCCCGCCCTGTTGGCCGCCTGGCCGGAGATCCACGACCGCACCGGTGCCCAGCTCTGGGTCGCCGGCCCCGACCCGGCCCGCTTTCTCAGATCGCTGCCGAGCAAATACGCGCCGACCGTCACCCACCACGGCGAGACCTCCGCGGTGGTGGCGCTCTACCAAGCGGCCGACCTGTTCGTCCACCCGACGCTCTACGACGCCTGCGCCAACACGGTGCTGCAGAGCATGGCCTGCGGGCTGCCCGGCCTCATCAGCAGCGCCGACGGCGCCCGCGAGTTCGTCGAGCCCGGCGCCAACGGTTGGCTCCTCGACGATCCGGCCTCGACCGAGGAGATCGCCGAGAAAACGGTCGCGGCCCTCGGCGCCGACCGGCTCGCCACCGGCGCCGCCGCCAGGGAACGCGTGCTGCCGCTCACTTGGGACGCCCACGTCGCCGCATGGGAGCGCGCGATCGCGAGCCTTCCGCGGTGATGGAACCGCCCCCGGTCACCCGCCCGGCTGCAGGATCACCTTCAGCAGGTCTTCCTCACCCTTGTAGAGCCGCTCGAACCACTCCGCCCCCTCGACGAGCGGCGCCACCGCGCTGATCAGGGGCCGCACACGGATCGTCCCGTCGGCGATCCGCTCCAGCGCCTCCGGGTATTCGCCGGCGCAACTGCACGAGCCGTGCAAGGTCAGCTCGCGCGTCACCACCGCCTGCAGCGGGAAGGTCGTCTCCGGCGCGAGGTTGCCGACCAGCGCCAGGTGCCCGCCCTTGCGCAGCGAGGCGATCGCCAGCTCCACCGTCGGCGAGATCCCGACCACTTCCAAAGCGAAGTCCGCCCCGCCCCCGGTGAGCCTTTGGATCTCGTCGCCGGCTCCGGCTCCGCTGACGACGCACTCGTCCGCGCCCAGCTCGCGCGCGACCGCCAACTTTTTCGGGTCGAGGTCCACCGCGATCACGCGCCCCGCCCCCTTCGCCTTGAGCGCCTGAACGACCAGCAGGCCGATCATCCCCACCCCGACCACCACGGCCGTCTCGCCGCCGGTGATCGGCAGCCGCCCCACCCCGTGCAGCGCGATCGATACCGGCTCCACGAACGCGGCCTCCTCGAAGGCCAGCCCATCGGGGAGGCGATACAGAATCCGCGCCGGCACCGCGACCAGCTCCGCCATCGCCCCGTGCTGGCGGTACTCGCCCGGCGACACCCCGAGCACGCGGCGGTTGTCGCAGAGGTTCACCCGGCCGTCGCGACAAAACCCGCACTCGCCGCAGTAGATCGTGGAATCGAAAGTCACCCGGTCGCCCTTTGCCCAGCCCTCGACGTCCGCCGCGACCGCCTCGATCACCCCCGCCGCCTCGTGCCCCATGATGATCGGCGGCACCCTGCGTCCGCTGCTGCCGTCCATCCCGTGCACGTCGCTGCCGCAGATGCCACAGGCCGAAACGCGGACCAGCACCTCGCCGGCTACAGGTTGGGGATCCGGCGAGTCGCCGTAGCGGAACTGCTTGTAGGCTTCGAGGGTCAGGGCTTTCATGGCGGTGCTGTGCGGGCGGACCTTCGGGGAACCGGAGCGCCGCCGCAAGCGCCGCGAACCCTTCACCCCTTTCCCACCGATGCATCCCTACATGCCCGAACCCGACCGCTACGACGGCCGCATGCCCTACCGCAAATGCGGCAAATGGGGCCTCAAACTCCCCGCGATCACCCTCGGCTGCTGGCACCACTTCGGCGGCCCCGCCCCGACCGAAGAACAGCGCCGCATGATCTACGCCGCCTTCGACGCCGGCATCACCCACTTCGACCTAGCCAACAACTACGGCCCGCCCTACGGCAGCGCCGAGGCCAATGTCGGCCGCATCCTCAAAGACCTGCCGCGCCACGAGATCGTGATCTCCACCAAGGCCGGCTACGACATGTGGCCCGGCCCCTACGGCGAGTGGGGCTCGCGCAAATACCTGCTCAACAGCCTCGAGCAGTCGCTGCGCCGCATGGAGCTGCCCTACGTCGACCTGTTCTACAGCCACCGCTTCGACCCCGACACCCCACTCGAGGAGACCTTGAGTGCGCTCGACACCGCCGTCTCCTCCGGGAGGGCGCTCTACGCCGGCATCAGTTCCTACAACACCGCCCAGACCCACGAGGCCGTCGGCCTCTGCGAGCGCCGCGGCTGGGCGCCGATCATCATCCACCAGCCGAACTACTCGATGTTCAACCGCTGGATCGAACGCGGCCTCCGCGACGCCGCCGGCAAGCTCGGGCTCGGCATCATCGCCTTCTGCCCCCTCTACCAAGGTCTGCTCACCGACAAATACCTCGACGGCATCCCCGCCGGCTCGCGCGCCGCGACCACCGACGGCCTGCTCCGCGACGAAGAGCTCTGCGCCGAGGTGATCGACGTCCTGCGCGGCCTGAACGCGATCGCCTCCGACCGCGGCCAGTCCCTCGCCCAGATGGCGCTGTCCTGGGTGCTGCGCGACGGCCGCGTCACCTCCGCCCTCATCGGCGCCAGCTCCGCCGAGCAGATCAAGGAGAACGCCAAAGCCGTCGAGAAGATCGATTTCGCCGACGACGAACTCTGCGCCATCGACTCCCTCCTCGCCAAAGTCCAAATGCCCGGGTCCCTGTGGGCCGGCGAGTGACCACCATCCCCCCGCACCCGCGATGCCCATCGTCAGCCTCGACTCCGTCACCAAAACCTTCCCCGACGCCGAGGGCGGCGCGCGCCGGACGGTCATCGACTCGCTCAGCCTCGACGTCGCCGAGGGCGAGAGCTTGGCGATCGTTGGCCCCTCGGGCTGCGGCAAGAGCACCCTGCTCAACCTCATGGGCACGCTCGACACGCCCGACTCCGGCACCGTGACACTCTGCGGCCGCGATGTCGCCAAGCTCACCGACCGCGAGCTCGCCGCCCTGCGCGCGGCGGAGCTGGGCTTCATCTTCCAGCTCCACCACCTGCTCCCCCAAGCCACCGTGCTGGAGAACGTCGTCCTGCCCGCCCTCGCGCTGCCGGACAGAGGAGCGCCCGCGGCGGCGCGCGAGCGCGCCAAGGACTTGTTAGCGAAAGTCGGCCTCGGCGACCACCTCGCCAAGCGCCCCGCCCAACTCTCAGGCGGCGAGCGCCAGCGCGCCGCCGTCGTCCGCGCCCTGATCAACGAGCCCTCCCTCCTGCTCGCCGACGAGCCCACCGGTGCCCTCGATCAGACCCGCGCCGCCGAACTCGTCGACCTCCTCCTCCAGCTCAACCGCGAAGAGGGCGTCGCCCTTGTCATGGTCACCCACGACCCCGGCCAGGCCGAGCAGATGGGGCGCACGCTGCAGCTGTAGCCTTCCTCAGGCGCCCCGGAAGGCGCACCGCCCCACCCGGTCCTGGAGGGCGGAGCTCCGTCTCCGCCGTGACCCCACCGGTTCCCCGCTCCGCAAACCGACCGCCACCCAGGGCAAACCCATCGCCGCCGCACGCGGGGCTCCGCGCCCTGCCACCCACGCGCCGGAGCGCGAGCATCTTGCTCGCCCCGCGACGTGGCATCGGCGTCTCGCCGATGTCCGTGCCAGCGGCGTCCCGCCGCTGAGCCACCCCACCCTGGAGGGCGGAGCTCCGTCTCCGCCGTGACCCCACCGGTTCCCCGCTCCGCAGACCGTCCCCCACCCAGGGCAAACCCATCCCCGCCGCATCCGGGGCTCCGCGCCCTGCCACCCACGCGCCGGAGCGCGAGCATCTTGCTCGCCCCACGACGTGGCATCGGCGTCTCGCCGATGTCCGTGCCAGCGGCGTCCCGCCGCTGAGCCACCCCACCCTGGAGGGCGGAGCTCCGTCTGCGCCGTGACCCCACCGGTTCCCCGCTCCACAAACCAGACCCCGCCAAGGGCAAACCCATCGCCGCCGCACGCGGGACTCCGCGCCCTGCCGCCCGCGCCGCGCGGCAAGCGGGGACGCTTGCCCTCCGGCTCCGCACCGCCTCCCCTCAAACCACCCACCGGCGCCGCTGTCGGATTCTCTTGGGCATTCGGACATTTGCGCTTTGGTGTCCCCGTCACCGCCCACCATGCTCTCCCTCGCCCTCTCCGGCCTGCGCCACTACTGGAAGCTCTCGCTGATGCTCGGCCTCGGCGTGTTTCTCGCCGCCGCCGTCCTCACCGGCTCGCTGCTCGTCGGCGACTCCGTCAAAGCGACCCTCCGCGCCGCCGCCGCCGAACGCGTCGGCCCCGTCGAGGAAGCGCTCGTCGGCGCCGACCGCTTCTTCACCGCCGCGCTCGCCGATGCCGCGCCGCCCGAGGCCGTCATCGCCCCGGCCTTGTTCGTCCCGGGCACCGTCTCGACCCCCGACAAGAAAAAGCGCGTCAACGGCGCCTGGATCTATGGCGTCGACACGCGCTTCTGGAAGCTCGCCGGACTCCCAGAGCCACCCGCCGGCCGCTTCTTCGCACTCGGCGGCCCCTTGGCCGAACGCATGGGCGCCACCGTCGGCGAGCGCTTCGTCGCCCGCATGGAGCTCCCCGGGCGGGTTTCGCGCGACGCCCCGCTCTCCGGAGAGACGGAGCAAACCGCCAGCGTCGCCGGCGCGGTCACGCACATCATCCCCGCCGCGACCATGGGCCGTTTCAGCCTGCTCGCCGAACAGACGGCGGCGCTGAACGTGTTCGTGCCGCTCGAAACCCTGCAGGAGAAGCTTGAGAAGCCGGGTCGCGCCAACCTCCTCCTGGGCGCCACGGCGGGAGCCATCGCCCCCCTGACGGAGTCGGCCTGGACGCTCGCCGACGCCGAACTCCGGACCCGCACCACACCGGAGGGCGGGCACGAGATCGTCAGCGACCGCGTGTTCATCAGCGAGGCCGAGGAGGCCGCGATCCTCGCCGTCGATCCCGGCGCCGAGGGCGTGCTCTCCTACCTGATCAACGAGTTCCGCCACGGGGGGAGCGCGACCCCTTACTCGGTGGCGACCGGCATCGGCCCGCGCACCGCCGCCGCCTTCGGTGTCCCCGACCTCGGCGACGACCAGATGATCCTCACCGACTGGCTGGCCGCCGGGAGCGAGCTCGGCGGCGTCGGCGCGGCGGTCGGCGACCGCGTGCGCATCGTCTACTTCGAGGTCACCGACTCGCGCGAGTTCCTCGAGATCGGCGACGGGCTCGACGCCGGCGGTGCGGAGGCGCCGGACGACGTCGTCGAATTCGAGGTGGCGGGGGTCGTGCCGATGACCCACCCCGGCGTCAACGGGGGCTGGGTGCCCGACTTCCCCGGGCTGGAGACCGCCGACTCACTCGCCGACTGGGAGAGCGGCATGCCGATCGACACCTCGAAGATCCGCACCGACACCGACGAGAAGTATTGGGACGACTACCGCGCGACGCCGAAGGCCTTCATCAGCCTCGCCGCCGCACAGCGCCTCTGGGGCAACCGTTTCGGCAAAACCAGCGCCCTGCGGCTCGCGGGGAGCGCGTTCGACGAGGCCGCCTTCACCGCGGACCTGCGCCGCGAGCTCTCGCTCACCGACCTCGGCATGGCGCTGCGCCACCCGCGCTCCGAGGCCCAGCAGTCGGTCTCCCGCGCGCTCGACTTCGGCGCCCTGTTCGGCTCGCTGAGCGGCTTCCTCATCATTTCCGCCTTGTTGTTGGTCGCCCTGCTGTGCGCCTTCGGCATGGAGGCGCGCGCGGGCCAGATCGGCGTCCTCGGCGCGCTCGGCTTCCGCCGCGCGGGCGTGCGGAAACTCTTCCTGCTCGAGGGCGCCTTCGTCTCCGCCGGCGCGGCCCTGCTCGGCGCGCTGGCCGGCATCCTCTACACGAAGGCCGCCCTGTGGGCGCTCGGGGGCGTCTGGCGAGACGCCTCGGCGGGCGTCGATTTCACCTTCGCCGCGCGCCCGGCCTCGGTCGCGATCGGCGCCGTCGCCACCTTCGCCATGGCGTTGCTGACGCTCTGGCTCGCCGGGCGCAAACTCACCGCCCTGCCGCCGCGCGCGCTGCTGGCCGGCGAGACTTCGGCGCCGCCGGAAGGCGCGGCCAAGCGCGGCCGGCTGCCGGTTTGGCTCGTCGGCGGCGGGCTGCTCGGCGGCCTCGCCGCGGTCGCCGCGGGGCTGGGCCTCGAGGGCGAGAAGCTCGCCGGTGCCTTCTTCGGCGCGGGCTTCGCTTTGCTGGTCGCCGGCCTCGCCGGACTGTTGCTGCTGCTGCGCCGCCTCGACCGCGCGGATGTCGACGCCGAACCCGACCTCGCGGCGCTCGGGCGCCGCAACGCCCTGCGCAAACCCGGCCGCTCGCTCGCCGTCGCAGGCATGGTCGCCTCCGGCGTCTTCCTCGTCGCCGCCGTCAACGCCTTCCGCCTCAAGACCGACCCCGACCCCTCGCGCCGCGACACCGGCACCGGCGGCTTCGCCTTCGTCGGCACCTCGACGCTGCCGATCTACGACGACCTCGACGACCCGGCGACGCGCGACGCCGTCGGGCTTCAGGACTACTCCACCGAGCAGCTCGACTTCGTCCCCTTCCGCGTCCGCCGCGACGGCGAGGAGGCGAGCTGCCTGAACCTCAACCACGCCGTCCGCCCCCGCGTGCTCGGCGTCGCCCCCGAAGAGCTCGCCTCGCGCGCCGCGTTCCGCTTCGCCTCGGTGTGGAAGGGCGCGCACGGCGGCGACGGCGAGTCCCCGTGGGCCGCGCTCGGCCGCCCGCTCGATGACGGCACCGTCCCCGCGGTGGGCGACAAGGCCTCCGTCATGTGGGCGCTCAAGAAGAAGCTCGGCGACACCGTGGCCTACCCCGACGGCAGGGGTGGCGAGGTGGAGCTGCGCATCGTCGCCCTGTTGGAGAACTCCGTCCTGCAGGGCAACCTCGTGATCGCCGAGGACGTGTTCAAAGAGCACTTCCCCGCCGCCGGCGGCTACGAGTTCTTCCTCGCCGACGTCGCCGGCAGCGAACAGGAACAGGACCGCGCCATCGCCGACGCGACGGGGGCGCTGGAGCAGCGCGGCGCCGCCTTCGAGCGCGCCGGCGACCGCCTCGCCGCCTACGCGGGGGTGCAGAACACCTACATCTCGATCTTCAGCGTGCTCGGCGGGCTGGGCGTGCTTCTGGGCACCGCCGGGGTCGGGTTGGTGATCGCCCGCAACGTCCTCGAGCGGCGCGCCGAGGTCGGCCTCATGGGCGCGCTCGGCTTCCGCCGCCGCTCGCTGGTGCGCATGGTGCTGAGCGAGCACCTGCTGCTCGTGCTGGCGGGCACCGGCATCGGCGCCGTCGCCGCCCTCGCCGCCGTGGCGCCGAACCTGCTCGGGCGCGCCGCCGGTTTCCCGGTCGCCACCGTCGCCGTGCTCGTGCTCGCCATCGCCGCCGCCGGCCTGCTGTTCTGCTGGGCCGCCGCCCGGATCGCGTTGCGCGGGCGCCTCGTCGATGCTATCCGCAGCGAATGAGACGTCCCGCCCTACCCGCCTCCCTCGCCGCCGGTCTCACGCTCGCCGCCTCGCTCGCGGTCGCGTCCTCACAAGACACCAAGCCGGCCCCCGAGCCCTTCGCCGACGACTTCGAATCCGCTGAGCTCGGCTCGCTCCCGGACGGCATGATGGAGATCGACGGCTCTTTTGCCGTCGCCGAGACCGAGGGCGGCAAGGCGCTCGAGATGGCCGCCGAACCGCTCACCGAGAACGCCGTCCTGTTCGGCCCGTCGGTGAAGGGCGGCGCCACCGTCTCCGCGAAGGTGCTCGCCTACAAGAAGCGCCGCAGCTACCCGCGCTTCGGCGTCGGCCTGCACGGCATCTCGGGCTTCCGCCTGCGCGTCGTCCCCTCGAAAGGCGAGCTCGAACTCGTCAAGAACGAGGAGCCGGTCAAGGCCGTGCCCTACGACTGGCCGGCCGACACCTGGATTCAGCTCGAGCTGTCGGTGGCGTCCGACGGTGAAGATCGCTGGAAGGTGGAGGCCCGCGTCTGGCCGGTCGGGGCCGAGCGCCCCACCGAGCCGAGCATCGCCCATGCCCACGAGGGCCGCCCCGGCCAGGGCAAGGCCTCGCTCTGGGGGACGCCCTACTCGGGCAAGGTCGCCCAGTTCGACGACATCAGCATCCGCCCGGAGTAGCAGGCGGCCGGACTTCCCGGTTGCGGCGCGGATCGCCTCCGGCATGGCCGGCCCATCCCGCTGACTCGTCGCCGACCGGTGGCCGCGGGTTCTCCGCCCTTGACGCCGCCCGCATCGCCGCGCTATCGGGGCACCGTGAAAGCGCTTCCCCTCACCCTCTGCCTCGCCGCATCGGCCCTCGCCATCTCCTGCCGGACCAAGGAGCCGTCCTTCGGCATCCCCGACCCGAAACCGTCCCTCAAGGAGCGGGTCTTCAGCGACGATCGGGCCGACCGCTGGGCGAAGAAGCGCGATGAGTGGTCGCGGCGCGAAGATGAGCGCGCCCAGCGGATGTTCGACCGCATGAAGAGCGACAACTACCGCTGAGCCCGCCGCCGACTTCGGCAGCGCGCCGAAAAGCGTCCCGCCGCACGGCAACGCACAGGAAATTCCGCATCGCCAAGCGGGCGGCGATGCGCATACTATCGGGCACCCCCATGCCCAGAAAACTCCCCACCTTGTGCGTGGCCAGATCCGTCTTGGCCACTTCCGTCCTTTGCTCCCTCGCGCCAGGCGAGGTCGTCATCAACGAGATCAGCGCTACGCAGAGCGGCCGCCTGCTCCGTTGGGACGCAAACGAACAACCCTTCGCCGGCCCCGGTCCCGCGTGGTGGGCACCGGAGTTCGACGACTCGCGATGGGCGACCGGCGCGATGCCCATCGGCTTCGGGCTCGGCGCGATCAGCACCAACCTCGCCGCCGATCTCAACGGCACCTCGCCCTCCCTCTACGTCCGCAAGACCTTCGCCGCCTCCGCCGGGGAGGCCGCCGCGGGCGACCCGCTCGCGCTCGACATCAACTTCAACGACGGCTTCATCGCCTGGCTGAACGGGGTCGAGGTCGCCCGTTCCAACATGGGCGCCCCGAAGGCCCACGTCTTCCACGACCAGGTCGCCTACCGCCCCAACGGCACGACCACGGCGATGCAGAGCTTCGCCCTGCCCGCCGCCGCCTCGCTCCTCACCGCGGGCCAGAATGTCCTCGCGATCCAGGTCAACAACGCCGCCATCAACGGCAACATGCGCCTCGATGCCGCGCTGCGCATCGATGCCGCGAGCGGGGCGGACCCGCTCCTGGTCGCCGCGGGATCGCCGGTCGCCTACCTGCCTGGACTCGCCGAACCCTCCGCCGAGCTCCGCGACCCTGCGGCGCCGGAAGCGGACCCTAGCGACTGGTTGGAACTCCACAACAGCGGCGCCGCCCCCGCCGACCTGACCGGCTGGTCTTTGACCGACGACCCTGCCGTGCCGGCCAAATGGCTTTTCCCGGCCGGGACGACCATCGCCGCCGGCGGCTACTTGGTCGTGCTCTGCGACGAGCCGGACTCGCCGATCGCCGGCGCGGCCTTCCTCCACGCGGCCTTCAAACTGGGTTCCGGCGGCGAGACGCTGCTCCTCTCCGATGCTGGCGGCGCCCCCGTCGACCAGCTCGCCTACCCGAAACAGTACCCGTTCCACAGTTTCGGGCGCGACGCCGCCGCGGCGGGCGTCTACTTCGATCGCCCCACCCCCGGGGCGGCAAATGCCGCGGCGGCGCTGATCGGCCACGTCGATGCACCCGACTTCGCCCCCCCGGGCGGTTTCCACAGCGGCGCGGTGACGCTCGCCCTCAGCAGCGAGACCCCCGGCGCCCAGATCCGCTTCACCACGGACGGCAGCGAACCGACGGAGTCGAACGGAGACGTCTACTCGGCCCCTCTGACCCTCAACGCGATCCACAGCCGCAAGGGCCACGTGGTCCGCGCGCGTGCCTTCTCGCCCGGCCAAATTCCTTCGAACACCAAGACCCACACCTACCTCATCAACCAGGACAACCGCGTCCGCGGCAACCCCGCGATCGTCATCTCCGGCGACCGCGGGCGCACCCTGTTCGACCCCTTCGGCGCCCTCGCCATCGGCGGTGGCACCTACAACAACAACCAGTGGTCGCCCACCGGCCCCGGCGACTACAACAACGTCATCAACCGCGGCCGCCCCTACGAACGCCCCGCCCACGCCGAGTTCTACTTCCCCGACGGCAGCGCGGGCTTCCGCACGGACTTCGGCCTGCGCGTCGCCGCCAGCAGCTACTCGCGCCCGCGCATGAAGCTCACCCAGGTCAACGCCCTGCCCTGGCCGGCGAGCGCCGTCGAGAAACCGTCCTTCAACTTCTACTTCCGCGACGACTACGCGAACCCCTCCGTGTCCCTCCCCTTCCACGGCCCCGACCACCCCGTGAGCACCTTCGAGCGCTTCCGCCTCCGCGCCGGCAAGAACGACATCAAGAACCCCTTCGTGGTCGACGAGATCGTCCGCCGCCTCAGCTGGGACATGGGCCGGGCGGCCTCGACCGGAATCTTCAACAGCCTCTACGTCAACGGTGAGCTCAAAGGCTTCTACAACACCACCGACCGCCTCCGCGAGCCCTTCTTCCGCTCGCTCCACAGCGACGACGACTCCGCCCAGTGGGACGTCCTCCAATACGAGGGCAACGACAACATCGCCGAGGGGGACAAAGTCGCTTGGGCCGACATGATCGCGCGCTTGGGCGCGCCGGTGACCGCGGCCAACTGGGCGCAGGTGCTCGAGGTCGCCGACGCCGTCAACATGGCCGACTACTATCTCCTCAACATCTACATGGCCACCTGGGACTGGCCCCACAACAACTGGGTGGCGGCCAAGGAACGCTCCCCGGCAGGGCGCTACCGACTCTACGTCTGGGACGCCGAAGGGGCGATGAACAACCGCGGCAACCGCCCCGTCTCGCAGGAGATGATCCAGTCCTTCATCGCCAGCGGCAGCGGCGAGCTGCGCGACCTCTGGCGCGGCCTGAACCGCTGGCCGCAGTTCAAACGGCTGTTCGCCGACCGGATCCACCTCCACCTCTTCAACGGCGGCATCCTCGACGACCGCGACTTCGCCAACTCGCGCCTCAAGGCGCGCACCGACCAGGTCGTGGGCGAGTTCGCCCCCCTCCTCAGCCTGGTCAACGGCGAGACGGTGAACACCTCGAAGATCACCAGCTGGACCAACCCGAACAGCGGGCGCCGCCGCTACCTGTTCGGGCCCTCGCGCACCGAGTTCGCCGACAACGGCCTCTGGCCCGACACGCCCCCGCCGGTCTTCAGCCAGCACGGCGGCAGCGTCCCCGAAGGCTACGCCTTGGCCATCACCAACGAGTCGGGCGTCATCTACTACACCACCGACGGCACCGACCCCGCGCTCGCGGACGGCTCGCCCAACCCGGCCGCCTCCCAGCAGGACGGCTCGATCCTCGACCTCGAACTCATCCAGCTCGGCTCCGAGTGGCGCTACAACGACGACGGCGGCGACCTCGGCGAGGCGTGGGCCGCGCCGGAGTTCGACGATACCAGCTGGCCGGAGGGCGGCGCGCCCATCGGCTACGGCACCATCTCGAACGCCGGCAGCCGCATCGACATCGAAACGACCCTGTTCGCCGACTCGCCGCGCCAGCTCTGCGCCTACGTGCGCCGCGAGTTCCAGATCGACGACGCCGCCGCGTTCCTCGGTCTGACGCTGAAGATCCGCGTCGATGCCGGCGCCGTGCTCTACCTCAACGGCACCGAGGCCTGGCGGGACTCCAACATCGCCGCCGGGGCGGGCTTCGGATCCCCGGCCTCCAGCGACGCCAGCGACGGCAACGAGGGCGACCTCGACGAGTACCCGCTCGACCCCGCGTTGCTGGTCGACGGCACCAACGTGATCGCCGTCCGCCTGCACAACAGCAGCACCGCCAGCAGCGATATGGTGGTCGACCTCGCGGTCGACGCGCGCCGCACCAACCCGGGCACCGAACCGCTCCCGATCACCGGCGACACCACCGTCAAAGCGCGCAGCTTCGACAACGGCGACTGGAGCGCCCTCACCGAAGCCGACTTCACGGTCGCCACCCGCCCGGCAGAGCCCGGCGACCTCGCGGTTGCCGAGATGCTCTACAACCCGGCAGGCCCGGACGCCGGGGAGCTCGCCGCCGGGTTCACCGACGGCGATCAGTTCGAATACCTCCGCGTCCAGAACCTCAGCGACAGCGCCATCGACCTCCACGGCGTCCGCTTCACCAACGGCATCGGCTTCGACTTCGCCAGCTCCGCTGTCCGCTCGCTGCCCGCGCGCGGCATCGTCCTGATCGCCTCCGATTCCGACGCCTTCCGCGCGCGGTTCGGGGGGGACTTCGACGACCTCCTCGCCGGGCAGTACTCCGGGCGCCTCAACAACGGGGGTGAGAACCTGCGGCTCGTCGGCACCGACGGCACCGCGTTGCTCGACTTCGACTTCGACAACGCCGCACCCTGGCCCGACCTCGCGGCCCTCGACGGACACTCGATCCAGATCATCGACCCGGCCGGGGACCACGGCGACGGCACCAACTGGCGGGCGTCGGCCTCCGTCGGCGGCAGCCCGGGCGGCGCGCAGCGGTTCGCGTCGTGGCGCGCTGCGACCTTCGACGCCGCGCAGCTCGCCGACCAGCTCGTCAGTGGGCCGGACGCCGATCCCGACGGCGACGGGCTGTCGAATTTCCTCGAGTTCGCGCTCGGCACGCCACCGCTCGATCCAGCGAACGGCCTCCCCGCCCCCGAGGTGAGCGTCGAGCCTTTCGGCCCCAACCAGCACCTCGTCCTGCGCTTCACCACGATGCCCGGCGAGCGTGCGGTGATCTGGGCCGGTGAGTTGAGCGGCGACTTGGCGCACTGGTCGCCGGACGCCGTCCACATCCCCCCGGACACAACCCACCCCGACGGCACGGTCACCATCACCTTCGGAGACCCCAACCCCATCGACCCCGACTCGCCCACCGCACGCGCCATCCGGATCCGCGCCAGCGAGTAGGCGGACGAAGGGTCACGGACGGTCGATCGAGACGCGCAGGACGGCGCGGCTCTCCCGATCGACCGTGGCGGAGACCTTGCGGTAGCCGAGGTCTTCGCGGACCCATTGGTGGACGACGATGTCTGCCCCAGCCCCGAAGTCGCCGGCGATCGCCGGCGGAACCCCCGCGGCGGCGTCGAACGAGGCATCGGGTTCGCCGAGCAGCTGGAGCAGTTCCAGCTCACTCGCGACATCGGCGACCTGACGCTCCAACTGCGCCCGGCGCACGGCCGGCTCGATGAGCAGCCCCCACGACGCGAATCCGAGCAAGATGAGGGGGATGGCGAGGACCATCAGCACCGGCGAACGATCGCGCCAAGTGGGCGCGGACACCGCCGGAGCTGCACGCCCGCTCACTCGCCTGCCCCGTCCGAAAGGTTCTTGAGGTATTGCTCGATCAGCGTGCCGTATTCGGCGGGGAAGCCTTCGGTCTGTGATTGCGTGAGGGTGCCGCGCTCGCGCTCCGGGAGGCCGATGGTGCGGCTGGTGCCGCGCTCGTTGCGGCGCGGGCCGTCGGCGCCGCCGGCGTTGGCGGTGTTGCCCTGATCGCCGCTGCCCTCGGGCGGCGGCGGCCCCTGGTTGGGCTGTTGGCCGGGCTGCTGCCCCTGGCCCGGCTGCTGGCCTTGGCCGGGCTGCTGGCCGGGTTGGTCGGATGGCTGCTGCTGCCCTTGGCCGTTCTGAGCGGTCTGCTGTTCACCGAGGCCGGCCTGCGCGAGCGCCACCGAAGCGGCCGCCTGCGCGAGCGCATCCGCAGCCTGTTGGGCGCCCTCCGCGGCCGGGGCTTGCTGCCCTTCGCCGGCGGCGGCCTGCGCCTCGCCGAGCGCCTCCTGCGCTTGCGCCAGGGCCTCGGCAGCCCCGGCCGGCAGCCCTTCGGGTTGGGCGGCGAGCGGGTCGATCGACTGCGAGGCCTCACCCAGCGGAGCCTGCGCCTCGCCGAGCTGTTGGTTGCCGATCTGCTGCTGGGCGGCGGCGACCTGCTGCTGGGCGGCGGCGATCGCCTCGGCGGCCTCGGCCAGTCCGGGCAATTCGCCGCTCATGTCCGGCGGCGGTACCCCGAGCGCCTCGGCGAGCGCCGCGGCCTGCTCCGCGAGCGCCTCTCTGGCATCTTGGAGGTCGGCGAGCGCCGCCTCCTGCGCGGGGGCCGCCTCGCCCGTCTGGCCATTGGCGAGCTCCCCCTGCGCCGCCTGCTGCTGGCTGGCGGCGGAACTCAATTCCGCCGAGGCGGCTTGGGCGGCGGCCATCATCGCCTCGGCGGCGAGTTCGGCGGCCTGTTCGGCGAGCTGCCCCTGCGCCTCGGCGGCGGCCTCCGCCGCGGCCTGCGCGGCGCTCGGATCGGAGTTCGCGGCGGCTTCGGCAGTCGCCTCATTGAGCGCCTCCTGGGCATCGATCAACGGGTCGAGCTTCTCCATCAGGTCGCCAAGCGACGCGAAATCTTGAGCCGCTTCCGCCAACGCCTCGAGGCCAGCCTCGATCGCGTCCTCCGCCTGGGCGAGCTTCTCGATGGCCTCGCCCTGCGCCTCCTGCGAATCCTCGCCGCCGGCGAGTTCCGAACCGGACGCGGTCATCGCCGACATCGCCTCGGCGAGGGACGCCACCGCCTCCGGCGAGGCCATCTGCGCCGCTTCGGTCAAAGCCTCGCCCAGCGCCGATTCGAGCTCCGCCTGCGCCGCGGAGCTCTCCTGCAGCCCCTCCGTGTCACCCGCCTCCGCGAGCTTCGCCGTCTCCCCCTTCAGCGCCTCCTGGCCCTCGCGGATGTCCCGCACCTGTTCCAACAAACCACCGAGCTCGCCCATCGCCCCTTCGGGCAGCTGCGAGGCGATGTCCGACTCGGCGATCTTCTCCGCCAGCGCGTCGCGGGCGGCGTTGAGGTTCTCCAGCGCGGCCTGCTCTCGGGGCAGGGCCTCGTCGCGGCGCCCGGCGGCGCTTTGGTCGGCGTCGGCCAGCGCGGCGCGCGCCTCCTGCATCGGCAGCGCCGCCTCGGCGAGGTCGGCGCCCGCCTCCTGCACCAGCTCCGCCACCTCGCCGCCGAGGAAGTCTGCACGGTCGGCCAGTTCCCCCTGCACTTTGGCCAGCTGCTCGGCGATGCGCTGGTCGATCGACGCCATGTCGGCTCCGGACAACTGCTCGGTCGCCGTCTCCATCAGCTCCGCGAGCCGCTCCTGCGCGGCGGCGACCTGTTCCGCCGAGGCCTCGGCGGTGCGCTCGACCGCCTCCTGCGCCTGCGCGACCCGCTCCTCGCCGCGGCGCTGATATTCGGCGATCTGGGCTTCGGCGCGCTCGACCGCCTTCTCGTCGCCGGCCTCCTGAGCCTTCTCCAGAGCCCGCTCGGCACCCGCCACCAACCGCTCCATCTCGCGCTCGGCGCGGGCGACCGCGCTCTCGCTGATCTTCTCCTTCATCTCGGCACGGCGCAGCGCGCTCTCGACCTGCTTCTCGAAGTTTTCGATCTTCCGCTGCGTCTCGACCGGAAACCGCATCTTCGGCTGGTTGCGTTCGTCCTCGACCCCCAGCTCTTCGGTCGCCTCGACGATCTCCTCCTGCCGGTCGATGATGTCGTCGAGCTGTTCGAGCGCCTCGACCATCTTCTCGAGTTCCGCCTTCTCGGGCTCGAGCAGCCGCGCCAGCTGCCAGAGCGTGTCGCGCGCATCCTTCTCGAGCGACACGGCACTCATGACGCGCCGCGCTTTGAGCTCTTCGGCAGCGCGGCTCAAGGTCTCGCCGAGCGCGCGCTCGGCACAGAACGCGGCCGCTTTGGCAGGCCGTTGGTCGGGCGCGCCCTCACCGGACGCCGCGGCGAGTTCGGCGAGCTTGGCGATGATCAGAGCGGTCTCGTCGCTCAGCGAGCTCTGCTCCGTGCGCTGCAGCTGCAGCGACACCTGCTGGCCGCCGCTCAGGCGCTCGGCGGAAAAGTCCCGCTGCGCCGCCAGGCCGATCGCCTCGTGCAGGTTCTTGGTCTGCCGGTCGCCGAGCTCGCGCACGCGGCGGGCGAGCTCGAACAGTGCCACCTGGGTTTGATACTCGATCAAGATCCGCCGCAGCTGGACGATGACCTGCTTCTGACCGGAGTGGGCGCCAAACAGGTTGCCGAGCGCGCCCTCGCCGTCCGGCTCCGCGCGGGCGCCACCGAGCAGCGCGACGATCTCCGCCATCTGCTTCTCGGACAGGCTGCCGAGCACGCCACGGATCGCTTTCAATACCTCGACGTCACCGCCGGTCAGGCCGTTGCGCTCGAACTCGTCGATCAGCAGATCGAGCTGGCCACCGGTGCGGCGGGCGGTGTCTTGGACACGGCCCTGGCCGCGCTCCTGTTCGAGCAGACGCGCCTCGGGAAAGGCCGTGGCAGCGGCGGCGCCGCAGGGACAAAGCGCGACCAAGGCGGCGGCGGCGAGGCTTCGGAAAAAGCGGGACATGGCGGCAAGCTAACGGGTTCGGGCGGTCGGAACGAGCCAAAGTTGCGCCCGGCGCGGAGCCGGAGCGAGGCGATCGACCACGGGTAAACTGCCTGAGGGGCTGGCATTTCACGCCGGAAGGGGGTGAAGCGGAACCGGCGATGAGCGAGGATTCTCGCCGGCCTCAGCGGGGTGAGCAGGATGCTCGCGCTCCGAGGCCCGGAGGCGGGACGCCCCCGGCACGGACATCGGCGGGACGCCGATGCCACGGCCCCCGCGCCCTCACCACTCCCCCGACTTGCCGCGTCGGCGCTCCTCGCCTATCGGCTGGGATGCAACGTCGACGCCTCGGCTCCTCCGCGATCACCGTCCCAGATATCTGCCTCGGCACGATGACCTTCGGCGAACAGGCCGACGAAGAGGAGTCGTTCGCCATCATGGATCGCGCCTTCGAGGCCGGCGTGAATTTTTTCGACACCGCCGAGATCTACCCGGTGCCGCCCTCGAAGGCGAAGTTCGGCGTCACCGAGGAGATCGTCGGCAAGTGGCTCAAAGGTCGCGACCGCGGCGAGCTGGTGATCGCGACCAAAGTCACCGGCCCCGGACACGGCTGGTTCACGCCGCCGGTGCGGCATGGGCTGACGGCTCTCGACCGCCACCACATCCGCCGGGCGGTCGAGGGCAGCCTGCGGCGGCTCGGCACCGATTACATCGACCTCTACCAGACACACTGGCCGGACCACGGCATGCGCTACGAGGACACCTTGGCGGCGCTCGACGAGCTCGTCGCCGAGGGCAAAGTGCGCGCGGTCGGCTGCTCGAACGAGACCTGCTGGGGCGTGATGAAGTCGCTGGCGGCGAGCGAGCGCGAGGGGCTGGTGCGCTACGACACCGTGCAGAACAACTTCTCCGTGCTGAACCGGCGCTGCGAGTCGGAGCTGGCACAGGTTTGTCGCCAGGAGGGGCTCAGCCTGCTGCCGTACTCCCCGTTGGCCGGCGGCGTGCTCTGCGGGAAGTATCAAAACGGTGCCCTGCCCGACGGGGCGCGCTTCTCGGAGTATCTCTCGAATGGCGGGGAGCGGCAGAAACGCATGGCGGCGCGCTTCGTCAACCCGCGCACGCTCGAGGCCACAGCACGGCTGACCGAGATCGCGGAGAGCATCGGCCTGACGGTCACGACGCTGGCGACCGCATGGAGCAAGCAGCATGACTTCGTGGCCTCGACGATCATCGGCGCATCGGCCGTCGCGCAGCTCGACGACACACTCGCCGCTGCGGCGGTGGAGCTGGATGCCGAGACGCTGGCGCGGATCGATGCGATCGAGGCGGAGATCCCGAGGAGCTTCGGCGAAGATGGTCTGCGGAATCTTTGAAGTGGGGAGTGTGGAGTGCGGGATTGGGATTGAGGATTGTCGAATGCTGATTGCTGATTGTTGAAGGCGGGCGCTGGGATTGTTGTGGGCGCTTGGGTTCGCCCGGGGTGCGAATCGATGGCGGCGGGCGCAATGGGACAGTCACGGCGGAGGCGGAGCTCCGCCCTCCAGCGCGGAGGACCGGAGGCGGGGCGCCGATGCCACGGCCCTTGCGCCGCCCATCCGCCTCATCTGCCCTACTTGATACTTGGGAACCTGCTACTTGATCCCTGCCGCGCAGCGGCCCTTGCGCCGCCCATCCGCCTCATCTGCCCTACTTGATACTTGGGAACCTGCTACTTGATCCCTGCCGCGCAGCGGCCCTTGCGCCGCCCATCTGCCTCATCTGCCCTACTTGCTACTTGGGCACTTGCTACTTGATCCCTGCCGCGCAGCGAGCTCCGCCGCATGGAAGCCGCACATGCCGTGGACCCCGCCGCCCGGCGGGGTGGACGAGGAGCAGAGGAAGATGTCCGGCGCCGGGGTGCGGTAGGGCGTCGGCGACGCGACTGGCCTAGCAAACAGTTGCCGCCATGAATTCAGCCCGCCAGCCACATCGCCGCCGACGAGGTTGGCGTTGTGCGCCTGGTAGTCGGCCGGGGACATCGTCGCGCGGGCCTCGACCAGGTCCAGAAACCCGGGGGCGAAGCGCTCGACCTGGGCCTCGATCGCGGCGGTGTGGTCGCGCGGGTCGCCGGGGGGGACGTGGCAATATCCCCAGGCGATTTGCCCCCCCGCCGGCGCCCGGGCCGGGTCGCAGACGGTGGGCTGGGCGAGCAGGACGAAGGGCCGCTCGATGGCGGTATTGCTCGGCTTTGTGGCGCAGCCGATCCTCTCCGACGCGGCGATCTCGGCGAGCGTGCCACCGACGTGGACGGTGCCGGCCTTGCGGGCGAGCTCGGCCTTCCAGGGGATCGGTCCGCGCAGCGCCCAATCGATTTTGAACACGCCGGGCCCGTGGCGGAAGCGCCGCAGCTTGCGCAGGTAGCGGGCCGGCAGGCGGTCGCGGCAGATGGACGCCAGCGCGCCGGGTGTGGTGTCGAAGAGGTAGTGGTCGGCGGCGGGGAGTTCGGAGAGGTGCTCGACGCGCCAGCCGCAGATCAGCTCGCCGCCGAGGCTGCGCAGGTGGGCGACGAGCGCCGCGGTGAGAGCGCCGGAGCCGCCCTCGGCGACCGGCCAGCCGCCGGTGTGGCCGGCGAGGTTCAACATCAGGCCGATGGCCGAGGTGAACGGCGACTCGAGCGGCATGATCGAGTGGGCGGCATGGCCGGCGAACAGCGCCCGGGCGGCTTCGCCCCGGAACCGCATCCGTGCCAGCCAGGTCGCTGGCCGCGCAGCATCGAGCCCGAAGCGGACGAAGGTCGGCAGGAGCGCCGGAGGCGGTGGCCGCAGGGGGCCGAGGAGTTTGGCGAACAGCGCCTCGCCGCGCTCGACCAAAGGCGCGAAGGTGCGCCGGTAGGCGCGGCCGTCGCGGACCCCGAGCAGCTCGGCGGTGGCGTCGAGTCCGCGCAGCATCGCCGCGCAGCCGCCGCCCCCGTCGAGCGGGTGGGCGAGAGGGACTTCCGGGTGCACCCAGCGCAAGCCGTGCTCGGTCAGCGGCAGGGTGCGGAAGAAAGGCGAGGCCACCCCCATCGGGTGGACCGCGGAACAGATGTCGTGCCGGTAGCCGGGCAGCGTGCGTTCCGCCGTCCGAGCACCGCCGCCCGCCTCGGGCGCGGCTTCGACCACCAACACCGAGCGCCCCTCTTGAGCCAGGCGGATCGCGGCGGCGAGCCCGTTCGGCCCGCTGCCGACGACCACGGCGCCGTAGCGATCGCGGGCGGGTCGGTCTCGGGGGGGGATCGGGACGCTCGGCACGCGTCAGGGTAGCACCGGGGGCGGCGACGGCTGGGCTTTTTTCAGTTTACGTGGAGCGCGCTAGGGCGGACGCTCCTCCCGGCGCCCCACCGCCCACCCCCAAACCCCAAAACCCGCGCCCGCCCCGGCGGTCCGCACTTCCCCATCCCATGCCGGTGCTCTGTCGAACGACC
This sequence comes from Verrucomicrobiia bacterium, assembly GCA_030430255.1. Lineage (GTDB taxonomy): Bacteria > Verrucomicrobiota > Verrucomicrobiia > Verrucomicrobiales > DEV007 > JAUIGD01. The sequence goes on from JAUIGD010000016.1 coordinate 25,881, forward strand.
GCCTTGGCCGTGCTTGTGACTTCGCTCTGCGTGGCGCTGCTCGCACGCGCCGGAGCCGAACTGATCATCACCGAGTTCGTCGCCGACAACCGGGACGGCCTCCTCGACGGCGACGGCGAGGCTTCAGACTGGATCGAGATCCACAACCTCGGGGACGCGGGACAAAACCTGGCGGGCTGGAGCTTGAGCGACGACCCGGCGCTTCCGGCACGCTGGCTGCTCCCCGATGTGACCCTGCCCGCAGGGGGCTACCTGCTGATCTTCGCCTCGGGCAAAGACCGCTCCGACCCCGCCGCGGAGCTGCACACCAACTTCTCGCTGAACGCAGGTGGCGAGCACCTGATCCTCGCCGCCCCAGACGGCACCGTGGCCAGTTCCTACGAATTCCCGGAACAACGCACCGACATCGCCTACGGGCGGTCTGGCCAGATGGCCGAATCGGTGCTGGTCCCGGAGGGCGGGCCGGCACGGTGGCTGGTGCCCGACGGCGCGGTTCCCGGCTGGATTGAGCCAGGGTTCGACGACTCGGCCTGGGCGGCCGGGACGCTCGGCTTGGGCTACGATTTTTCGGCCGACTTCGAAGCCTACATCGACATCGACACACGGGAACCGATGTACAACGAACGATCGAGCGCCTATCTGCGGGTGGAGTTCACCGTCGCCGCCCCCTCGCAGGTGGACGCACTGACCCTGAAGGTGCGCTACGACGACGGTTTCGTCGCCTGGATCAACGGCCAGCGGGTCGCCGCCGCCAACGCCCCCGACGCACCGCAATGGGATTCGGCCGCCACCGACCTGCACCTCGACTCCGAGGCGATCGAGTTCGAGCACTTCGATCTGGCCGCCGCGATCCCGCACCTGCGCGAGGGCAGCAACACCCTGGCGGTGCAGGCATTGAACGCCAACGCCACCAGCGCCGATCTGCTCATGTCTCCCGAGCTCGTGGCCGGCGTGCGCGACGCCGACGCGCCCCGCCAAGTGGGCTACCTGCTGCAACCGACCCCGGGGGCGGCGAACGGGCGGGCGCTCATCGGCTTCGTCGAGGACACCAAGTTCTCCGTCGACCGGGGCTTCTACAACACCCCCATCGATGTCGCGATCACCTCGGCGACGCCCGGCGCGGCCGTCCGCTACACGACCGACGGCTCCGACCCGAGCCCCCATTCCGGCACCGTCTATACCGGCCCGGTGCGGATCGCCGCGACCACGACCCTGCGGGCGATCGCCTTCCGGGAAGGCTACCGTGCGACCGACATCGACACCCAGACGTACCTCTTCGCGGCCGATGTCAAAACGCAGCCGGAGATGGATCCCGACGTGGTCGAGGTCGCGCCGTACGCAGAGACGATCGAGTCCGACCTGGCCGCCACCCTGCCGGTGGTGGCGCTGACCTTGGAACACGAGCCATTCTTCGGCGCGGCGGGGATCTATTCGAACCCGTTCCTCAGCGGCCGAGCGGCGGAAGTCCCGGCGTCGCTGGAGTTCTTCGAACCCGGGGACGGCGGGGCGAGCTTCCGCGTCGGGGCGGGCGTGCGCATCCACGGAGGCAATGCGCGGGCGCACCCGAAGAAGCCCCTGCGCCTGTATTTCCGCGACGATTACGGCGACCGCAGGCTACGCGAGCCGCTGTTCGCCGGCAGCCCGGTGGAGTCGTTCGACCAGTTGATCCTGCGGCCGGGCGGGCACGACAGCTGGTCGCTGGCGGACACCTTCGGCCGCGATCCGGACACCGATCTGCCGGCGCACGGGACGATCCTGCGCGACCAGTTCCTGCGCCGCACCGAGATCGACATGGGGATGATCTCGCCGCGCGGGCGCCACGTCCACGTGTTCATCAACCGTCGCTACTGGGGCGTCTATGACCTGCACGAACGCGCCAACGCCGCGTTCTTCGAGGCGCACCTCGGCGGGGCCGAGGAGGACTACGACGTGCTGCACCACCCCGAGGTCTTCGGCGAGGACTACGTCGCCGTCGATGGGGACGGAGCCGCCTGGGACGAGGCCAGGGCCATCGCCGCGGGGAGGGTCAGCGGCCGCGACCAGTTCGAAGCGCTGGGCGGATTGATCGACGTCGACAACCTCATCGACCACCTGATCGTCAGGATGTGGGGCGGCGACTACGACTGGTGTGGGCCGGTCGCTTGGAACGGCGACGACGTCACCTATTTCGATAGCAAGAACTGGTATGCGGGGCGCCGCAGCCGGGGCGACCAGCCCGGGCGCTTCCACTTCTTCTGTTGGGATGCCGAGATGTCGATGGGCAACCATCTGATGTACAATCTGAACCCATTCGACCCGCCGGCGATGCGGGTGCCCGACCTCGATCTGACCGGCGCCAGCGACCCGGGGTCGCCGCTCGAGTTCTACGCAGCCCTCAGGGAGTACGTCCCGTTCCGGGTGCGGTTCGGCGACCGGCTGCACAAACACCTGTTCAACGATGGGGCCATGAGCGTGGTCAACAACCGCCGGCGCTGGGACCAGTTGTGGGGGCAGCTACGCGAGCCCATGGTCGCCGAATCGGCGCGCTGGGGCGACGAGGGTGCGGAGGGCGGCGAGGAGCCGTTCACCCGCAACACGACCTGGCTCCCGGAGGTGTTCTGGATCCGCAACACCTACATCCCCACCCGCAACGCCGAGCTCGTTTCCCAATTCCGCGCCCGTGGCCTCTACCCAGACACCGCCGCACCGACCTTCAGCCAGCACGGCGGCGAGGTGCCGGAGGGCTACGCCTTGGAGATCGCGTCGCCCGGCAACGTGATCTACTACACCGACGACGGCAGCGACCCCTACGTCGTCCCCGAGCGGCGGGAGGTCGTCCTGATCGGTGACGGGGCGCCCGCCCGCGCCTTCGTGCCGCTGGCGGGCAACGGCGGCGCGGCGCTGTCCACCGCGCAGTGGACCGGCTTGGCAGAGCCGGCGAACCTCGCCGCCTGGAGCGAGGGGACGACGGGGGTGGGCTACGAGGTGGGAGGCGGCGCCTACGGCGCGCTCATCGGGCTCGACGTCGTGGAGGCCTACGGCGACAACCCGGGTGCCTATGTGCGCGTCCCCTTCGAGCTTCCCGCCGACCTGGCGCCCGGCGAACTGTTGGCGCTGACGCTGCGGATGAAGTACGACGACGGCTTCGTCGCCTATCTCAACGGGGTGCGGGTGGCGTCCGCCAACGCGCCCGCCGCGCCGGGGTGGAACTCGGCGGCGAGCACGAACCGCCCGGATCTGATCGCCGCACAGTTCCAAAGCTTCGATCTCTCCGCGTCGTTGGCGATGCTGCAGCCGGGGGCGAACGTGTTGGCGCTCCACCTCTTGAACGACGGCGCGAACAGCAGCGACATGCTCGGGGTGCCCACCCTGGAAGCGTCGGTGGCAGTGGAGGAGGGCGGCGTGGCACCGACCGCGCAGGCCTACACCGGACCCGTCGCCCTCGATGCGACTTCGCAGGTGCGCGCGCGCGCGGTCGACCAGGCGACCGGCGAGTGGTCGGCGCTGACCGAGGCGACCTTCCTCGTCGGCGAGCTGGCATCCGCTTCCAACCTCGTGGTGAGCGAGCTGCACTACTACCCGGCACCGCCGCAGACGCCGGCCGAACGCGCCGTGGCGGGGGGCCGGACCGACTTCGAATTCCTCGAGCTGACCAACGTCGGCCCAGGCACGATCGACCTGACCGGGGTCTCGTTCTCGCAGGGGATCGAGTTCGAATTCGCTTTCGGCGAGGCGCTGAACGCGCTCGCGCCGGGCGCCTCCGTGCTGGTCGTCGAAGATGCCGCTGCCATGGTGGCGCGTTACGGCGGGGCCGTGAACGCGTTCATCGCCGGGGAGTTCGCCGGCGACACCAAACTGAGCAACAACGGCGAGGCGGTCACCCTGCTGGCCGCGGACGGCGCGGTGATCCAGAGCTTCCGCTACAGCGCCGCGCCGCCTTGGCCGGTGGCGCCCGACGGCGGCGGCTACCCGATCGAACTCGTCTCCGCAGCCACCATGCCCGACCACACCGCGCCCGAGAACTGGCGCCTCGCCACGTTCGAAGGGGGCACGCCGGCCGGGCTGCGGCAGCTGGCCGCGACCGCCTTCTCCATCTGGGCGCAGCAGTACTTCGACCCGACCGCCCCCGGGGGCGTGGTGGACTCCCGCCCCGGCGCGGACCCTGACGCGGACGGCTGGCCGAACCTCGCCGAGTTCGCCTTCGGCACGATCCCGGACGACCCGGGGTCGCAGCCCGGATTGGAAGTGTTCATCGCTACGATCGACGGCCTGCGGCACCTCGCCGTCCGCTATCCGATGGCGGCTGAGGCCTCCGGCAGCGTCCTCGTGAGCGGCGAGTTCTCGGAAGGCCTGGCCGCGTGGAGCGGCGACACGATCGACATGGGCGTGGTCGGCAACGGGACGGATGGGCGGCAACGGCGGGCGCTGCGGGCCTCGGCGCCGTTGGGCGAAGGATCGCAACAGCTGCGGCTACGGTTGGAGTTGCTAGAGTGATCGCGGTGGCGCAAGCATCCGTGCTTCCCCCCAACACCCTCATTCTTGCAAAGGTTCCTTGCGCCACGGCTCTAGCCCGGATCGATCACCACATCCGCAGGCGAGGCGCCGCCATTCGTTGATGCTGAGTAGGCGGCGGCAGGGATCGGCGAGCGGCTGGGTAGACACCCTGCCCGAGCCGATCACCACGCCAACACCCTCAGCGTCAACGAGGGCGAGCCGCAGCCCGGAGCTTGGTGATCGATTCGGGCTAGCCCCGCACCCACGCCGAGCGATGGCGCTCGAATCCGACCTTCGGGTAGTAGCCCTCGGCGGCGGGCGCGGCGAGGAGGACGAGCTTGCAGCCCGGGCGCAGCGCCGCCGCCGTCTCGTCGATGAGGCGGCGGCCGATGCCGCGGCGCTGGTAGGCGACATCGACCGCGAGGTCGGACAGGTAACAACAGTAGGCGAAGTCGGTGACCGAGCGCGCGACCCCGACCAATAACCCGCCATCCCAACAGGTGGCCGTGAGGTCGGCGCCATCGAGCATCGCCTGCAAGGTCGACGCATCGGCGGGCCGGCGCGCCGCCAAGGTCGACCGCCCCAACAGATCGCGGAACTGATCGGCGGTGATCGCCCTGCCGGTTTCGAAATTCAACCGCGGCTCCATCTCGAAGCCCTACTCCTGCAGGACGGCTTCGCCCTCGCTCTTGGCGACGAGCACCGCGCCGCAGGAGTCGCTGAAGATGTTCACGCTGGTGCGGCACATGTCGAGGATGCGGTCGACGGCGAAGATGGCGCCGATCGCCGCCGGCGCGGCAGCGCCCCAGGGCTGCTGGGCGGCGACGTTGTTGACGATGATGACGATGGCCACCAGGCTCGCGCTCGGCACGCCGGCGACGCCGACGCTGGTCAGCAGCGCCAGCACCACCACGGTGACTTGGGTCGCGACGTCGAGCGAGGCGCCGAGCACCTGGGCGATGAACAGCACGGCGACGCATTCGTAGAGGGCGGTGCCGTCCATGTTCACCGTCGCCCCGAGCGGCAGGACGAAGCTGGAGGTGCGCTTCGAAACACCGGCGTTGTCCTGCAGGCAGCGCATCGAGATCGGCAGCGTCGCCGACGACGAGGCGGTGGTGAACGAGGTGAGGAGGGCGTCGCGCATGGCGCGGTAGTGGCGCAGCGGGTTGACGCGGCCGATCAGCGCCAGCGCCAAGGGCAGGGCGACGAAGAAATGCAGCCCCAGCGCGATCAGCACGGTGAGCATGTACTTGAGCATCGACAGCAGGAATCCCGGCCCGGTCTGGGCGATGATCGAAGCCATCAGGCCGAAGACACCGATGGGGGCGAGCTTCATGATCCAGCGGGTGACGGTGATCATCAGGTCGTTGAGGCCACCGATGGCGGTGACCAAAGCCTCGCGCCCGTAGCCGTCGATGGCGTTCAGCCCGAAGGCGGTCAGCAGGCTGATGACGATGAGCCCGAGCATCGCGCCGTTGTCGGAAGCGGCGGCGAGGACGTTGGTCGGGATCATGCGGACGATCAGGTCTCCGACCGCGCCGAGCTTGCTCTTCTCGTCCTCGACCTTGTTGGCGCTGGCGGCGATCTCGTTGCCCTTCGCCTCGAAGTCGTCTCTGTTGTCCGCGATGAACTTCTCCACCACCGGGTTCGGCTTGCCATCGACGAGCCCCGGTTGGATCACGTTGACGACGGTGAGGCCGATGACGATGGCGACCGCGCTGGAGCCGATGTAGTAGGCCAGAGTCTTGCCTCCCAGACGCGCGAATCCCTCCACTTTGTGCAGGCCGGCGATGCCGGTGACGATGGAGCTGAAGATGAGCGGCACGATGATCATCTTCAGCAGGCCGATGAAGATCTTGCTCCCGAGCAGGTCGTAGAGGGCGAGCGTCTTCGACTCCTTCACCGCGTCGATGTCGCCGCCGAACGCGGTCTGGGTGACCCAGCCGGCGAGGACGCCGAGCACGAGGGCGATGAGGATGAGCCAGTGTGGTTTGAGGCGGGGCATCGCCGGAGGCTAAGGGGGGAACCCGCGCCGAGTAAACCCCTTTCCCGGCGGCGGCTTCCCTTTGACCGCGCGCCGAGTCTTCGCGAAACTCGGCACCCCATGGAAACCCAGACCGTCCGCACGCGATTCGCGCCTTCGCCCACCGGCTACCTGCATGTCGGCGGCGCGCGCACCGCCCTGTTCAACTGGCACTTCGCCCGCCGCCACGGCGGCGAGTTCGTGCTGCGAGTCGAGGACACCGACGCCGCCCGCAACACCGACGACGCCAAAGGGGCGATCCTCTCCGGCCTGCGCTGGCTGGGGATCGACTGGCACGGCGAGCCGGTCTTCCAGAGCGAGCGCACGCCGGTCTACGAGGCGGCCCTGGCCAAGCTGGAGGCCGCCGGGCGCGTCTACGACGACGACGGCGCGGTGCGCTTCCGCGTGCCCGAGGGCGAGACCCGCTTCACCGACCAGGTCTGTGGCGAGCAGGCGATCGACCTGCGCGCGGTCGGCTCGCGCGCCTGGGACGCCGAGGCCGGGCGCGAAGTGGAGTCGAACCCCGACATCATCATCCGCCGGCCGGACGGCTCGTTCCTGTTCCACTTCGTCAACGTGGTGGACGATGCCGAGATGGGCATCACCCACGTCCTGCGCGGCGAGGACCACCTCTCCAACACGCCCAAGCACATCGCCCTGTTCGAGGCGCTCGGGGCGGCGCCGCCGGTGTTCGCCCACATCCCGCTCATCCTCAACAAGGACGGCAGCAAGATGAGCAAGCGCGACCGCGGCGCGGGGCTGGAGTGGTATCAGGAGCGGGGATACCTCCCGGAGGCGGTGTGCAACTACCTCGCCCTGCTCGGCTGGTCGCCGAAGGACGACCGCGAGAAGCTCTCGCCGGACGAGGTGACCGCGCTGTTCGACTTCGACCACCTCAACCACAGCAACGCGAAGTTCGACCTCGAGAAGTGCCGCTGGCTGAACGGCCAGTACATCGGCGAGCTGTCGCCCGACGCCTTCCTCGCCAAGGCGGCACCCTACGCCGGCGACGCCCCGCCGGCAGCGGTCGCGCTCACCCAGCCCCGGGTCGCGGCCCTGAGCGAGATCCCCGAGTGGCTGGCACCGGTGCTCGACGACGCCCACCCGCTCGACCCCGAGGCGGCGGCGAAAGTCGCGGGCGACGCCGGATCCGGCGCCAAGCTGGAGGCGATCGCGGCGGCGCTGGAAAGCGTCGCGGATTGGAACGTCGACGCCATCAAAACCGCGGTGTCCGCCGCGGCGGAGTCGCTGGGCGTGAAGATGGGCAAGCTCATGTTCCCGCTGCGCGTCGCCGCCACCGGCACCGCACAGGGGGTCGACCTCATGCCGGCGCTTGAGATCATCGGCAAAGAGCGGACGGTCGCACGGGTGCGGAGGCGCGCCGGGGAGATGGGGTGAACGGACGCGCTCGGAGACCGGCAAGCCCGCGGCACCGGCTGGCGTCGCGCGGGCGCCCTGGCCGCGTGCGGGGCGCGCGCCCTCCGGGCCAGTCACGGCGGAGACGGAGCTCCGCCCTCCAACGGAAAGGCGCAGCGGCGGGACGCCGATGCCACGAGGGAGCGCGAGCGTCCCGCTCGCATGGGTGGGCTCAGCCATCTCGCAGTCCTTGCTTCGCCTCCGCGACCAGGGCCTTGCGCTGCTTTGCGGTCAGCTGCGGCCAGACTTCGGCGAGGTCGGCGAAGGCCTTGTCGCCGGCCCGGCGCGCGCGCTTGCCCCCGAGCGCCCGGGCCCTCGCCTCGGCCGCGAGGTAGGCGGCGGGGCCGAGCTCCTGCGGCAGGCAGGGGACGGCGCGGTCGTCGATGTAGGCGTCGGCGACCGGTTTCCCGGCACCGGTGTGGATCGTGTCGAAGGCGAAGCCGTTCCCTTCGAGCCACGCCCTCAGCCGCGCCTCGGCCGCCTGCAGATCGCGGCCCTCGCGGGCCTGCAGCCGCGAGGTGAAGATCGTGACGCGCGCGAACCCCGCCAGCCGCCGGGTGAACTCGACCGCGCCTCCGAGCGGCGCGCCGATGACTTCCTCGCCGGCCCAGCCGTCGTAGGCCGCGAGCACCCCGTCGAGGTCGACGCAGACGGTCGCCTCGCGCTTCGTCCCGACGTGGCGCGCGCGCTTCCGTCCCGGCGCTCGCTGGCGCGGACGCTCCCCGCCGACCGGCGCGGGCCCCGCCCTGGGGGGCGGCGGAGCGAGCCGCACATCGAGCAGGGCATCGACGACCGCCGCGCCCTCGAGCCAGGGGTCGTCGAGCCAGTCGTCCTCGCTCCAAATTCTCGTTAGATGATCCCGGGTGTGGTGCAGGCCGGGGAGCCGCAGCCAGGCGCCGAGCTTGTCGCCCTCGACCGGGCGGGCGCTCTTGGGGAAGGTCTCCGGCTTCTCGTCGAGGTCGCGGCGCTCCCAGTCCTCGACCGTCGCCTGCGCCAGGGCGAACACGTCTTCGCTCGGGGCCGGCTCGGCGAAGAAGACCATCAGGTGCAGGCCGCCGGCGCCGTTGGAATCGAGCAAGACGGGGTCGTAGCCCTCCGCCCGCAGGGTCTCCATCCAAGCCAGCGCGGCGGTCAGGTTGCGCCGGGCGGTGTCCTCGGCCTCGACCGAATCCGGATCGTGCATGTCGATGTCGATCGCCATCCACTTGCTGGTGTTCTCGGTGCCCGCGGCGTGCAGGCCGATGAGGTGGTGGCGGCGCAACCCGCCGAAGTGGCGCGCCAGTTTCTCCAGCGTCACCATGTCTTTGCCGCGCATGCGCTTCTGCGGCAGGGTGAGCGCCTTGTAGGGCTTGCCGCCCTCGCGGAGTTCGCGCGCC
>JAUIGD010000389.1 GCA_030430255.1 Verrucomicrobiia bacterium
CGTAACCCTCCCAGTATCTCCCGCCGAGCTGGAACATGGCCTGGGCGTTGTAGTAGTTGCCGTAGAGGAAGTGCGAGGCGGCGGGGAGCGACTCGAGGTCGGCCAAAATCGAATCGCCGGTTTTGAAACAGCGGGGATCGCCGTGGGCGCCGGTGAGTTCCACGCAGAGCAGACCACAGCCGGCCAGCGTCTGTTTGGCTTGCGGGCTGGTGTAGCCGAAGCCGCCGTTCACTTCGTCGTAGTGTCTCCAGACATAATCGACCGCGGAGGCGATCGCCTCATCGGGCACGCGGGCGCCGTTGAGGCGGGCGGACTTGAGGGCCATCAACGCCCAGCCGGAACAGCTGAGGTCGCTGTCCGTCGAATCGGGTTGATAGCGCCAACCCCCTCGGTGGCGGGAGCTCTTCCGGACGGCCTGGGCGTCGAGCAGGAGGCGGATCGCGGCGGCGGAGGTGGCGTCGACCCGCTCCTGGCGCTCGGGGGCGACCATGCCGGAGACCTCGGTGAGGAAGAGCGCGGCGATGTTGTGCGCGTACATGGTGTCGTTGCCCCGCGCCCGCGTGAGCAGGCCGTTCGGCTGCGCCGCGGCGAGCACGAAGTCGATGCAGCGATCGACGTTCTCCCCATACGGCCCCGGCCCCGGCGTGTGGCCTTTCGAGAGGAACGCCATGCCGGCCAGGGCGACGATGCCGGAGAGGTTGCCGTGGCGGCCCTCGAAGCTGCCGTCGGGCTTCTGCTGTGCGGCGAGGAAAGCCAGCCCACGTTCGACCGCCGCATCGGTCTCGGCCTGGAACGGGGCGAAGGTGGTGTCGACCAACTGGGCGGGCGATCCCGCTATCGAGAGTGCGGCGAAGCAGGCGCCGGCAATGGCGACCGAGCGAGGGCGGGGAGTGCTTGAGGTTCGCATGGTTTGCGGGTAGCGGCGGGGGTGGACGCGATCACCGACTCCATCTTTATCGGCAACTACCTCGATGCTCAAGATTTGGACGGCCTGTCTCGCCATGGGATCAAGTCGATTCTCAGCCTGAACGGTGAGCGATATGAACTCGCTTACGGCGAGGTGGGGATCGTGAAGGCCAAGGTGTTCAACTTATTGGACGGCGCCGGAAACGACCCCGCCATCTTCCTCCGAGCTGTCGATACCCTCGCTCACTTCCGACGCGTCGCCGCACCGGTGTTGGTGCACTGCCATGCGGGGCAGAGCCGCTCCGCTGTTGTTGTCGCCGTACATTTCATGCGCGACGAGGGGATGGATCTCGCCGAGGCCATGGAGCGGATCTCGGCGAAGCGGAGCGTCAGGGTGACGGCGGGTTTGCAGGAGGCCCTGGCGTTTCATTTGGCCTGAGACGGCCGCATCGGCGGGACGCCGCTGGCACGGACATCGGCGGGACGCCGCTGCCACGGTGGACTATTGCCGTCGAGGCTGGGGTGCGGGCTCACCGCTCCGCCGGGCGATCTCCTCGAAGTAGCGCTTCACCATGTCTCGGTATTCGGCTGGGGGTTGGGGGCGGGAGCCGGTGGCGATGCCGGTTTGGAGTTGGCCCCCGACGCGAGCCCAGTCCTGACGGGACCGGTCGTCAGGGCTTGTCTCCTCCGCGATCTGTCTGGCGAGTTCCTGCATCTGTTGCTGCGCCAACTCGGGGGTGACCGGCTCGGGTTGCTCCTGCGCCTCCGGGGTCTCGGCTTGCTCGGCGAGGCTGTTGGCGGCGGAGGAAAGGGACCCCGCTGCGCCACCGAGACCGGCCCCCGCGCCGGAGCCCGAGCCGGCGGCGCCGCCGGAACCGGATGCGCGCCCCGACGATTGGGCTGCGGCACCTCCGGTGCCCCCGGCGCCCGCGAGCGGGGCGAGGTAGCCGGGCGGGAGATCGCCACCTCGAGGGCGCTCCCGGTCTTCGACCGCGGGCGGGATGTGGTCGAGCCCGACCTCGCCGATCTCGAAGGGACTGCGGGCGTCGCCGGCGATTTTGCTGAGATCTGGGGGGGGCTCGTCGCGGCGAAAACCGGCGCCACTGCCGAAGACGGTGCGCCCGGGCGAGCCGTCCCGGCGCGGGGCGAGGGTGGGCTGTCGCACTTCGGGCGCCGTGTTGCCCCCTCCCGCCGCATCCCCGGGATCAAGGGCGAATTGGAAGGCGCGGCCGCTCTGGCCTCCGAGCTGGGCGTTGGCCTCAGCGGCCTGTGAAGCCGCCTCGGCGAGCTGCTGGGCCGCTTGCATGGCCGACTGGCTGGCCTCGGGGTCGGCGAGGGCTTGCGTCTGCGCCTCGAGCCGCGAGGCGTTCTCCGCCAGCTCGGCGGCCGCGGCCGCAAGCCGTTCCTGGAGATCGGATAGGGCGGAGTCGAGGTCGCCGGCGGCGAGGTCCGCGATCTGTCCGGCGAGCGCCCGCTGCCTCCGCTCGAGTTCGACGGTGCCCGGGGGGGGCGCCGGACCCGCGGCGATGGATGCCAGCGCCGAGGCGCTCTGAGCGGAATGCTGCGCCGCCTCCGCCAGCAGGTTTTGGGTGAGGTCGTCCGCGGCGGTTTCGCCGAGCCGCGCCGGATCCGGGAGCCCCGCGCCGGCACAGTCGCCCGCGAGCGCGCGCTGCTTGCCTTCGAGCCATTGGATGAGCTTGACGACCATCTCCTCGCGGGCGGCGAGGTCGTCCGCCATGGCGAGCAACTCCGCCGCTTTTTCCTGGTCGGCGGCAAGCTCCGCCGCGCGCTCCGCGAGCGCCTCGGCGAGCGCGCCCGACTCCGCCAACTTCTCGGCAAGCGAGCGGCCGCTCTCGCTCATGAGGGCGTCCGCCAGCGCTTCGAGCTCATCGATTTGTTCCTGTAGATTCTCGCGCAGGTCGGCGTCGGTTTGGCGGTCGCGCATGGTGGCGAGCTCTTCTTGCCGCGCGGCGATCTCCGCCATCTCCGCGGTCATCTCCGCGCGCTCCGCCTGCTGGGCGAGCTCGCGCATGATCCCGCCGAGCGCATCGACCGCGTGCCCCAGTTCCTCCGATGCCCTGCGCGCCGAGTGGACCCTCTCGGCTTCGAGGTCCTCGAGCGGCACGGCTTCGGCCGCCGAACGGGCGGGTTCGATGTGCTCGTCGGCGAGCGCCGCCAATGGCGAGGCGAGGTCTTTGAAAAGTGTGAGCGGGACGGCCTCAGCGGCATCGCGCACGATCGCCTCGGCCTCGCCCGCCAGCATGGCCGCCTCCTGCAGTTCCAGCATCAGCTCGGCGGGTGGATGCTCCACGCCGAGGAGGGAGGCCGCCTTGCCCTCGGCGAGGGCGCGCGCGCGGAGGAGTTTCTCCATGGCCGACCAGAGGTCTCCGGCCAATTGCTGGTGCTGGTCGGCGAGCGTCTGCGCGAGGAGGGATTTGGCATCGCGGTCGAGGTTGAGCAAGACCGGCGCGCTGATCGCGACCCCGTCGGCGCGCCCGCGGAGCCGGTTGTCGGCGAGGCGGACGCGGACCTCGAGCACCCGCGCGCCGCCGAGTTCGATCCCGGCGAGGTTCAGCGAGGCGGTGCCCGCCCAGCGGCCGGCCTGGCCTCCGACCCGCTCGGGGGGCTCGATGGCGAAGGCCTCCGGCTCCTCGGCGCTGCCGACGCGGACGAGGAGCTGCGCCTCGGCGAAGCCGTAGTCCTCGGTGGCCGAATAGCCGAAGGGCACGGTCCCGGTCGGCTTCACGGCCAGCTCGCCGCCCCCGGGGCTGGTGATCTGCACCGTCGGGGCGGCGTCGCTGAGCGCCCGCAGCGAAGCGGGTGACGGGCGGCTGGCGATGCCCTCCGCGTCCTCGAGTTGCAGGTCCCAGCTGCCGTCGGTGCCATCGAGCAGCGAGAAGCTCCAGGTCACCACGGGGCGCCCCGCGGTGTCGAGGGAGGCGGCATGATCCCAAAGCGGCGTCCCATCGAGCAAGAGCGTGGCGCTGCGGACGGGGCGATCGAGGGTCGCCGAAAGCTGGACCTCGGTGCCGGACGGTGCGGCGATGGCGCCCCCGGGGGGCGAGATCTTCCGCGGCGCCAGACCGGTGTAGTCGGGGTAAGTGTAGGCGACTTGGAAGCCGACCGCCCTCGGGCGCGGGATCGCGCGGACTTCGAAATACTCCGATAGGGCCCTGCCGCTGTGCACCCGATACTCGAACGATTCGGAGACGGCGGGGATGGTGAGGCTGAAGCGCGGGCGCTCGCCATCGTTGACCGGCTCGATGTAGGCCATGCGCTCGACGGCGTCGGCGCCGCCCGGCACGCGGCGGCGCAGCTGCGCGGACGGGTCCCCGCCGTGCGGGGGCGGCGAGAGCAGCTCGACCTCGATGGTCACCGTGCCCCCCTCCGGCACGGCGGTGTCGCCGGGCTGGATGGCGAGCGCCCCCGAGAAGGCGTTGCCGGAGTCGACGAAGGGGGCGAGGGCGCGGGCGAGCAGGCGCCCGGTGCCGGACGGCCAGGCGGCGAAGGCGGCGGCGATGGCGAACCCGCAGGTGCCGGCTGCGATCGAGGGGCGCAGGGCGCGCCGGCCGGAGAAAACGCGCCGTGGCCGGACGTCGGCGGCGTCCAGCTCGGCCTCGCGCACGAGCTCGGCGAGCATCGCCTCGGAGCCGCCCGCCGGAGCTTCGCCGCCGAGCAGCTCGACGGCGCTACTGAGCCGCTCGTGGAGATCGGGGTTCGAGCTTTCGACCGCGCGGGCGATGTCGGCGAGCGAGATGCGCGCCCGCAGCGGCCGCCAGAGGGTCCGGTAGGCGACCGCGCCCGAGGCGGCGATCCCCAGCCCCCACAGCGCCGTGCGGAGGCCGTTGCCGAAGGTGGTGAAGGCCGTGTCGACCAGCATCGCGAGAATCGCGCAGGCGGCGGCGGTGGCGAAGGTCGCGAGCAGGCCGCGGGCGATCTGGAGGCGCCGCACCCGGGCGATCAGGGCTCGCAGTTTGGCCTCGATCGGGCGGGGCAGGCGTCGGTTCGGGCGGTCGGCCATCGGCGTGGGTCGGAACCTCACGTCGGGCGGGGGCGCTGTCGAGGTTCCAAATCGCCGCGTTTTTTGTAGTGGGCATCGTGGGCGGAACCGGGCATTTTCGAGGCGTCCCGATGAAGCCGATCGCCCGCGACACGGAGAGATGGCGCGGGACACCAAACCGAAAATCGAAATGGGGGAAATCATCCACGAAGCGCTGAGCTGGCAGACCCTGCCGCTGACGGTGCTGCTGGCGATCGTCGGGCTCTATTGGGGGTTGGTCGCCTTTGGCCTCGTCGACAGCGAGTGGGGGGCGGACGTGGACATGGATGCCGACGTCGATGTCGATCTCCATCTCGATGCCGACGTCGATGCGGATCTCGATGCGGATCTCGATGCGGATCTCGATGCCGACGTCGATGCCGACGTCGATGCGGAATTGGATACCGACGCCGATGGGCATCACTTCGACGGCAGCCACACCGGGCAGGGTAGCCTGCTCGAGCTCGGCTTTCCATTTCTGCGCTTCGTGAATGCGCACGAGGTGCCGTTGACCATCGTCGGCAGCTTGATGGCGGTGTTCCTCTGGGCGGGGTCGATGATCGGCAACCACTATTTCAACCCCGCTGCGGGGGCCTTGCTCGCCGGCGGGATCTTCGTCGTCAACTTCGTCGCTGCGGCGGTGCTGACGCGGATCGTGACCAGCCCGCTGATCCCCCTCATGCGCGGGCTGCGCCGTGGCGCCCGTGAGGAGGTCAAGCTCGTCGGCACCACGGGGCGCGTCCGCACGGGGGATGTGACCGACCGCCACGGACAGGTGGAGATCGATCTGGCCGGCTCGCCGATCCTGATCCAAGCGCGGGTCCGCGAGGGCTCGGCACCGATCGGGCGCGGTGCGGAGGTGCTGGTCGTCGCCCACGAAGAGGGGAGCGAAATCTACACCGTGCGCGCCGCCGAGCCCGAGGGCGCGACTTTGAACTGATCAACCGAAAAGACCCAACATGAACGAACTGATCTTCAACCCGCTGCTGGCCGAATTCTTGAAAGGGATCGTCGGCATCGTCATCGCCTCGGTGGTCGCCATCTTCGTATTG
>JAUIGD010000390.1 GCA_030430255.1 Verrucomicrobiia bacterium
TGCCGCCGGTGCAAGGCGGATGAAGTTCGTTTTACAAGCGCCGCCAGCCACCTAGGTTTCCGCGCTTTCTGCCCCGGGCGCCACTCTGCCCGGAGCCCCAACACCATGCCCACCGAGCGGACACGCAACTTCTCGATCATCGCCCACATCGACCACGGGAAGACCACGCTCTCGGACCGGCTCCTGGAGTTCACCCAGACCATCAGCGAACGGCAGAAGCAGGATCAGCTACTCGACTCGATGGATCTGGAGCGGGAGCGCGGGATCACGATCAAGTCCCACCCCGTGACCATGCGCTATCGCGCGAAGGACGGGCAGGACTACAAGCTCAACCTTCTCGACACGCCGGGGCACGTCGATTTCTCCTACGAGGTCTCGCGCAGCCTCGCCGCCTGCGAGGGCGCGATCCTGATCGTCGATGCTGCGCAGGGGGTGGAGGCACAGACGGTGGCGAACTTGCACCTCGCCGCGCAGCAAGACCTGACCATCGTCCCGGTGATCAACAAGATCGATTTGCCGAGCGCCGACCTCGAGATGGCACACAAGCAGCTCGAGGACATCCTGGCGATCCCCGCCGAGGAGGCGATCCCCGCCAGCGCGAAGATGGGGATCGGCATCGAGGAGATCCTCGAGGCGATCGTCGCGCGCGTGCCGCCGCCGGCCGACAAAGAGGACGGCTACCTGCGCGCCTCGGTGTTCGACTCCGTGTTCGATTCGTTCCGCGGGGTGGTCTCCTACCTGCGCGTGTTCAGCGGCTCGATCCGGCGCGGGACCTCGATCCGCATGATGAGCACCAACAAGACCTACGAGGTGAAAGAGGTGGGGGTGTTCACGCCGAAGATGGAGAAGCGCGACGAGCTCGTGCCCGGGGACGTCGGCTACCTCATCGCCAATATGAAATCGTCGGCGGAAGTGAAGATCGGCGACACGGTGACGGAGGCGCGCAACCCGGCGCCCGAACCGCTGCCGGGCTTCAAGGAGATCCAGCCGATGGTGTTCTCCGGCATCTACCCGGTGAGCACCGATGATTTCGAGCAGCTCAAGCTGGCGATGGGCAAGCTGCAGATCAACGACGCCGCGTTCCAGTTCCAGGCCGAGAGTTCGGCGGCGCTCGGCTTCGGGTTCCGCTGCGGGTTCCTAGGGCTGCTGCACATGGAGATCATCCAGGAGCGGCTGCGCCGTGAGTTCGACATGGACGTGATCTCCACCTACCCGAGCGTGATCTTCGAAGTGGAGAAGACCAACGGCGAGCAGCTCCTCGTGGACAACCCGACCTTCCTGCCCGACCCCGCCGAGATCCAGGAGATACGCGAGCCGACGGTGCGTGCCTTCATCCTCACCCCGAACGATTTCATCGGCGACCTCTTCCAGCTCATCATGGAGAAGCGCGGTCAGGTCGAGAACACCGAGACCCTCGATGTGGGGCGGGTGATGCTCACGGCGACGATGCCGCTCAACGAGATCCTCGTGGATTTCAACGACCGCCTGAAGAGCATCACGCGCGGTTACGGGTCGATGGACTATGAGCACGGGCCCTACCAGGCGGCGAAGCTGGTGAAGATGGACATCCGCATCAACGAGGAGCCCGTCGATGCGTTCAGCACCATCGTGCATCGCGACAAGGCGACCAGCTACGGGCGGCGGTTGTGTGAGAAGCTCAAGGAGGTGATCCCGCAGCAGCTGTTCAAGGTGCCGATCCAAGCCGCGGTCGGCGGGTCGATCATCGCGCGCGAGACGATTTCGGCGATGCGCAAGAATGTCACTGCGAAGTGCTACGGCGGCGACGTCACCCGCAAGCGGAAGCTCCTGGAGAAGCAGAAGGAGGGCAAGAAGCGCATGAAGGCCATCGGCAAGGTCAGCATCCCCCAGGAGGCGTTCATCCAGGTCCTCAAGAGTTCGTCCGACTAGGGCGTGTTCCGAAACGAATCGTGAGTGCCACAGCGAGAGATTTTTGCCGCAGGCGGGGCGGGGCGAGGCAGCGGGCGAACCCCCGCGACCGAGCCACAGCCCAGCGTGCGGTGAGAAGATCCGCTCGGCGGCGCCCCCATCCCGGTGCCGCCAGCGCCACTGCCACCCCCAGGAAATGGCGCCGCGAGGCGTTCTCAATCGTGCCCTAAACCCCGCCAGCAATGTTCCAACCGAAATACCTCAAGCAGGCGAAGCTGCTCAAGAAGGGCGTCCGCAAGTTCCTCCATTACAAGCGGGACCTGATCAGCGACGAAGAACTGGAGGAGATCGAGGGCAAGCTCGACGCTTTCGGCGAGGCGGTGTCCGGCAAGGACAAGGAGGCGATCAAGGAGTCGGCGAAGAGCCTGACCAAAGCCTGCGAGCGCTCGGTGCCGCCACCCTCCCATGGCGGGCTGCGGGAGAACCTCGAGGTGATCTTCGTCGCGGTGGTGATCGCGGTCGGGATCCGCGCCTATTTCCTGCAACCGTTCCGCATCCCCACGGGGTCGATGCAGCCGACGCTCAACGGGGTCATCGCCCACGCCCACAAGCCCGCGCTCGGGGCGTTCGACAAGCCGGGGTTCCTCGGCAGGGCGTTCGACAAGGTGGCCGAGGGGCGGACCTACGTGGACTTCGAGATCCCCGCCGGGTCGAGGATCTCCGCGATCAGCGACCGGACGCGGTTCAAGTTCTTCACCACGACGACCATCGATTTCGCCGATGCGGCGCAACCGCCGTTGAAGATCAAGGCGCCGAAGGCCGCGGCGATCAGCCTGTTGCGGGAGTGCGGAGCCCCGCTCGCCCCGGACGGCAGGCCGCTCGGCCAAACCCTCACCGAGGCGCTGCCGGTCCAGGGCTGGATCGACACCGGCGACCAGGTGCTGGTGAACAAATTCTCCTATCACTTCCGGCGGCCGAAGAGGGGCGAAGTGTTCGTCTTCAGCACGCGGGCGCTGGATGTCGACCAACCCGGATCGTCGACGCCGCCGCTCCCGGCGGGCCACTCGCAGCACTACATCAAACGCCTGTGCGGCGTTCCGGGCGATGAGCTGGTAGTGCGGAGGGGGGACGATCGCCTCTACGTGAACGGCGAGGCGGCCGCTGAGGAGACCATCCAGCGGGTGTGGGGGAGCACGGAGCTGGGCTACGGGGGCTACGCCTTCGTGCCGCGGTCGCGGCACTGGCCGATGCAGCAGTTCGATCCCCAGACGCGGCGCTATCAGCTCGGCGAGGACGACTACATGGCCCTCGGCGACAACAGCTACAGCAGCTCCGACAGCCGCATGTGGGGGGCCGTGCCGGAGTCGAACCTGGTGGGCCCGGGCCTGTTCGTGTATTGGCCGTTCGAGCACTGGGGGGTGATCCGGTAGCGGGATCGAGGCTGCTGAGACGCCCATGGCCCCAGAACTCGTTTGGCTTGGCGCAGCCCTGGTCGGCTATGTCCTGACGATGCTGGCGAACCCCGTCCGCGGGTACCTGATCGACGGCCTCAATCTGCTCCGCGAGCGCGGCCGCGTGCGGCTCTGGGGGATCGCTGCCGCCCTGTCGCTGGTTCCGGCCTGCTTCGGTTGGGCACCGGTGGCGGGGGGGGGTGCGGGGGAGGAGCGCATCGAACGGGTGACGGAGGTGTGCGCCGGAGCGGCCGCCCTCTATGTGGCGGTGCCCGGGTTGCGGGCCGACCCGGCGGTGGAGGGGCACGCGCCGCGCACGCGGGCGGCGCTGAGCATCGGCGCCTTCTTCTGGGCGCTGGTGGCGGTGGGGTGGCAGTATTTCGTGTTGGTCGCCCTCTACCTCGGGGTCTTGGTGCCCGAGCGTGACCCCGGTTGGCGTGGCCTGTTCGACTTCGCGTGGCGGCGGACGGCGCGAAGCTGGCCGCTGTTGCTGGCCGCCGGCGGGGTGGGGGCGGCTTCGTTGTGGCTGACGGCAGGGATGGCGTCGGCGATCTTCTGGGCGCTGGTGGCGGCGGTCGCGGTCGCCTGTGCGTTCGTTCAGGTCTGTCTGCTCTCGGGGGAGCGGGGTTTCGCCGATGCGCTCGCCGCCAATTTTCGCTGCTGGGGGACCCTGCCTTACCATGCCGGGTGGTTCGTGGTGGTGGCGGCGATGCACTTGTTCCTGCTCGCCGCCGCCGATGCCGCCGTCGGCGCCGCCTGGGCGGGCGGCGTCGGCGCCCGGGCATGGGAGTTGTTCCATTCGGTCGCGCGCGGGGCGATGCTGGTATGGTTGCTCGCCGCGTGGGTATTGCTCTACTGCGCCAAAACCAAGAACCCGACCCGGCGCAGGATCCGCCCGTGAACGTTCTCCCACAGAGCGATCAGGCAGCCGAGACGACGCGTGAGGTCGCTTCGGGCGCGAAGTCGAACTTGGCGTTCGCCCTCGCCTGCCTGCCGAAGGAGCGCCGTCGTGACATGGTTTCGTTCTACGCCTTCTGCCGGACCGTGGACGACATCGCCGACGACCTCGGTGTTCCGGACGAACGGCGGCGGGCGCAGCTGACTGCGTGGCGCGAGGGGCTGGAGGCCGGCTTCGAGAATCCGGGGCCGATCGAGTCGGAGACGGAGCGGCTGCGGGAGAAGTACGCGATCCCGACCGAGCTTTTCGTGGAGGTCGTGCGTGGCATGGAGATGGACATCGGGGGCGCGGTCCGCTACCAGAGCTTTGCGGACCTCCAGCGCTACTGTTACCGGGTCGCCTGCGCGGTGGGCTTGGTCAGTTTGAAGATCTTCGGCGCCACCCACCCGGACAGCGAGCGCTACGGGGTGGCGCTGGGCTACGCCCTGCAGTTGACCAACATCCTGCGCGACGTCGGCGAAGACGCAGGGGAGGGGCGGGTCTACCTGCCGCTGGAGGAACTGCAGCGTTTCGGGATCAGCGAGCGGGACCTTTTGGAGGGGCGCGGTGGCGACCGCGAGGCGTTCGTCCGCTTGATGGAATTTCAAGCGCAGCGGGGAGAACGCTTTTTCGCTGAGGCCGAGGCCGCGATGCCAGCCAGCGACCGCAAAGCCCTGCGCGCGGCGAGGAAGATGGGGAAGATCTACCGGGCGATTCTTGCCAAGATGCGCGCCGACGGGTTCCGCGTCTACGACAAGCGCTACCGGATCGGCAAGCTGCGGATGCTGGGGATCTTGTTGTTTGGCTAGCCCGGATCGATCACCAAGCTCCGGGCTGCGGCTCGCGCTCGTTGATGCTGAGGATGTTGGTGTGGTGACCGGCTCGGGCAGGGTGTTCACCCAGCCGTTTCACCTGTCCCTGCCGCCGCCTCCTCAGCGTCAACGAATGGCAGCGCCTCGCCTGCGGATGTGGCGATCGATCCGGGCTAGGAGGCTGTCGGACTTGCCCGTTCCGGCGCGAGACGTTTTCCAATTCCCCCAAATCGCCCCAGCTTCCCCGCGGGGGTCGAAACCCGCCACACGGTCCACATTCGACCCCAAGGCTGTCACCCTGAGCAACGCGAAGGGCCTCTCACCACGGCCCGCGTCTCCGGAGCCATCCGTGTTGGACGATCCCAGCGCCTCCCGGGTTGGGGACGCGACTCGGAGGGGCTGTTCCGCGCCCGATTGTCATGGCGGCACTCACGAGGATTTTCCGGAGCGAGCCTTTGTTCCGCTCCCAACTCAAACCGCCGAGAACCCAGCTTATCCAAGCGCAACTCCTGGCGCTTGGTTCAGGGGAAGTGCCGGAGGCACGAGAGAAGGGAGCGCGGAGCGGAGCGCCAGCGGAACTCCGGGGAACTGGAAATCGTCGTGATCTGCCCCGGCAGGGGCGGGAGAAGCCGCGGCAAAGCGATGCACGCCCTTGTTCAAGCGCCATTCGGGGGAGCCCGGGCGCGGAGGCAGGACGCCTCCGGCACGGACATCGGCGGGACGCGATGCCACGGAGCGCGGGCGGCGCTCTCGCTAGTGCACCCGCTGCCCGGGAACGGCGCCGTCGTCGGGGGCGAGGAGGAACACGTCCTTGCCGCCGGGGCCGGAGGCGATCACCATGCCCTCGCTGAGGCCGAACTTCATCTTGCGGGGGGCGAGGTTGGCGACCACCACGACGAGCCGTCC
>JAUIGD010000017.1 GCA_030430255.1 Verrucomicrobiia bacterium
GGTGTTGGCGTTGGGATCGGCTCGGGCAGGGTGTTCACCCAGCCGCAGCGCCGATCCCTGCCGCCGCCTACTCAGCCTCAACGACTGGCGGCACCTCGCCTGCGGATGTGGTGATCGATCCGGGCTAGCCCGAACGGCGTTCGTTTAAGGATAGGCATCGACGGGTGGCAGCGTCCCGGTGCCCGCTCGCTTGGAGCCGTCAAGGCATCCGGGGCGTCCCGGGGCTCGACCCGCGGGTTCCATGGCGGGGTCCTTCCGGCGCTGCGCTTGTCAGGATGACACGCCGCATTCCCCGCGGGGGGTCGAAACCCGCATCACTCCCAACATTCCACTCCCGCACTGTCACCCCGAGCAACGCGAAGGGCCTCTCACCGCGGTCCGCGTCTCCGGAGCCCTCTGCGGTTCCATGACCCCAGCGCCCTCCGGGCTACTTGCCACCTCGACCGGGTCACCGCTGTGGCGAGAACCGCCCGGCACCCCGTGGCGCGAGCCGCAGCCCGGGTTCCGCCCGGGGTTGGGGATGCGGGTCGGTCCGCAGGGGGCTCACCCCTCTTTCTGGCCGTCCTTCTTCTCACCCTCCGGCTGCGGGGCGGGCGCTTTCCAGCCGGTGTTGACCTCGAGGCCGGGGATCGCTTCCTCGAGCGCCTTGGCACCTTCTTCCGTGACGCCGGTCTGCCAGACATAGAGGTTCTTCAGCTTGGTCAGACCCTTGAGGTGCGCCAGCCCGGCGTCGGTGACCTGGGTGCCGTAGACATTGAGGTATTCGAGGTGTGGCAATTTGGCCACCTCGGCCAGGGTCGCGTCGCCGACACCCGTGTTCTCGAGGTGCAGCTTCGTCAGTTGCGTGAGCTTGCCCAGGTCCGCGGCCGCCGCGTCGGTGACCCCCGTGCGGGAGAGGTCGAGCCAGGTGAGGTGGCTCGCCACCCCGACCAACTGCTTGACGCCGGAGTCATCGAAGCTCTTGGCGACGTTGAGGGCGTTCGCCGAGAGGTATTTCGTGTCTTGCGCCAGCGGCATGATCAACACGCCCGCCTCATCGATGGCCGCCACCGCGGCGGGGTCGGCCTCGCCAGCGGGTTCGGGGAGGTCGAAGGCCTTCTTGATCTCCACCACCTTCGGCGCGCTGTATTGGTAGGCGGTCAGCAGCGGTTGGACGTCGTCGCCCACCCCGATCTCAGCGATGGTCTTTTCGTAGTCGGCGCCGCCGGCGATCCACCAGCGGATGAGCGCTTTCTCGGCGTCCGTCAGCGGTTCCTTGTCCTCCGGCGGCATGACGTCCTCATCGTCGGCCGGGAGGAAAATCCGCACCACGGTCTCGCTGTCGTCCGGGTTGCCGGGCACCACCGTCTCGCTGGCGGCGATCTCTTCGGGCGTGTGCAGGCGGATTTTGCCCTTGGCTTTCTCGGCGCCGTGGCAGCCGGTGCAGGACTTCGCGAAGATCGGCACGATCACGTGCTCGTAGGCTTTGTCCTGATCGAAGTTCAACGGTCTGCCCTCGCCGGCGGCTGGGAGCGCGAGGGCGGCGGTGGCGGTGAGGGCAAGGGCGGTCGAGCGGAGTTCGGGCATCATGGTGAAAATCGGTTTGTCGGGGGGGATTCGGGTTCCAAAACACTCCCGCCGGGCGCGACATTTTACCCGCTTTCTCCCCCTTGGTCGAGGGGCAGGCTCCGCTTCGTCTGCGGGTTCGGCGGATCGGCGCCGGCGCTTTTTTCTGGGGGCAGGGCGCCTCGCCGCGCTATGGTGGCGGGATGCCAGCTGAAGATTTTGGCGGGACCGGCGTGGGCTTGCCCTCCCGGCAGGTGCAGTTTCCGACCACCTGTTGGACTCTCCTCTGCGGCGGCGATGGGGCCGACACCGCGCGGCGCATGGAGGCGTTCGCTTCGCAGAGCGAGCGTTATTGGTACCCCTTCTACGCGTTCTTGCGGCGGTCTGGGCACCCGCGCGAAGTGGCTCAGGACCTGACCCAGGGTTTCTTTTCGCACCTCCTGTCCGGCGACCGTTTCGCCAGTCTCGAGAAGGAGCGGGGCCGGTTCCGTTGCTATCTGCTCGGCTGCCTGAAGAATTACGTCAGCGGGGTGCGACGGAAGGAGGCCGCGGCGAAGCGTGGCGGCGGGCAACTGCACGTCCCGATCGACGCCGGGACCGCGGAGACGCGGTATCAGAATGAGCCCGCCGCCGCCGCCTCGCCCGACCTGCTCTACGACAAGCGCTGGGCCGAGGGGGTCATGGCGGATGCGGGCGAGCGCCTCCGGGAGCACTACGAGGAGACGGGCAAGGGCGATGTGTTCGCTGCGATCTGGCCGCTGGTGAGCACCGGGCACGGGGGTGGCGGCTACCGGTCGGCCGCCGATTCCCTGGGGACGAGCGAGGGCAACGCCCGGCAGCTCGCGTCGCGCATGCGGGCCCGCTTCCGCGAGGCGCTGGTCGAGACCGTCGCCGACACGGTCGCCACGCGCGCCGAGATCGACGACGAGGTGCGGCACCTGCTGGCGGTGCTCGCCTGAAGCCCCGCTCGACGTCCCCGTTCAAGCCCGCTACGAATCGTCCGGTGGAGGAGCCAGACACAGAACCGAACCCGGGTGCCGGCGGGGCGCATCTGGCCCAGCTCATCGAGGGGCCGGGGACCAAGGTCGACCCCTACAAACTCCTCCAGGAGATCGGCGAAGGCGGCATGGGCGTCGTCTACATGGCGGAACAGCAAGAGCCGGTGCGGCGGCGGGTGGCGTTGAAGGTGATCAAGCTGGGCATGGACACACGCGATGTGATCGCGCGCTTCGAGGCCGAGCGGCAGGCGCTGGCGATGATGGACCACCCCAACATCGCCAAGGCGCTCGACGCCGGCGCCACCGGATCGGGGCGGCCGTACTTCGTGATGGAGCTGGTGCAGGGCATCCCGATCACCGAATATTGCGACCAGAACCAACTCGCGCCAGAGGAGCGCATCCGGCTGTTTGTCCGGGTGTGCCGGGCGGTGCAGCACGCCCACCAGAAGGGGATCATCCACCGCGACCTCAAGCCATCGAACGTCATGGTCTCGCTGCACGACGGCGAGCCTGTCCCGAAGGTGATCGACTTCGGCATCGCCAAGGCGACGCGCGGCCAGCTCACCGAGAAGACGCTCTTCACCCGCTACGGGGCGATGGTCGGCACGCCGACCTACGTCAGCCCGGAGCAGGCGGAGATGAGCGGGCTGGATGTGGATACCCGCAGCGACATCTACTCGCTCGGGGTGCTGCTGCACGAGCTGTTGACCGGCACGACGCCACTCAGCCAAGACGAGGTGCGCACCGCCGGCGCGGCGGGCCTCTCCAAGTTGATCCGCGAGAAGCGGGTGCACCGCCCCAGCACCCGGCTGAGCACCATGGGCGCCGCCCTGTCCGCCGTCGCCCGCTCGCGGGGCACCGAGCCTTCGAAGCTGGGCAAGCTGTTGCGCGGAGACCTCGACTGGATCGTCCTCAAATGCCTCGAGCAAGACCGCACGCGCCGCTACGAGACGGCGAATGCGCTGGCCGCCGACCTCGAGCGGTCGATGGCCAGCGAGCCGATCGCCGCCCGCCCCCGGTCGTCGATGTATGCGTTGGGGCGGTTCGTGCGTCGCAATCGCGGGCTCGCCGCGAGCGCCGCGGCCTTGGTGTCGGCGCTGGTGGTGATGGCGGTGGGTGGGACGTGGTTGGCGCTGCGCGCGAGGCAGGCGGAGGCGGAGGCCGAGATGCGTGCGGGCGAGGCGCAGGAGGCGCGGGCGGCCGCGGCGGCGCGGGCGGAGGCGTTGGCCGAGCAGGTCGAGCTCAACTACTTCGCGACGGTCGCGCACGCCGCAGGGGAATTGGCGAGGGGAGATGTCGCGCGCTTCCGGCGCATGATGCAGGTGAGCGGCTACGCCTCGGCGCAAGACGATCCGCGGGGGTGGGAGTGGTTCTACCTCCTGCGCGAGGCGCGCCAGGCGGAGGTGGTGCTGCGCGAACACGCCGGGCCGGTGTTCGCCTGCAGCTGGAGCCCGGATGGCCGCTGGATCGCCAGCGGCGGCGCCGACGGTCGCGTGCTGCTCTGGGACGCCCGTGCGCGCACGCTGGCGCGCGGGCTCGCCGCCGGCGGCGGGGCGGTCCGGGCGCTCGCCTGGTCGCGCGAAGGGCGGTTGGCAGCGGCGGGCGAATCCGGCGCCATCCGTGTCTGGAACCCCGCGGATCCCAGTGCTGGGGAGACGGTGCTGCGGGGACATTCGGCGGCGGTCACCGCGTTGGCGTGGGGGCGCGACGGTGGTCTCGCCTCGGCGGCGTCCGACCGCCAGATCGTGGTCTGGGATGTGGCGCGCGGCAGGGTGGACGATTCCCTCGCCACGCCGCTGGAACCGAGCGCGCTGGCCTGGCAGCCGGCGGGCGAGGCCTTGGCCTACGCGCTCGGCGACGAGCAGGGGACGACCCGGGTCTGGGGACGGACCGGTGGTGGCGGGGGTCGGGACCTCCTCGTGGACACCTATCGCGACGGGGTGCGCCACCTCGCCTGGGGCGGGGCGGGGGACCTCGCTGCGGCGACCGGTTCGGAGCACGTGCGGGTGTGGGATCCGTGGTCGGGCGCACTGCACTTCGAGAAACAAGTGCACGATGGGGCGGTGCTCGCCGCCGCGTGGAACCCGAATGCTGACAGGGAGCTCGCCACGGCCGGGGTCGACGGCCTGCTCCGGGTGTGGTCCCTCGCGGACCTCGACAGCCGCCCCGACGAGGTCGCGGCCGCCGCGGCCGCGGCGACCTTCGTCGGGCATGGCGGCGCCGTGCGGGCGGTGGCTTGGTCGCCGGATGGTTCGCAGCTCGCCAGCGGGGGGGACGATGGCGAAGTGGCGATCTGGGATCGGGGTCACCGCGGCACCGGCCGGCGCCGGGTCGAACAATTCCCGCAGTGGATCGACGTCGTGGCCTGGTCGCCGGACGGCACGACCGTCGCCGCCTGTGGGCCGCAGAACGACGGGGTTTTCTTCGTCGAGGCGGACGGTCCGACCATCCATCGCGAGGAGCTGCCGAAGCTGCGTCTCCTCGAAGTCCCCTCGCCGGCGACGATCCTTTGGGGGCCTTCGGGATCTGGGCTGTTGGCCGTCGGCGGCGGGCGGGGGTTGGGCGTGTGGACCTGGCCTGAGCTCGCGCCTGCCGGCATCGCGATCCCCGCGGCCGGAGACCATCTCGAGGCGTGGTGCGGGGACCGGATCGTCACGCGGGAGGGCATCTGGGACCTCGCGTCGGGCGAGGCGGTGAGCCCGGGCCTGCGGCTGCCGGGTGGCGATCGGCCCCTCGTCGCCGCCGCCCACTGGTCGGCGGACGGCCGCCTGCTCGCCACCGGGAGCTACGACGGTTCGATCCACCTTTGGGACGGCGACAGCCTCGCCCACCTCCGGGGGTGGCATGCCTTCAGCGGCGCGTTGGAGGAGGTGCGGTTTTCGCCCGACGGCGGGAAACTGGCGGCCGGCGACGAGCGTGGGGACTTGGCGGTCTTCGCGGTCCCCGACGGCTCGGGCCTATTCTCCCTGCGGCGCGCCCACGCTGGCAAAGTGAAGGCGATCCGCTGGCGACCGCCGCATGGGGACCGGTTGGCTTCGGCGGGGCAGTTCGGCGACATCCGGCTGTTCGATGGGGCGCGCTTCCGCGACGCGCTCAACCTGCGCGGCGACGCCGAGCAGATGTACTCCATCGACTGGAGCCCCGACGGGAGCACGCTCGCCGGCTCGGGCTACGAGAATTCGCTGCGCCTGTGGTCGGCGCTCGATGCGGCGGCGGCCGCGCGGGTCACGAACGCGGAGTTCGCCGACGGTCCGGCCGTGAGGGGGGGCGAGCCGCCACCGTGGCGGGAGGGCCTGCGGCGCCTCTGGGAAGGGGCTCCGCCCAAGCCCGATGCCTCGCTCGCACGGCAGATGCGCGGCATGGTCGCCGCAGAACTCCGCGAGGCGCCCGGCGATCCGTTCCTGCTCGCGACCCGCGCGCTGCTCGACCTCGAGGAAGGTGGCGCCGGTGCGATCGGTGCCGTCTCCCGGCTGCTCGACGGGGGCGAGGTCCTCCCCGCCCGGAACCGCGCGCGGTTGCTGCGGGCGCGGGTCGAGGCCCTCCGCACGGCGGGCGAATTCGAGGGGGCAGCCGAGGCGAACCGCGAGCTGCTCGGCTTCCCGCCGCGTCCGGCCGGGACCCCTTCCGGTGCGATCGACCTCTCCGCCTTCTACACCGCCCCGCTGGACGCCGACCTCCACCGCAGCACCGGCAACCACCTGCTCGATCTCGCGGGCGATCCCGGGCGTTTGCGGCCGTCGGCGGGCCCCGGCTTCGACCTGCGGGGGGTCGTCCATCTGTCCTGCGTCGCGGCGACCGAACGGGAGGGGCCGGGTACGGGGCTCGACGCGTTCCCGGTCGGCGTCTACGGCATCCCGGTGGAGCGGAAGTGCGCGCGCCTCCACTTCCTGCATGCCTCGGGCTGGCACAAGGCGGACGAGGACGGATCCGTCCTCGGGCACATCGAGATCCGCTACACGGAACGCCCGCCGGAGCGGATCGAGCTGCGCTATGCAGAACCCGGTGGCGAACTCGCCGGCGCCCCACACCGATCGTCCGTCGCGAAGGTCTGGGACTGGTGGTACCCCGATCCGGTCGCGCTGCCCGCCGAGGCGGTGTGGTCCGGTTCCAATGAGCCGAGCCGTCGCTCGGGGCGGAGGCTCGCCTTGTTTCAACACGTCTGGGAGAACCCGCACCCAGAGGAGAGCGTGCGTTCCATCGACTACGTCTCGGCGATGCAGCGGAAGGCGGCGCCCTTCCTGATCTCGGTCAGTGCCGATTAGCCCGGATCACTCACCACTCCCTGGGCTCCCCTTTTTTTGTCACAATCGGAACCGGTCTGCCCAGTAGAGGACGACGGAGGTGGTGCCGCGCCCGGGGAGGGTGTGGCGGAGGCACCTCCACAACCCAAACCACAGACCGATGAAACCGTGCCACCTTCTCGCCCTCGTCCCACCGTTGCTGGCGGCGGCCCCACCCTCTGCCTGGGCCGCGCCCGGGCCGCCGCAGATCGAATCGTTCGAACGCGCCGGCGCGCGCGCGCTGCTGCAGTTCCGCGCCGAGGCTGACTCCTACTACATGCTGCAGCGCAGCGACGACCTCGCCGGTGCCTGGAGCGCCATCGATTCCTCGCTCGGGGGCGCCGGCTCCCAGACGCTCGAAGATGATTGGGCGGACGGCGCACGCGCGTTCTACGCCGTCGAGCGCATCCCCCTGGGCGACCCTTTCGATACCGACGGCGACGGGATCGACGACGTCTACGAGCTGCGCCACGGCGCCGCCCTCGACCCGCTCGAGCCGGGCGACGCCGCACGCGTGTCGGCGGCGACGGGCAACTCCCACCTCGAGGACTATCTCGCCGCTGCCGATGGGTCGAACCGCTTCGTCTACAACTACCAACTGGGGCGCGGGATCCACGACATCACCGGCCTCGCCGCGGGCGGTGGCATGATGGGCTACGCCGAGGGCGAGCAGGTCTCGACCGGGATCCACGACCGCCAGTGGGCGCGCGCCTTCGTCTTCGCCGGCCGCGACGAGGGTTCGAAGCGCGTCGCCTTCGTCGTCGTCGACAGCGGGCAGGTGTTCCATTCGGTCACCCGCGGCGTGGTGGAGAAGATCGCCGGTGACCCGCAGCTCGCCGGTCGCTACGACGAGAGGAACATCGTCCTCAGCGCCACCCACACCCACGGCGCCGCCGGTGGCCACTCGTACCATGTGCTCTACAACGCGTCCATCGGCGGGTTCTCCTGGCGCACCTACGACGCCATGGTGCACGGCATCTACATGGCGATCAAGAAGGCGGACGCCGACGCCGAACTCAACCCCGGCCGCCTGCTGGCGAACTCCGGAAGCTTGCCGGACGCGAACGAGAACCGCCGGCCGCGCGCCTACGGGGACAACATCGAGTTCGTCCGCCGCGACCTGATCCCCGACCCCTACCCGGGAGACAACCGCGATACGGAGATGCTCTGCCTCCGCTTCGAGGGCGCCGGGCGCAGCCCGCGCGCGATGCTGAACTGGTTCCCCGTCCACGGTGTCTCGGTCTCGAAGTTCAACACCCTGCTGACCGGGGACAACAAGGGCCGCGCCGCCTATCTGTTCGAGAAGGGGCAGGCGGCGAGCTACCCAGGGTACGCCGCCGCCGGCAGCGGCTTCGTCGCCGGCTTCGCGAACTCCAACCCCGGCGACCTCACCGCCAACCTGCGCGATCGCGGGCTCGACCTCGTCGTCGAGGGCGTGTTCGATGCCGACGGCGCGACCGATCTGGACATCGATTTCACCGACCACCTCACGCAGGGCGCCCCCTACCGGGTGGAGAACGTCCGCACCGGAGCCCGCTCCGAAGTGACCGGTTTCGGCGAGCACCAGCTCACGATCTCGCTCCCGCTGTCGATCCGGAGCGGCGACAGCTACCGCATCCGCGGCGGCTGGATCGTGGTCGACGAGGGCGACCACAGCCGCGAAGAGGATTACCGCCGCGCCGAGATCATCGGCGAGCGCCAGTTCCGTGCGGCGATGGAGCTCTTCGAGAATGCCGGGGAGCGGATCGCCGGGGAGATCGACTACCGCCATGCCTACGTGCGGTTCGATGAGTCCTTCACCGTCGATCCCGGTTCCGTCTATCCCTACAACATCCCCGGCGTCGGGTTCCCGTTCGACGACGCCGTGCCGCGGCACACCTGCACGGGGGCGCTCGGCGCCGAGTTTGCCAAAGGGACGCTCGACGGCGAGGGGCTGGCTTCCGGCCTGATCGACGCCTTCATCGCCAGCAACGGGATCATCGACGATCCGGTGACCGACGCCTTCGAGGAGTGCCATTTCCCGAAGGAGGTCATCCTCACGACCGGTACCGAGGCGCTGCAGGGACAGACCTGGACGCCGCAGGTGCTGCCGGTTTCGATCCTGAAGGTCGGCGACCTCGCCATCCTCGCGGTGCCGGCGGAGTTCACCGTGATGGCGGGGGCGCGGTTGCGCCGCACGGTCGAGTCGGTGTTCGCCGCCGACGGCGAAGAGGTGCGCACCATCATCGCCGGCCTGTCGAACTCGTACTCCGGCTACGTCACCACCTACGAGGAATACCTCCACCGCGAGCCCGGCGACTTCGGCGTTCTGAACCAGGGCTACGAGGCCGCCTCGACCCAGTTCGGCGCCTTCACGCTGGTCGCCTACCAGCACCAGTTCACCGAGCTCGCCCAGGCGATCGTCGATGGCCGGGGCGTCGCCTCGCTGGCGATGCCGGACACGCCCGCGCCGGCCTTCCCGCTGCTCGCCGCCGAGCCGTTGGCAAGCCAGGTGCCGATCATGGAGCGGCACGCGAGGGCGGTTTACAAAGAACCGGCCGGCTGCCCCGACGGGCAGTTCCTCGATCCCGGGACCGGCTTCTGCTGGAGTTGCCCCGAGGGCTACCAGCGGACCGTGTTCCCGATCGTCGACGGCGAGGACAGGCCCGCTGCCGACGGCTGCGAGAAGCCGTCGACGACCGACTACGCCGCGGCGAGCCGCCACGGGGCGGCCACCTGCCCCGCGGGCCAGTTCCTCGATCTCGCCACCGGCGCGTGCTGGAGCTGCCCCTCCGGCTACGACCGGACGGTCTTCGACATCAACGGTGCGACCGCCTGCGAACGCCCCGCCGAGACGGTCTACCGGGCGGCCGCGCAACACGGCGGCCCGGGCTGCGGCGTCGGGCAGTTCTTCGACATCGGCACCGGCAAGTGCTGGAGCTGCCCCTCCGGCTACAACCGGACGGTCTTCGACGTCAGCGGGCCGACCGCCTGCGAGCTGCCCGCCCACGACGTCACCACCACGGCGCTGACCCAGGACGGGACCGGCTTCTTCGGCACCGATTGCCCCTCCGGCTACGCCTTCGACGCGCTGCTCGGCAAGTGTTGGAAGTGCCCCTCCGGCTACGGGAAGATCTCCGGCACCGCGACCTGCGTGAAGACGGTGCCGGCCGACTTCAAACCCGCGACCGCCCATGACGGCCTCTGCCCGGCCGGGCAGTTCCTCGACATCGGCACCGGCAAGTGTTGGAGCTGCCCCTCCGGCTACGACCGCACGGTGTTCGCGGTCACCGGTGACAGCGCCTGTGAGAAACGGGTGCCGGCCGCGTGGTCGGGTGCCACCCGGCACGGTGGCCTCTGCCCCGCTGGCCAGTTCCTCGACATCGGGACGGGCCGCTGCTGGAGCTGCCCCTCCGGCTTCGTCCGTGGTGTCTTGCCCGTCACCGGCGACAGCGGCTGTGTCCGCGTGAACGCCCCGGTGTTCGCCGCCGCGACCCGCTGGCGCCCGTTCGCCTGCAGCGACCGCAACCCGCTGTGGTTCCTCGACATCGGGCGCAATGAGTGCTGGTCCTGCGAGGGCTGGGACCGCACCCTGGCGGCGGTCGATTCCCCGGAGGCCTGCGTGGCGCCGCTCGCTGAGCGCCTGGTCGGCTTCGGCGACTATGTCCGCACCGAGGCCTGGGACCGCAATGCCGCCCCACAGGTGTTCCGCAACGACGGGCGCGCTGTCGCCAGCATCCAGTTCTGGGCCGGTCAAGCCGGGTGGGCTTCGGGCACCGAATCGAACCGCCTGCTCGATGCCCAACCCACCTTCGCCGCCGTGCAGCGCCGGTTTGGCGCGGACGATTGGCGCACCGTGGCGACCGACGCCGACTGGGAGGTGACCGTCGAGTGGGAAGCCGGCGACGGCATCCCGCTGGTGAGCGAGACCGCCTTGGCCACCGTGACTTGGGAGATCCCCGAGGGCACGCCGGCCGGGCGCTACCGCCTCGTGCACTCCGGGCACCAGCTGCCCGCCCTGTCGGACAACGCGCAGCCGTACTCCGGGATCTCGCCTGTCTTCCGGGTGACCGCCCCGTGACCGAACAGCGACCCAGAAACCCAAATCCACCCAGAACCGAACGACCTGATGAAAGCAACACCGTCACCCCTGCTGGCCGCCTTGGCGCCGTTCTTGGCCATGGCCGCCGTCGCCACCGCACACCCGGACCACAGCGCCACCCCCGCCGGCAACCCGCTCCCACCCGCCTTCGTGGTGGAGTTCTCCGACTTCGACAGCGCACCGTGCGCGGAGGTGGAAGGGCTGCTGGAGGAACTCGCGGACTCCCGGGGGCTCGCCCTGGAGCGCGTCTTCAAACACGCGCCCGGCAGCGCCGCGTCGCTAGCCGCCCACGAGGCGGCGCTCGCCGCGGGTGACCAGGGTCGGTTCTGGGACATGCACCACCGGCTCTTCGAGCGCGGCGGCCGCAGCAAGTCCAGCTTGCTGGCGGTCGCCGCCGAGCTGGGGCTCGACGCCGCGGCCTTCGAGGCGGCGCTCGACTCGCGGGTCCACCGCGACGCGGTGATGCGCGACCTGTCCGAAGCCCGGGCGCTCGGCGTGCAGACGCTCCCGACGCTGTTCATCAACGGCACCAAAATCGAAGGGGTCGAGGCCCTGCGCGCCTTGGTGCACCCCCCGGCGCCCGCGCCGCCCGCCGCGCCGAGTATCGGCTACGATGACATCGATCTCGGCTCGGCGGCGGCGGCGGGGCCGGCGGACGCCCCGGTCACCATCGTCGAGTTCTCCGACTTCCGCTGCGGCTTCTGTGGCGTCAATGCGAGGGCGCTCGACGAAGTGGCCGCAGCCTACCCCGGCAAGGTGCGCCGCCTGTTCAAACACTTCCCGATCAGCATGGACAGCGACGGCTTCCGGCCGCACCTCGCCGCCATCGCCGCCATGCGCCAAGGCAAGTTCTGGGAGATGCACGAGGCGCTGATGGCGAGCCCGCTCCGCGACGAGGCTGACCTGCTCGCCCGCGCGGGGCAGGTCGGGCTCGACCTCGACCGGCTGCGCCGCGACATGGCGGACCCCGCGGCGATGGCGATGCTGCGGCGCGACATCGCCGACGGAGACGGGCTGGCGATCCGCGCCACGCCCACCACCTACATCAACGGCGAGCAACTGGTCGGCCGCCACACGCCCGAGGCGCTGCGCGAGCGCATCGAGGCGATCCTCGGTGGCGCTGCGACGGTCCGGGCCGCGGCGCAGCCCGCCGGGCCCGAGATCCATCCGGCGGCGTTCGCCTCGGGGCCGGCGGACGCATCGGCGCGCGTGGAGTTCTACGTCGATCTCGGCGAGCTGCAGGCGACCGCCGCGTTCGCACAGACCCTCAAGGCGTTCCGCAGGGAGCGGCAGGACGTGCGCATCGAGCTGCGCCATGCCCCGTCCGGGCCAGCGGCCCTGAAAGCGCACGGGGCGCTCGTGGCCGCGGCCGCCCAGGGCCAGCTGTGGCCGATGCTCGACCGCATCCTCGCCGAGCCTGCCGTCCCCGCGGAGCCCGCGCTGCGCTTGATGGCGAAGCAGGCGGGGCTCGACCTCGCCCGGTTCAGTGCCGATCTCGGGGCGCCGCGTTCAGGCGGGTTGGTCGCGGCGGACACCGCCGCCGCGCGCGCACGCGGCGCCACCGGACCCGGCCCCGCGATCTTCCTCAATGACACCCGCCACGAGGGCGAACCCAGCGTCGCGAGCCTCGCGCAGCTGATGGACGAAAACGTCTGCTGCGGCAAGCCGCCCCTGCTCGCGGGCGACGCCGCAGACTATCCGGTGAACCGCTGGGAGTAGGGGGGCGGGGGGATGGCGCTCGCCCTTCAGTGAACGCGCCGCTGGAGGGCGGGCCTCCCCTTTTCCGCAGGCGCTCCGGTAGTGGGCCGAGGTGGGCGTGACATTGACAAGCCGCTCGGTCACTCTTCGACGATGAGCGCCCCGATCGAGCGCCGCCTCCCGCCTGCTACACGAACAGGTTCAGGTAGTTGAACTCGTCGGGGTAGTCGAATTTGTCGAACTCGTAGCCCGGCATGATGGTGTCGAGCAGGGCGGGGTCGTCGCCGAAGTGGCGTTCGAAGATCTCGCCGAAGACGGCCCGGAAGTCGGTCTTGCGGGACAGGTAGCGGTCGCGGCGTCCGAAGATGGCGCCGGCTTCCCAGCTGGTTGCGTCGCAGTTGTAGGCGCCGCCGGTGACGCCGCCGCCGGCGACGAACATGACGTTCGCCTCGCCGTGGTCGGTGCCGCCGCTGCCGTTCTGGATCGAGGTGCGGCCGAACTCGGTCATGGTGACGACGACGATGTCGTCCCACTGCGCGGCGAGGTCGAGGGAAAGCGCCTGGTAGCCCTGGGCGACGTAGCCGAGCCGGGTCGCGTGGCTGCCGGTGGCGCCGCCCTGGTTGGTGTGGGTGTCCCAGCCGCCGATGTTGACGCCGACGACGCGGGCGGGGGTGCGTTTGAGGAGGATGGCGGCCTCCTCGAGCTTGCGGCCGAAGTCGGTCGGCGGGTAGACCGCGCCGTTCTCCGGGGTGTAGCTGCCGGCCGCGGAGGCGACCGTGCCGACGCTGGTGCCGAGCGCCTTGCCCGTCTCGTGCATCAGCGCCGAGATCTCCTCGGCGGTGGCGGGGTCTTGGCCGTAGAGGCCGAGGATGCCGCGCCCGTCGCCGGCGCCCGGGGCGCTGGGCAACTGGCCGAGGAACTTGGTGCGCTCGGCGGTGTTGCCGAGGAAGCCGAAGTCCGAGATGCGGTTGAAGTTGGGGAAAGGCTTGGCGCCCTTGAGGGCGAACAGCTGCGAGCCGGAGATCGATGCGGCGGTGAAGGTGTTGTTCGGGTCGGAGAGGTCGACGGTGTTGGCGAGGTGCCGGTAGAGCATCCCGTCCTTGGGCGGGACGGCGGTCTCGCCGGTGATGCCTTTCTCGAGGTAGTCCTGGCTGTCGAAGTGCGAGCGCGACAGGTTCGGGTAGCCGACGCGGTGGATGACGGCGAGCTGGCCGGCGTTGTAGAGCGGCATCATCGGCGCCATCGCCGGGTGGAGCTGGGCGAAGCCGTTGCCGAGGTCGGTGCCGGCGGCGGTCACGGCCGAGTCCGGGATGAAGATGTTGGGCCGGTTGGTGGTGCTGTAGTCGGAGTCGCCGCGCGGGATGACGGTGTTGAGGGCGTCGTTGCCGCCGCGCTGGAAGATGAAGACCATCTTCTTCGGCGAGCCCGTGCCCTGCGCGAGCAGGCCGCGGCCGAAGATGCCGTTGATCAGGGCGGTGGCGGCCCCGGCTTTGAGGAAGGTGCGTCGTGAGGGTTGCATGGGTCTGGCCGGTTGGGGTGGATGGCGGGCTGCGGGGTTACTGATACTGGAACTCGGGGAGGGAGAGGACGAGGCCGAGGGTTTCCTCGACGCGGTTGAGGCGGGCGCTGCCGGAGAGGCTGTCGAAGGGGCTGGCGTTGCCGTTCACATCGGTGTCGAGGAAGGCTTCGAGGACGGCGCGGCGATCGGCGGGGAGGGTGCCTTGGAACAGC
Source organism: Verrucomicrobiia bacterium (assembly GCA_030430255.1). Classification (GTDB taxonomy): domain Bacteria; phylum Verrucomicrobiota; class Verrucomicrobiia; order Verrucomicrobiales; family DEV007; genus JAUIGD01. The sequence continues at coordinate 14,334 of JAUIGD010000017.1, forward strand.
ACCTCCTCGAAGTGGTCGAGCAGCTCGGCGCCGGTGGTGATGCCGTAGCCGGCCAGCAGGGCGGCGGGGTCGAAGTCGCCGTAGCTGAAGCCCATGTTGCCGGCGAGGCCCTGGCTGAACTTCATGCGCTCGAGCAGGCTCTGGGTGTCGGTCCAGGAGACGCCGACCTCGTCGAAGCCGTCGGGGTCGTCGCGTTGGAACAGCTCCATGCCCATGTCCTCGGCGCGGGCGGGCAGCGAGTTGCTGGCGATGTCGGCGTCGATGGCGCGGAACGCGCTGTTGACGAACTCGATCGGGTTTTTGACTTTGGTGCGGCGGCTCGCCTCCATCCAGAAGGCGCCGGTGCGGCGGTCGAGGTCGAGCACGGCGCGCATGACGGTGCCGATGTGGCCCGGCCGGCCGGTGGAGAACCAGGCGGCGACGGCGTTGTCGACCACCTCCAGCAGGTGGTCCGGCGCGGTGCGGGCCTGATAGGTGTCGAGGCTGATCTCGTCGGAGACGAAGCGGTTGACCAGCTTGACGCAGATGAACTCGGCGCAGGGCTGGGCGGCGACCATGGCGTCGATCACCTCGATGGCGTCGTCCACGCCGGTCTCGTCGGTGCGGCCGGCGGGGATGTCGACCTGGTGCGGGGTGCCGGCGAACAGGGTCTTGGCTTCGGCGTTGTGCTGGGCGGGGTTGAAGCGGAAGGTCCAGAGCCCGCCGGCGTCGGTGACCGCGATGCTGTCGGCGCTGTAGGTGCGCTCGAGGACCCGCGGGCGGAGCGAGACGTCGGAGCTGTCGAGGGTCGTGTTGTGCACCTGGAGGGCCAGCACGTTGGTGGCCGGGGCGGCGTTGAGGAGCCCGAGGTGGGGGGTCAGGTCGATGACGCGGTCCGAGCCCGCCTCGCGGCCGTAGTTGGCGAGCTGGTCGAAGGCCGGCGGCTCGCCGGTGCCGCCCATGTTCGGGCTGCGGTCGATCTCGACGCCGTTCAGGTAGGCGACGTAGCCGTCGTCGTAGTCGACGGCGAGGACGAGGTTGTCGGCGGCGGGGTCGACGGTGAACTCGCGGCGGGCGTAGACCGACGCGTAGTTGTTGCGCATGTCCGAGAGGACGGTGGCGTCGTCGCCGTCGCCGTAGCCGATGCCGGTGGAGCCGTCGAGCCAGGCCGAGTCGTCGAAACCCGGCGCGGCCCAGCCGGCGGTCGGCAGGCCGCCGCCGTCGGGCGAGGGTTCGGCGGTGCCCTTGAAGTACTTCCAGCCGGGGCCGAGGTCGAGCACGGGCGTCTCGGCCGCGATGCTGGTGCTCGGGGTCGTGGGCGGGGTGCGGGCGGAGTCCGGGAAGGGCAGTTTGTCGCCCGGGTGGACCTTGCGGATCGTCCAGCCGGTGAAGCATTTCGCCAGCACCTCGATGTCGCCTTGGGTGTAGCCGTTGTCGGCGCCGAAGGCGTGCAGCTCGACGATCTCGCGGGCGTAGTTCTCGTTCGGTTCGGCGGCGCGGTTGAGGACGTTGTCGAGGTAGATCAGCATCGACGGGCTGGTGGCCGAGTAGAGCAGCAGGTCGCCGAAGTGGCCGAGGGCGTTGCTGTAGAGGAACTCGTACTCCTCCCACTCGATGCGGGCCGCCTCGATGCGGGCCTGGAGCTGGATGCGGTCCTCGTAGAGCTCGGAGATGTTCGCGAGGGCGCGGTATTCGTCGATGTCGTAGATGTAGTCCTCCACCTTGTCGAAGTCGGTGGTGAAGTGGTTCTCCCAAAACTCACCGAGGACGGCCTGCAGCTGGCGCCCCGAATAGACGCCGCGAAGGTGGACCAGATGCTGGAGTTCGCGCGCGCCCTTGATCGCCACGTAAGGGGTGTCCGGGTAATCGACGAGCACCGGCAGGGCGGCGCAGTCGGAGCTGGTGAGGTTGGCGTTGTGGACTTCGATCGCCAGCGTGTTGGCGCCGGGGTTGAGGAGGCCGAGCGCGGCGCTCAGGTCGAAGGTGTTCTCGACGTCGTTGTCCAAGCTGCCGCCGACGCTGTCGGCGGGCGTGTTGAACGCGGGGGTTCCGGACAGGTTCGCGCGGGCGACCTCGACGCCGTTGAGGTAGGCGATGAAGGAGTCGTCGAAGATGATGTCGAGGTGGAAGTTCGCCAGCGCGCCCGGGTCGGGGACGCTGAAGGTCTGCCGCATGTAGAACGAGTAGTAGCCGGGTTCGGCGCCCTCCTGGCGCATGTCGGTCAGCGGGTCGGCGATCTCGAGGTCGTTGCCGCCGTCGTAGCCGGCCGGCGACGAGGTGGCGATCCAGGCCGAATCGTCGAAGCCGGGGTCGGCCCAGCCAGCGGGCGGCGCGGCGTTGCCTTTGAAGACGCGGGCGGGCGCGCCTTCGTCGAGGTAGAGCGTGCCGGTGCCGGGGATGAAGGTGTAGAAGAGATCGTCGACGCGATTGTTCAGCGCGGTGTTGCCGGACTCGTCGATGGTGCCCGGGTCGAGCTGCTTCTCGATGTAGGAGGCGGCGCCGTCGACCTTGAGCGTCGCGTAGTCGGCGGCGGTGGGCCCGTAGGCGACGCGGTTCAAGATGTGCCCGATCTGCGCATCGCCGGTGATGGGTTCGGTGGAGCCGCTGTAGGCGGCGGCGAAGTGGGCGGGGTCGTCGCCGAAGGGCGCGGGCGGGACGTTGACGTCTTCGCCGGCGGTGATGCGGTAGATGTTGCGGGCGCCGGCGACGGTGTCGATGAAGGTGACCGCGTTGCTGGCGCCGTTGAGCGGGCCGGCGATGAGGTTCTCCCAGGTGCCGGACCCGACGTCATAGCGTTCGAGGACGACGTGGCGGAATCCGGGCGGGACTTCGGCGATGACGCAGACCGAACCGTCGGGTTCGGTGTCGATCGATTGCACGGTCGGGCCGAGCAGGGCGGCGGTGGCCGGGGTGGCGGCGATCAGGGACGCGGCGGCGAAGGACGGCGCGACCTGGATGGGCGGGCGCTTCATGGGCGGTGAGGGTCAGGGGTTGAGCACCGGGAAAGAGGAGGGGGTTTCCTGGCGCTGGCGACGGTCGCAAGGGTATTCTACAGGAGCGGATCCGTCGAGAAAAACCCGTCGTTTATAGGGGTTTTCGACGTTTCTACCCGACTACGGGGCGAGCGCCAAGATCCTTACAAATCTGCGCTCGTTCGCGCCGTTGGGGACCGTTGCTGAGATCGGGCCAGCCGCGCTCGGGGCGAAGCTTTGAACCGTCGCCCAATCCGCCGCGGCGAGTCCGTCGTTGACTTGGATCTCGTAGTTGACTCCCGCCTGTGCGAGAAACGTGAGCGATAAATTTTCGCCGTCGAAGCCGAAACCGGTGACTTCCGGTGCGTCGGGCGCGGCCGCGGGGGTGTAATCGACTTCCAAAGACGGCGGCGGGCCCTGGCGGAGGGGGTGGTCGTTGAGGGTCTCTTTGAAATAGAAGCGCCGCGCCGACTTGGCGACGGCTTCGTCGGCGGCGAGCAGCACCCAGCCGAAGTTCGAGCCCGGGGTGTCGAGCCAAGCCTGCAGGTCGGCGACCCCGGCCGCGTTCAGCTCCCAGCTGTAGGTCGCCCCGGTGGTGACCGTCGCCGCGGCGGAGACGGTGGCGACAAAGTCCACGCCCTCGCTGCCGCCCGGCGCGCCCCAAGGGGTGCCGGGGTGGGCGCGCAGCTCCCAGGTGACCTCGCCGGGGAGCGCGGGGTCGCCGCCGGGGTTTTCGGGGTTGAAGCCGACGCCCTCGATCCACGGCACGAGCATGCGGCGCAGCTGGAAGACGGCGCTCGGCGCGCCGGTGGGGACGCGCTCGACGCTCAGCCCGAAGCGGCCGCCGGTGATGGTGGCGCCCGCGGGGACGGCGGCGCCCAGGTCGAAGCGGAACAGCGCCCGCGAACGCACGGTGCCGTTCATCGGCCCGGTGGTGCCGGCCGGGCCGTCGCGGTCGGCGCCGAAGTTGTAGGCGCCTTCGGGGCTGCCTTCAAAGATGGAGGTGTCCGCGGCCGGCAGGAGCGAGACGGTGTCGCCGCCGGCGGTCGTCGGGAGCGACGCGAGGGCGAGGCTGGCGGCGAGGGCGGCCGCTGGCGGGAACGCGGTGGGGGGAGGGGAGGGGGACACGTCGCGGCAAGCGTACGGCCTGTGGGGCGCGCGTCAATCGGCGGCGGCGCGCATCCAGGGGGCGGCTTTGGCGGCGATGCGCTGCAGGAGGTCGAGCCGGTGTCGCGCCGGGGCGTCGAGCAGGGTCGGGCGCAGTTGCAGCTCGAGCCCGCCGGACCCGGGGTCGAGCACCAACAGGCCCCAGGCGAGCGGCAGTTCGGCGGGGTCGAGGACGCCCGGCGCGGCGACCGCGTAGAGGGCATCGGCGGGTCGGTAGCGGGCGAGGCGGGCGAACTTGGTGCGCGCGTGCAGGCGGCGTTCGAGCAGGGCGATCTCGGCGACCAGCTTGCGGTGCCCCTCGTGGGTGAGGCCGGTGAAGTCGCGCCGGTCGTACTCGGGGAACAGGGTCTCCCCCAGCCGCAGGTCGGGGTGGTGGACGGCGAGGTTGCGCTCGAGTTTGGCCAGGCGTTCGCGGCTGCGGCGCAGGGCGTCGCGCGTGGCCGCCTCGGGCGCGCCGTCGCGCAGGTAATCGGGGCGCGAGGCCTTGCACTCGAAGATCGCGGTGCGGCCGAGCGGCGCGGGTCCGTCGGCGGCGCGGGCGTCCGCCGGCCGATAGGCTACGGCGTCGGCGCGGTAGTTGCTGGCGGGGATGCGGACCTCGAGGGCGCCCGAGCGGTAGCCCTGCTCGTACGCCCAGCGCAGGGCGGCACGCTTCAGATCGAGGTGGGTTTGGGATTCGCCGCCAGGCATGGCCGGAGCGGGCAAGTCCGACAGGCTCCTAGAGCCCTGATTTGAGGATGCGCAGCGAGCGCCGGTAGGCTTCGTCGGCGAGGCGGGTCTTGCCCTGGCTGGTGTAGATGTCGCCCATGAACATCCAGTCTTGGGCGTCGGGCTCGAGGGCGGCGCGGAGGTACTTCTGCTGGTATTCCTCGGCACGGTCGAAGTCGCCCTGGCGGTATTTGGCGGTGGCGAGCAACTGCCAGGCTTCGCGGCCTTCGGGGACGGAGGCGTAGAGGGCGTCCGCGGCAGAGAAATTGCCGGCTTCCTCGTAGATCTGGCCGAGTTCGATGCGGATGCTGGGCGAGAAGTGATGGCGGTGCTCGACGCCCTCCGGCAGGTGCGATGCGGCGTAGAGGAAGCGGTCGGTGCCGCCGCAGATCTCGATGAAGAGCGCCAGCGCGCGGGTGTTCTCGGCGAGGTCCTCGCGGGTGAGCAGTTCGGCGGCCTCGGCGAACTCGGCGTCGCGGTAGAGGGAGTCGGCGAGGGTGAGGACCAGCTTGGTGCTCCCCGGCAGCGCGGCGACGCCGCCGCGCAGGACGGTGACCTCGTTGGCGAGGTCGCCCTTCAAGGCGTAGCTCTCGGCGAGGTCGAGGTAATCTTCGGCGCTGTGCTCGGCTTTGCGGCCGAAGGCGATGATCTGGCCGCGGTTGAGCTCGTCGAGTTCCGACAGCGACTCGGCGAGCATGAGGAAGCGTTCGAGCGTGGCTTCGGTGTGCTGGTCGTCGGGGATGTCGCGCAGCAGCGCGAAGGCTTCGGTGTACTGGCCGAGGGCGACGTGGAGCTCCGCGGCGCGGGTGATCAGATCGACGCTGTCGGGGCGTTCGGCGAGCGCCGTCTGATAGGCGGCGAGCGCGGGTTGCAGCTGGCCGGCTTCGGCGCGCAGGCCGGCCAGTTCGACCAGGGCGCCGACGTCCCCCGGGTTCATGGCGAGGTATTCGTCGTAGACGGCCTCGCCGGCCTCGTAGTCGCCGGAGCGGCCGAGGAGGTTGGCGAGCAGGCGGGTGCGCTCGGATGCCAGTTCGCCCTCGAAGGGGGCCAGCGCGTGCATGAGGTCGCAGAGGTCTTCGTGGCGGAACAGGCCGTCGTGGACGGCGATGCAATGGGCGAGCGCCCCTTGGTCGCCGAGGGCGGCGGCCTTGCTGAAGGCGTCGAACCCCTCGTCGTAGCGGGCGCTCCATTCACAGAGCTGGCCGAACTGTTTGGCGAAGCGCACGTAGTCGCCCCCAGCGAGCGAGGGGTCTTCGCGCCCGGCGGCGACGAGTTCCGGGAACCGCATCGAATGGTAGGGCATGTTGCCGAGGAACTGTTCGAGGAGCGGCGCCAGCTCGGCGCCGTTGCCGGAGTAGGAGGCGGCCTGGATCGCCTGCGGGATGATCTTCGCCAGGCGTTCCGGATCCTGGGTCTCGGCGATCTCCGCTTTGAGCAGCTGGAACGCGCGGCCGGGTTGCGAGGACTCGAAGTAGAGCTGCACCAAGGTGGCGCGCTCGTCCTCGCTCAGCGCGGCGGAGCCGGCGGTGACGTCGAGCGTGGCCTCCAGGACCTGCAGGGCGATGAGCGGCTGCCCGGCGTAGCGGTAAGTCATCACCATGCTCTCGATGGTGGCCGGCGACAGGTCGGTCCCGCGGCGGCGCAGGGCGTCGTAGATCTCGGCGGCGCGCACCGGGTCGCTGTTGGCGAGGGCCTTGCGGGCGACGAGACGGTAGAGGCGTTCGGCGTCGGCGGGCGAGAGGTCGTCGGAGCGGGAGCTGAGGTGGGCGAAGTCGGCGCCGTCGCCCCAGGGCGCGATCTGCAGGGCGGAGGCGAAGGTGTCCACGTGGGGCCCCGCCAGCGGGCCGGCCGGCAGGGTGGACATGGTGAGGGCGAGGAACTTCGACGGGTCCGCGGGCGGCGCGGGTTCGATCTCCACCGGCGCCGGCGCGGGCTTGGCCGCGGCGAGCTCCTGTTCGATACGCTGCGCCTCTTCGAGGGCGCCGGCCTGCTCGGCGATCTCGAGGGCGCGCTGCTGCTTGCCGTCGGCGAGCATGCGGTTGACGAGCTCGGCGTCGCGCGGGACGAGGGCGAAGGCGGCCAGGCCGGCGGCGCCGGCGAGCAGCCACAGCAGCGGCGCCGGGACGACCTTGATCTTTCGGGCGGGCGTCATGGGGGTGTGGTTCAGGGGGCGGGCTGGGTGAGGGCGACGGCCGGACGCCCGATGCGCACGCGCGAGCCGGGCGGGAGGTCGAAGGCGATGCGGCCCTCGGCGTCGGCCTCCAGCGTCCGCGGTTCGGCCTCGCCGACGTGGAGCGCCCACGATGAGACGGGCGCCACGCCGCCGAGGGTCACATTGACGGTGTTGAAGCCGCCCGCGGAGAATTCGGCGGCGTCCTCGGTCAAGCGGGCGAACTCGAGGTCGGCGGTGCTGGTGACGAGGCGGAGGTGCTCGGCGGGCGGGCGTGAGGTCTCGAGCACGAGGCGCGCCCGCGGCCGGCCGTCGGTGTGGATATAGACCTGGCCGCCGTCTTCGGCGTAGCCGAGCACGCCTTCGCTGCGGGCCATGTCGGGGAGGCCGAGCGCGGCCGGGACGCGCAGCGTGCGCAGCCGGCCTCCGTTGACCACGGTCCAGTCGCGGCCGCCCGGGTTCTGGTAGAGGGCGGTGCCGCGGCTGTCGCGCAGCATCGCCGCCAGCTCCGCGGCGGTGGTGGCGTGCAGCGGCTGGGTCATGGCCCAGGCGTGGACTTTCTCGAGCGCGCGCAGGGCGCCGAGGTTCGCGGCGCTGTAGAAGTGGTAGTAGATGTTGACCGGCTTCACCCGGCGCGGCTCTTCGGTCATCTCGAAGGTCTCGATGACCGAGCTGAAACCGCCGTAGAAGGGCCCCCTCCAGTCGTGGGTGTAGACGTACTCGTTCTGGTTCGGGGCGAAGACCTGCAGCTCGTGGCTGAGGTCGTCGGCGAGCCAGGGCATGGTGCGCGGCGCCACGGCGGACAGGCATCGGTAGCGGGAGCTGACGATGGTGTCGCCGCCGTTCATGTTCTCGATGCCCAGCTCGCGCACGATCCGGATCGCCTCTGCGGGCGGCCGGCAGTTGCCGCTCCAAAGCAGCAGTTCGACCTTCTTCCCCTCGGGCAACAGCTCGCGCTCGATGTATTCGATCGACCCGGCGATCTCGCGCCGGTAGTCGATGGGTTGGGAGTTGTAGAGCGCTTCGTCGCCCGCCAGGACGAGGCGGTCGGTCTCGTAGAGGTTCTGGTAGTCGGGGTCGTCGGCGACCCAGAGGTAGGGGTGCGAGTAGGTGTGCGACGCAGCCTGGACGTTCGGCAGCGCGAACATGGAGCGGGCGATCTCCTCGTAGCGCCCGCGGTCTTCGGGGGCGAGCACGACCTCGGTGGCGCGGGTGTTGGCCTCGATCACCGACACCGTGACGGGGATCGGGAACACTTTGAGGATGCGGTCGCGGACGACCTCCGAGCAGGTGGCGCCGCGCCGGGTCTCGGAGAGGCTGGCGAGGCCGTCGCCGTCGATGTGGCTGGCGAACACCCGCAGGCCCTGGCGGGTGGTGGGGTCGGGGGCGGGGAAATCGCCGGCGGGGAAGACCTCGCCGAGGAAGGCGAAGGGGTCGAACAGCGACAGCGAGTGGTCGGGAGAGGCGGTGAAGGTGGCGTAGGGCTCGAGCAAAGCCCCGCCCCAGGGCGCGACGAACACGGGTTCGTAGTCCGCGACCGAGCGGCCGCCGACCATGCCGCGCAGGGTGAGCAGCGCCTTCGACCCCTGCGGTGCGCGGAGGTCGAAGAAGGGGGCGCGGTGCGGGCGCACCTCCGCCTCGAAATTCATCACCGACTCGTCGAGGGAGACCAGATCGACCTCGTCGAGGCCCGGCAGCGACTGGCAGGAGCCGCGCAGGTCGAGGCCCTTGGCGACCTCCTCCATGGCGTCGTCGGTGACGAAGGGGAACTCGGCGGCGAACAGCAGTTTGACGCCTTCGTCGCGCTGGCGCACGGCCCACTCGGCGTAGCGCAGCTCCTTGTCGTAGGGGAACTCGAGCTCGGCGTCGAAGATCACCCCGGCGTAGTGCCCGGCCAGCGACTCCATCGGTTCCTGCTTCGCGACGTGCAGGTATTCACACTCGTAGCCCATCCACTCGAGCGGCATCTGCAGGCGGCTGGCGGTCATCGTGTCGATGGGCCACATCGGCCGCTTCTCGGTCTCGTCCCAGCCGTAGAGGACGAGCACCTTGCGCAGCTCGCGCCGCAGAGGCGCCAGCGAGACCCCGTCCAAGCGCGGGGTGGTGACCAGCGCTTCGGCGCCGAGCGCGGCCAGCCGCCCGGCCGTCTGTTCGGCGAGCTCGCGGTCGGCGGGCGGCGCGTAGTCGACCGCGTAGACCGGCATCCCCGACTCGCGCAAGGCGCGGATCTTCGTTTCCAATGCTTCGCTATCAGACGCAGGGACCGCGACGTATTCCGCCCCTTCGAAGCTGCGGTAAACCGACTCGACGAGCACGCCGTCGACGGCGTCGCCGAGCCGGGGGAGCAGGTCGAAACCGCGGTTGATGACGATCTCCTTGTCGGGGAATTGGGCGTCGAGCGCCTTCACCAGCACCACCAGCGCGGCGCTGAACTCGTCGGCGCGGCCGGGATGTCCGGCGGCGAGCAGGGCGGCGCTGTCCGCGGTGTCGAGGAAGAAGCCGTCGAAGCCTTTCGCCGCCAGGGCCGGGGCCAAGGTCTCCAAGACGACGGTCTTCCAGCGCGGGTCGGCGACGTCGGCCAAGGAGCTTCCCCAGCGCGGGTTCTCGCCGAGGATCGGCACCTCTGCCCCCTCGGCCGCGCGCGCCGCTTCCGTCCCGGGCCGCAACTCCACCAAACTCAGGTAGCCGAGCGCCTTCCCCCCTGCGGCCTGCTTCGGCGCCAGATCCGCCTCGGTTTCAGCGCTGAGGATGGAGAGGTCGAAGGCGAGCAGATCCGCCGGTTCGGGGCGTGCCGAATAATCGATGTGAAAACTGCGGGCTCCGGCTCCTCCGATCGTCAACGCCAGTGCCAACAGGGTGCCCTTCGCCACCCCTGAGGGTCGCCGTCGCGATGAAAGCCCTTCCCGCCGTCCGTCTTGCATGTTGTGAGCGATCTCTAATTTGAGAGAATTATCAGTAGTTATAGTAACATTTAAGAAATCGATTGCCAACAATTTTAAAAAATATCGCCGAGGATCCCGCGGTTGGCGCCAAAATTTTCGAATATTTTTGGCGGTACTTGGGTCTATCGGCGTGACGCGGGGAGTCGGGGCGCGTAGAAAGGGGGCATGGAGGATCCACCCAAGCCTGATCTGTCGCCCTCTGAACCGCCGCTCCCACCCCCCAGCGCCGGGGGAGGTGAGGGGTCGCCGCCGCCGCCACCCCCCGGCGCGGGCGCCCCGGCGCCGCCGCCTCCCGCGTCGGGAGGGGGGGGCGCGCCACCGCCGCCATCCGGAGGCGCCGATTGGGCCACGCGGAGCTCCGACCTCTGGCAGCACGCCCAAGTGTTTGCCCGGCGCATCTTCCGCAGCAATTTCCTGCACGCCGACGGCGCCACCGCCGACGAACGCGGGGCGCTCGCCGCCGCGGGGGTGAGTTCGCCGATGTCGCAGAACTACCTCGCCTGGCGCCGCGCCCTGCTCTGGTTCGGCGCCGTGTCGCTGGGTTTCGTGTTGATCGCCGGCCTCGATACCCGCTTCGAGGGTTTCGACGCGCCCGAGAACCCCGGGATCCTCAAGTTCGTCGTGGTCTGCCTGTTCCTTGCCGAGATCGGCGCCTGCGCGCTGGCGGTGATGGCGGCGCTGCGGTGGACGAAGGTGGCTTCCACGCGTTCGTTGGCGCGGTTCGCTTGGCTGTGTCTCTTCGCGGTGCCGTTCCTGCTCTTCTTCGTCCCGGTCGGTCCGTTCATCGACTCCGAACTCTACCAACCTCAGCAGAAGCTGATGATGACCGCCGGCATCGGCTTGGTGTACGTCCTGACCTTGGCGCCGAAACTCCTCGGCCTGTTCCCGGCGCTGATCCGTTCGTCCCTGACGCTCAAAACGCTGCTCCCCGAGTCGCCGATGCCGGGGTGGATCGCGGTGGTCATGGCGCCCCTCTACGCGCTCTTCATCGCCATCCTGTTGGTGGTGGCCGCGCAGACCGAACAGATCATGCTGATCATCAGCGTCTCCGCGCTGGCGATCGCGCCGGCTTTGATCGCGACCAACGCCGGGCGTCTGATCCAGCCTTGCACGGAGGAGGAGGCGATGGCGAACATCGCCTTCGTCCGCGGCAAGACCCTGTTCGCCAACGCCATCGGCATCGGCGCGGGCGTCGTCTTCGCCTTCGATCTGCTGACCGACAAGAACATCGAGATCGACGCGATGGACGTGTTGCTCTTCTTCATGTCGTTCACCGCGACCTTCCTGCTGCTGACGGTGGTGACTTCCGACCTCTTGGTCGGCCTCTTCAAGAGCGCCTTCGACCGCGACACGGCGATGCGCGAGGCCGGCTTGGCGGACGGGCTGGACCGCCGCTTCAACGACCTCGAGACCCTCGGCCTCACCCAGCTCCGCGCCGGCGAGCGCGAGCTGTTGAGCTCGATCCGCAAACGGATCGGCGGCCGGGACGGCGACGGCCCCGGTGCACCGCCGCCACCACCGCCGCCCGCGGGCGGTGGGTAGCGCGCGTTCGCCTCGGAAGGTGGGATCCACCCGGTTCGCGACGGTGCGCACGGCATGCTGTTCGGTTTGGATCGCTCTGCTGAGCGGTGCGCTCGCGGCGCCGCCGGTCGTGCCTGCCGACGCCTCGGCCGCCGCCCAGCGCAGGGTGGATCTCGGCTACACGCCCGGGTTGGTGATCGGGCTGGTCAACGCCGACGGCCGGACGACCTGGTCGTACGGCGGGCGCTCATGGTCCGACCCGACCCCTCCGGATGGGGGGACGGTCTATGAGATCGCCTCGGTGACGAAGACCTTCACCGCCGCGCTGCTGGCGCAGATGGTCGGGGTGGGAGAGGTGGCGCTCGACGACCCCGTCGCCCTGTATTTGCCAGCCGGGACGGCGATGCCGGCCAACGGCGGGGAGGCGATCACCCTCGAGCAGCTGGCCACCCATCACTCCGGCTTGCCGGCGACCACCCCGCCCCCGGCCTGCGCCGTGTTTCAACCGGAGAGCCCGCTGGCCGGCTATGGCCCCGAAGAGATCGAGGCGTTCCTCGCTGGCCACACCCTGGCGCGGGCGCCGGGCGAAGCTTTCGAATACAGCAACTTCGGCATCGCGCTGCTCGGCCACGCCCTGGCCCGATCGCGCGGCATGGGGTTCGAAGCGCTGTTGCGGGAGCGGGTTCTGGACCCGCTCGGCATGGCCGACACGGCGATCACGCTGACGCCCGCCCTCGAGGCGCGCCGGGCGCCGGGACACGGTGGCTACGTCGAGCGTTCGCCCTTCGTCATGGACGGACTCGCGCCCGCCGGCGGGCTGGTATCGACGCTCGACGACATGCTCACCTACCTCGAGCACCAGATGGGCCTGGCCGGCGGCGGGGCGCTCGGGGACGCGCTGGCGACGACCCATGTCTACCGCGCGCCGAACCCGGGCATCGGTGGGGTGGGGCTCGCCTGGTGGTTGTGGCAATCGCTGGGCGTCGTGCAGCACAGTGGTGACAGCACCGGCAGCGCCGCCTTCATCGGCTTCCATCCCGGGACCGGGGTGGGCGCCGTGGTGCTCTCGAACGCGCGCCGGCACGAGAACGCCGAAGTGCTCGACCTCGGCCTGCGATGCCTCGGCGCCATCCCCGGGGTGCTGCCGACGACGGCCCCGGCATCGGTGGCCGCGGCGTTGAAACAAAGCTACACCGGCCGCTATCGACTCGGTGCGAGCGAGGTGGGGATCGGCCTGGTCCGCGGCGAGCTGACGTTGATCACCAACGGCATCGAGGCGACGCTCTACCCCCGCGGCCCGCGGCGGTTCACCTACTTCGACGCCGCGGGCAACGCCGACATCACCTTCGCGGTCGATGGCGGAGAGGTGACCGGCGCCAGCCTGATGCAGTTTGGCGCCACGCATTTGTTAGAGAAGAAGTCCGGGCCGCCCGAGCTCGCCGCCCGCCGGGTGTGCGACGAGATCGAGCTGGAGTTCCGCGGCGAGCCCTTGGCCAGCTATGTCTTGGAAGCGTCGGACGACGGCGAGACGTGGTCGGTGGTCGGTGCCGCCTCCGCGCGGGGGCCGCGCTACCGGGAACCGATCGCGGGCGGTCCGCGGGTCTTCCGGGTGGTGGAAGAGCCCGGGGCGGAGTGATTGGAGGGGAGGGGTGGGGCGGGCGCAGGGGATCCGCGTGCAGCGCGCGCTGGGATCACCTGGGCACGGGCGCCTGCGGCGGGGTGTCCCCCTGATCGATCCGGGTTAGCCAGCGTCGCACGCGATCCGCCAAGGGGGACTCCGGCGCGGTCTCGAGCCAGCTCCTGACGACTTCGGGTTCGAGCCTCTGATAGGTGGGGTTCGCCCCCTGCGAGAGCGAGAAGGCGTCGAGCGTGGCGAGCCAGTCGAGGGCGGCGGTCGGCTCGGTTTTGTGCCATTTGGCGAAGACCTGTTCGGCGGCGTCCATCTTTCCGTAACCGGGGGGGAGTTCCTCGACGAAAGGGACGAAGATCTGCGGGTCGGCCTCCCGGCCGGACGTCCTCATCAGGTTACTGAGTTCCCCGCCGGCCATGCGCGCCTCGTAGTGATCGACGATCCATCGCGCCGCGAGAGCGGGGTCTTGCTCGCCGAGGAGGTCGCGCGCGTGGCTGCCGATCTGCTGGCGGGCGAGCATCGAGGTTTCGGCAACGACCAAGGCGGCAATGGCGTCGAGATCGCCTTTGTCCTCCAACTCTTCGCCGATTTCGTCGAGGACATCGCCGCGGGCGATGCGGTCCAGGCCGCGCATCCAACCGAGCGCCGCCTCCGGCTCGACGCGGTACCAGGCGAGCGCGGCGGCGGAGAGGGTGAAGCGGGTGTTGTCGACCGGACGCATGTCGGCGAGCGCCTTGCAGACGGCCTCCGGGTCCGTCTCCATCCAGGGACGCACCCCATCTGGCAGGTGCGGGTTCAGGTGGTGGTGCTCTTTGAGCAAAGCGAGACCGCTCGCGAAGTCGGCGTGGAAGATGGATTCGAGCACTCTGCCGAGCATGCCCCCTTTCTTCTGTCGGTCGATCGCCGCTCCCGCGACGGCGCGCAGGGCTGCCTCTGGATCGGCCTCCGTCCAGACCGGTATGGCGATCTCCGCCAGCTCCGGGTCGGGTCGCCCGCCGCCGAGTTCGACGATGCCCTCCCAGCACGCGGCGGGGTCGAGCCGCGCCCAACGCCGGACGATCGCGGCGGCGCGGAAGGGGTCGCTCCGGCAATCTGCGAGCAGGCGCGCCCATTCGGCAGATTCCAAATCGCCGGGCTCCAAAGCGATGAAGGCGTCCCAGCCGGCGCCCCGGATGGGAGCCAAGTCGCGGGCGGCGAGGGCGCTGACCGGGGCCAGCGATGTGGCGCCGCTCGCCTCGGGGTCGGGCGTCGATTTGTCACCGTCGTTGAGGGAGCGGCCGCCGAGGAAGCCGGCGGTCGCGAGGGCGAGGGACAAGGCGATGGCGGTTGGCGCGTTCACGGTTCGGGTGGGAGGTGGGCAGCACGCAGGGCGTCGCGGTGTTCGGCGGGCGCGTGCTCGATGGTGGCGGCGATCGACTCCGGGGTGCGGCTTTGGAAGGGGGAATCGATGGCGGCGTTGAGAGCCTCGAGCTGAGCCTCCGGCGTTGAGATCTCGGCGACCCAAAGCCCCATCGCTTCGGGGTCAGCGGAGACAAGCCGAGGCAGCAAGCCGGCGATGCCCGCGTCGCGCGCCGGGCCAGGGGGCAGGTCGGCGAGCCATCGCGAGGGCGCGGCGAGTCCGTCGCTGGCCCAGCGGTCGACCAGAAAGCGGGTCGCCTCCGGGACGGCGGGGTGGTCGAGGCGCGCCGAGAAAGCCGCCGCGGCGCGCTCCGGGTGGCTGCTCTGCCAACCGGTGAGGGCATTGGTGAGAAGGGCCGAGGCGTGCTCGCTCGGGTGCTGATCGAGGACGCGGAACAGGCGATCGTCGTCTGCGCCGAGGACGAGGGCGAGCGGGCCGAGGGCTCTGTCCGCGAGGTCAGGCCGGTCGCGGAGCAATTGCTCGGCGCGGGTGGCGGCCGCCTCCGGTTCCATTCTTCCCCAGCGCGCCAACGAGGCGACGAGGAGGGCGTCGCGGGCGGGCGAGGGGGGGAGTGAATCGAGTTCGGCGACCCAGCGGGCGGAATCGGCCGGCGCGATCTTGTAGCCGAGCGTCTGCAGGCCGTACGCGTGGGTCGGGTGGGCATCGCCCCAACGCGGGTCGTCCAACAGCCGGACGAGCTCATCCGGCCCGAGCTCGGCCAGGGTGGGCAACACCTCGGTGGCTCGCCCGAGCGGATTCGTTGCGCCTCCAGACAAGGCGATGAAGAACTCGAGCCCCGCCTCGCGGTCCTGTTCGAGCAGCCGGGCGGCGAGGAGATTGTTCGCTGGCCGATCCCCGATCTCCATGGCGAGCTCGGTGGCCCGCCCGGGGTCGGTCTGCGCCAGCTCGCCGAGCGCTGCGGAGATCGCGCGGGAGCGGGCGGGGACCCCGCCTGTGCCGCGGATGGATCGGTCGTTGTTCGAGCCGCCTTGCCCGGCGAACCTCTTTGCCAAGGTCTCCAAATCTTCGCTAGAGCGCCCGGCGACGAACCCGTCGGCGAAATCGGCGATGGTGCCGCTTTTGAAACGTTGGCGGTCGTCGCGCAGCCACTGGCGCAACAGTTCGCGGCCCTCGTCGTCGTCGAGGGTCGCGGCGATCTCGCCCGCCTTGCGCCAGGCGAGGTTGTCGCCGTCGAAGGCGCGTTCCTTGAAGAGAGTTTGAAGGTGCTGCGGGTGGCGCTCGAGCACCAAGAGGCTCAGCGCCGGGCTGGCCACACCTGTGCCGCAGCGCTCGATCGCGGCGTCGATGTCCTTGAGGGCGAGCCGGTGCAACGCGAAGCTTTGCCAAGCGTGTGCGCTCTTGTAGTGGTCGGCGGACGACCACGAACCGTAGTCCTTGAATACATCGAAGGCCGCCGCGCCGCCGCGGTCGATCCAGCGGGCGAGGGCCACCATGATCCACTCGTCGCGCTCGGCGGAATCGGGCTGCGCGAAAAGGTCGAGGAGGAGGGTTTTGAAATCCTCGGCGGTCTCGGCGCGGCCGAGGTCGGCGCCCAGGCCGGGCCACCACGAGGGGGCGCGCGGTAGCGGTGCGGTGAGCGGCGGCGCGGCGGCGGGCGCCGGGGTCGAGGCGCGGGCGTCTTCCGCGATGCTGGCGGCTCCCGGTTTGCTCAGGTAGCCGAGGCCGAACCCCAAGGCGGCCGGGACGGCGAAGGCGGCGATCTTCGACGCGGACATGGTGGGGTGAGACCGCGGCAGGTGGCCTGGCGTTCAAGATCGGTTGGTGCTCACCGGATCTCACCACCTGCGCACGCTGGGGGCGATCGAGATGGCCTGCCGGGTGGGGTGGCGGCCGCGGGTGATCAGCGACAAAATTTCACCCGCCGCCGATTTTCCCCTTGAGAAGCCCGGGGCGGGCTGGAACATTACGGGCTTGGCTGCGGCGGCTGCGCTGGGATCCCGATAGGCGCTCCGCTCCCACCACCGAAAATCCAAAATTTTTTGCGGATTTGAGCTTGTGAAATTTTTCACAAGCTCCTATAGATGCCTTAAAGAACGCATAAATGGCGAATTTTTTCCCGCGCTGGACGAACACCCTACCCCTCCAAGTTGTCGTTGCCCTCGGTTTTCTGGGCATCGGGGTCAGCGCTGCGGTCACCTACTTCTTCACGCCGAAATACACGCGTGTCGGCTATCAGCCAGAGCAGCCGGTCCCTTACGACCACAAGCTCCACGTCGGCCAGTTGGGGATGGATTGCCGCTACTGCCACTCCTTCGTCGAGGAGACCGGCCATGCCAACGTCCCGGCGGCCTCGACCTGCTGGAACTGCCACCAGCACATCAAAACCGACAGCCCGCTGCTCGAGCCGATCCGCAAGGCGGCCGACAAGAACTACGAAGGGTACACGGGTGACCCGGTCGAGTGGGTGCGCATCCACCAAGCTCCCGATTACGTCTATTTCGACCATTCCGCGCACGTGAATCGCGGCGTCAGTTGTGTGAGCTGCCACGGCGATGTGAGCGACATGCGAGTCGTCAAACAAGCCGAGCCACACAGCATGAGTTGGTGTCTCGACTGCCACCGCGCTCCGGAGAAGCACCTGCGCCCGCTCGACGCCGTTTTCGATCTCAACTGGAAGCCCGAAGATCTGCGCCGCGATGACTTCATGGCCTACCTCACCGACAAGGCCGGCGAGCAACGTGCAGCGGAACTGCTCCCCGAGCCGAAGAAAGCCGATAAGCCTCTGACCCAAGAGGAGATCGGCGCGGCGTTGAAAGAACTCTGGGCGATCCATCCGCCCTCGCCCAACAACTGCACCGGCTGCCACCGCTGATCGTGCCGGCAACTTGTTGATTTACAAAAACTTACCCGATTCTTTCGCGACCCTGTGAAACACGTTTGGAACCACCCCGAAGATCGCCTCGCCGGCCAGCGGATGTTCCGTAGCCTCGGCGAGTTGGCGGGTTCCCCGGACTTCGGGCAGCGACTGGAACGCGAATTCCCTCAGGGCGCGGCCGAATGGGCGCGAGAAGGGGGCGAGGCGGCCGACGGTGACGACGGCGATGGCTCCGTCTCCCGCCGCCGCTTCATGCGCCTGATGGGCGCCTCGACCGCCTTGGCTGGTCTCGGTTTGGCCGCCTGCCGTCGCCCGGTGGGCAAGATCATCCCCTATGCCGGTTCGGTGGAATGGACCGTCCCGGGCAAACCGACCTACTTCGCGACCGCGATGCCGCGCCTCGGCGGTGCCACACCGCTCATCGCGACGATCCACGAAGGGCGTCCCACCTATCTCCGCGGCAACCCGCTCCACCCGGACAGCAACGGCGGCACCGACCATTTCGCCATCGCCTCCATCCTCGACCTCTACGATCCCGAGCGCTCGCGCGGTTATCGCCGGGGCGGCAACGCGGTCGATGCCGGGGCGTTCAAGAGCTTTCTCGCCGCGAAGAAGAAAGAGCTCCAGGCCTCAGGCGGCGCCGGGCTCGCGATCTTGACAGGTGCCAGCACCTCGCCGACCCGCGCCCGCGTGATCGGCGAGCTGAAGACGAAGATGCCGAAGGCAGCCGTCTATGAATACGAGGCCGCCGACCGCGCCCCTCGCGACGCGGCGGAAGACGCGATGCTCGGGGTCGGGAAACGCTTCCGCTACCGACTCGACAAAGCGCAGCGCATCGTTTCGCTGGGTTCCGATTTCCTCGGCACCGACCGCATCGCCGACAACGCCATCGGCGATTTTTCGAAGGGCCGTAAGATCGAGGGCGAGCACAAGGCCGAGGCCATGAACCGCCTCTATGTCCTTGAGCACCAATTTACCGTGACTGGCGGAATGGCCGATCACCGGCTGCCGGTCAAGGCCTCGTCGATGGCCGCCGCCGCCGGCGCCTTGGCGAAAAAGATCGCCGAGCTGTCGGGCGATGCCGCCTTGGCGGCGCTCGCCGAGGCCGCCCCGGGCGACGCCGGCATCGACCCCCAGTGGATCGATGCCACCGCACAGGATCTTTTCGAGCACCGCGGCAGAGGCGCCGTCGTCGCGGGCTCCCGCCTCGAGCCGGCGGTGCACCAGCTCGCCGCCGCCATGAACGCGGCATTGGCGAACATCGGAGCCGAGGCGCCCATCGGGGTCGTCGATACCGGCGCCCAGCAGGCCGGCACCATCACCGGCTTGACCGAGGCGATCCGCTCCGGCGCGGTGAAGACCTTGGTGATCAGCAGCGAGGCGGATCCCGCCTACAGCGCCCCCGCGGATCTGAAATTCCCCGAGGCGCTCTCCTCGGTGGAGACCGTCATCCACCTCGGCACGCGCGATCTCTGCGCCACCGCCCGCGCCGCCGATTGGCATGTCCCGGGCGCCCACTTCTTGGAAGCCTGGGGCGATGTGCGCGGTTCAGATGGAACCTACTCGGTCGTGCAGCCGATGATCGCCCCGCTCTTCGACGGGGTCTCCGAGATCCAACTGCTCGCCGACCTGCTGGCGGATCCGCCCGCCGAGGGCGAGGAGGAGGCGGCTCCCGCCGATGCGGTGGATGCCGGCCTGGCCGCCGTGGAAGCGACTTTCGAATCAGTCGCCAACGCCGCTGGAGCCGACCCCGCCAAAGCATGGCCGACCACCCTCCGCAACGGTTTCCTCAACGGTAGCGCCTACGAGGTCGTCGGCGCTCAACTCGCGCTTGCGGCGGATTCCCTCGGCGCTTCCGCTCCGGTTGAGGGCGACGAGGTGGTCTTCCCCATCGACAACAAAGTCTGGGACGGGCGCCACATCAACAACGGCTGGCTGCAGGAGCTGCCCGACCCGATCACCAGCCTCACGTGGGACAACGCCGCCCTCGTTTCGCTCGGCACCCTCAAGCGCTTGGGCGCGGACATGCGCAAGTTGTTGCACGTCGGCGACAAGGCCAAAGAAACCGTCGATGTCGGGCTGCTCGCGGTCACCGCCAACGGAGTCACGAAATACTTCCCGATCATCCCGGCACCAGGCCACGCCGACGGTTCCGTGAGCATCGCCATGGGCTACGGCCAAAAGGGGGCCGGCTCCGTCGCGGGCACCCCGCAGAGCGCCGGCACCGATACGGGTGACGAGACCGGCTTCGACATCTTCCCGCTGCGCACCGACGGCTCCCGCTACGTCGCCACCGGCGTCGAGCTGAAGCTGGTCGACGCGAAGGTGCCGCTGCGCGATGGGCTGGAGGCGAAGACCTACCCGATCGCCCTCACCCAGGAACACTTCGCGATGGAGGGGCGCGCCCTCTACCGCGACGGGACGAAGGAGGAGTTCGACCATGAGGCTGCCCATTTCGACGGCGAGCACGCCTCCTCGTTCCAACTGCGCGGCATGGACTCCCACATCCCGGAGAACGTGCCGATCTACCGCGGCCAGGATTTGGATCCCGACGGCAACCCCAACCACCAGTGGGGGATGGCCATCGACCTCAACCAGTGCATCGGCTGCGCCTCCTGCACCATCGCCTGCCAGTCGGAGAACAACATCCCGATCGTCGGCAAGGATCAGATCATCATCGGTCGGGAGATGCACTGGATCCGCATGGATCGCTACTTCGCCCCGCCGACCTACGCGCACGAGGACGGCAAAGGGCACGTCCACTGGGAACTCCCCCAAGACGACCACCACCGCGTCGATTACGTCGCCGCGATGGAGAACCCGCAGCTCATGCCCACCCCGGTGGCATGCGCCCACTGCGAGGCCGCGCCCTGCGAGGTGGTCTGCCCGGTGAACGCCACCGTCCACACGGAAGAGGGTCTCAACGCGATGGCCTACAACCGCTGCATCGGCACGCGCTACTGCGCCAACAACTGCCCCTACAAAGCGCGCCGTTTCAACTTTTTCGATTACAACAAGCGCCCGACCGACGAATTCTACAAGGGGCCGCTCTCCGAGAAGAACAAGACCGGCGTCGCCCCGAGCCTCCAGCTCCAGAAGAACCCCAACGTCAGCGTCCGCATGCGCGGGGTCATGGAGAAGTGCACCTATTGCGTGCAGCGTATCCAGGAGGCGAAGATTGCCCAGAAGCGCGTGGCGCGCGACTCCGACAACACCCGCGTGCCCGCGGACAAGGTCAAGACCGCCTGCCAGGAAGCCTGCCCGGCCGAGGCCATCAGCTTCGGCGACCTCGCCAACAAGGAGTCGATGGTCAACAA
>JAUIGD010000391.1 GCA_030430255.1 Verrucomicrobiia bacterium
CGAGCGGGCGACGGGGATGGTCGGAGGGGCGAGTTCGGGGCTCTGTTCCTCGACCCAAGAGCGCAGCCGGTGGTCGATCCACGCGTGCATCCGCCCCGCCTGCTGGGGCGTGAACCGCGTGCGGCACCTCGAGTAGCTCATGTGGTTCAAGTGGTCGATCTCCCCCCAGGGCAAGCCCGAACAGGGGTCGATCTCGGCGAGCGGACCGCAGCCCCAAGAGACGCCGGTCGGGGGCGTGTCCGAGGCCAGGTCGCCGACCCAGTCCCCCTGGGTCGTGCCGACGGGCTCGTAGCAAGGGTGTCCGCACGGCAGCTCCCGGGGCGAACCATGGTGGGTGTGCCACAGGCCGAGGCAGTGACCGATCTCGTGGGTGAGCGTGATCGAGTTCGGCCCGAACGCGCCGCTTTGCGTGTCGTTCATGATGATTCCCCCGGTCGCGGCCAGCGCCTCCTCCGACCACGGGAAGGTGCCGATGCCCCGCAGTTCTCGAGGGTCGATCCCGGTCACGAACACCCCGAGGCGCCCGTCAGGATCCGATGCATGGGCCTCCTTCATCTCTTCGATCTGCCTGTAGGTCGTGATGAGCCGGCTCGAGCTGTCGTTGACGACGGACGAGGTGTAGTCGAACCGGATCTTCCATGGCTCGAAATGGTCGTTCACCAGCTCCATCTGCCCCTCGACATCGGCGATGGTCGCGGCGGCGTTCGAGCCGTCGTCCTCGGCGATCACGTAGATGTGGGCCCGCAGCGTCGTGACCGGCGTGGCGGCCCCGGCGAGCGCGGCGTCGCGCACCGCCGGGTCGTCTGGGGGACCGTTGAGGCACAGCCCGTTCGCCGCCGCGTCCTGGGCGAGGAACGTGGGCTCGAACGCGGAGAACGCCCCGCACCAGTCGTCGACCTCCGGCGACCGGTTGACCCGGAAATAGCGGGCGGGTCGACCGGCTTCGCCCAGGGGGACATCGACGACGCCTCCGGTCAGCAGCGTGTAGGGATGCCACTCGACCAGATCGGTCGAGGACTCCAGCATCGCGCCCGCGTCCGCAGCTGCCGTGGCTACCGAGACCGCGCCCGCGCCCGGCGTGATCTCGAGGTCGGATTCGGCGAACAGCGGCTGCAGCACCAACAGCGCGAGCAGCAGCACGGTGGCCGCGAGGAGTGGAGGGAGGTTCTTGTTCATATCGATGGGATGGGATTGAGGTGTTTCGTTGACAGGATGTTTTCGGGGCTCGGGAACCGGCCCGGGCGTCTCCATCTCCAACAAGCCGGCCCGCCGGAGCCCGTTACATCGGACCCGCGATTTTTTTGCCCGCCCTGGACGCCCGCGGCGCCCTCACGGGAACCCCAACCGGCCCGTTGCGATCGTCCGGGGTTCCGTCTATCTCCATGGGCGTGGAACGTCGCATGCCCGAGAACCCGAAATCATTTCCCTCCTCGCCCGTCTCGCTGATCGCGCAGATCCAACATGGAAGCCGCCGCCAGTGCGAGGATGCTGCGCGGGGGATCGCGGAGCGGTTCTGGAGCCCCTCCGTGTTCTTCGTGGTCGCCGCCCTGAGACAACCGGTCGACGAGGCGTACGACACCACCTCTTCGATGGTCGCCCGGTTCCTCGAGAACCCGAGGAGCTTCGTCGACGGCATCGACCGGACCATGGGAGGGCTGCGCGTGTATTGGCGCACCTGCCTCCGCAACGAGCTCAATCGGAAACACCGCCAGCGAAACACCCTGACCCACGGGCGCGGTGTCCCCCACGTGTCGTTCGAGGAAGTCCAAGCCGAATGTGAGACGATCGCCTCGCTGGCGAAAGACCCCGAACACGGATTCGACCTCGGCGTCGCGAGACGCACGATGGCCGACGCCCTGCACGCCCTCGAAGGGGAGGAGACCGCCGCGGGTCGGGGGGCTCGATTCGCGGTGCTCAAGCCCGCGCTCGAAGGCGATGCGCGAGGCTATGCCGAGATGGAACGGGAGTTGGGGATCACGCCGGAGGCGCTCCGCGTCGCCGTCCACCGCCTCCGCAAACGCTTCCGCGAGATGTTCCGGGAACGGGTGATGCAAACCATGAGCGGATCCCCGACCGATGAGGAGGTCGATGAAGAAGTGAGGCAACTCGCAGGCAGCCTCGCCGGCGCCGCGGGGGCCGCGTGATCCGATGCCCGAACCGCCCCCCTCCCCGTCGTGCCCGAGATGCGGGCGCCCCGTCGCCGCACAGGTCGAGGGGCTCTGCCCGGTGTGTGTCGCGGGGGCGCTCTGGGACGACGAGGGCGACGAGCATCTCCCCGGGGCGCAGCACCCGACCGACGAGGCCGCCGGGGTCGAGATCCCGGGCCACGAAGTGTTGGAACCCCTGCGCGGCGCGGGGATGTCGACCGTCTTCCGAGCCCGGCAGCTGGAACCGGCCCGGGAGGTGGCAGTCAAAGTCCTCCGCCAGGGGGCGGGCGACCCGGAACAGCTCCTGGCGCGTTTCAGGCAGGAGATCGCCATCGCCGCGACGCTGCCGGGAGACCGCTTCGTGAAGGTGCTGGAGAGCGGGTTCAGCAACGCCTCGGGCGTCGTCTACTTCACGATGGACTGGATGGGCGGAGGCACCCTCTGCGAGTTCGCGGAAGCGCGCGGGCTCGGCGCCGAGGCGAAGGTGCGCCTCTTCCTACCCGTTGCGGAAGCCATCGCCGAGCTGCACCGGCAACTGCTACTGCACCGCGATCTCAAGCCGGGCAACGTCCTCGTCACCGAAGCGGGCACCGCCAAGGTGGCGGACTTCGGCCTCGCCAAATCCATCGCGGAGGGCGCCCCGAAGCTGACCGTCGATGAGACCTCAGCCGCGATCGGCACCCCGGTCTACATGGCCCCGGAACAGGCGCGCGGGGAGCGGGCGACGACCTCGACCGACATCTACGGCCTCGGCGCCGTGCTCTATGAACTGCTCGGCGGCGACCGCCCCTTCAGCGACGAAGGCAGCACCCTGACCGTGTTGAGCCGGGTCGCGACGGAGCAGCCGCGCCCGCTCGTCGGGCCACCCCGCGACCTCATCGCGATCACCTCCAAGGCGATGGCCCGCGAACCGCTGGAGCGCTACCGGACGGCCGACGACATGGCCAAAGACCTCGGCCGTTTCCTCGCCGGCGACCCGGTGGAAGCCGGGCGTGGCGGGCGCCTCTACCGCGCCCGGAAACTCGCCCGCAAACACTGGAAGGGGATCGCCGCCACCGCTTGCGCGGCGGGGGCGGTCGGCGCGGCGGGCGCCTACCACTTCCGGGAGCTCAACGAGCGCAACCGCGTCGCAGGGGAGGCCTACCTCGCCGCGAGGGAGACCCTCGGGGTCGTCGTCCGCGATGTCCCGGAGATCCTCACCGCCGTCGGACGCGAGGACGCGATGGAGTTGATCGTCGCCCAGACTCAGAAGTTCCCCTGGGACTTGCCGATCGATGCCGCGGGAGGATCGCCGCGAGACTCCCCCCTCTACCTGAAGGCGATCACCACCGAGTTGAACGGCCGCATGATCGAGTCCTTCAACATGCCGGACCGCGCCGCGGCCAGCTACGCCGAAGCGCTCGAGGCCGCCCGCCGTTTCGATCCCCCTTCCAGGGAGCTCCGGTTTTGGCAACAGCTGTTCCTCATCGACCTCAGGGCGAGGGTCGTGCGGCTCACGGGCCAACAGAGCGATATCGCCGAGGAAATGGGGAAGCTCTACGAGCAGGCGATGGCGGTGAACCCGACGACCCCCGCCGAGGAAGCCAAAGTCTTGGAGGCGCGGGCGAAGTTGGCGCTGAGCGCCGTTTCCAACCTAGGCGTCGCCGACATCCCGACGGCGATCCCGGCGTGGCTGGAATCGATCGACGAAACCCGCGCCGACCTCGCCGCCTTCTCCGGCGCCGCCAACAACCCCACCCTCGCGTTCGCACGCTGCAAGCTGGCCGACGCCCGGCGGGAGTTGCTCGCGCTCACGCCCGACGCCGGGACCGCTCGCGCCGAGGCGACGGCGGAGGCCGACGCCGAGTGGAAGGCGCTGCACGACGGAGCACCGCTCAACCGCAAGGTGGCGATCGGCCGCCTCACCGCGCTGCAGCGGCACGCGGTCCTCGAGGCGCAGGCGGGCGACATCGCCGCCGGCTCGGAGGTCTTCGCGGCGGCGAGCGCCCTGCTCATCGGGCTGGCACAGAGCCAAGTCTTCGGCACCGGGACGGCCGTCGAGGAAGCCTTCATCACCGACGGGACGACCATCATGCGCGCGGCGGATCGAGCGGGTGACTACGACGCGACCCTGGCCATCCTCGATTCCTGCCGCCCGGTCTTCGACGCGATGATGCCGCGGATCCACAAGGAGCGCGCCATCAACGGCTTCATCCCCCCCGAGTTCTGGCCCGTGTATGCCGAAGCGCGAAAGCTCGAGGCCCGAGCCTTTTTGCGCAGCGAGACCGAGCGGGACCTCGACTCCGCCTGGGGCGCCTATTCCGGTTGCTCGGGACGCCTTCTGGAGCTTTGCCAACTCGCTCCCGATGACCCCGGACCGCTCGTCGACCGCTGCGAACTCGTTCTGGAATGGCTGAAGATGCCAGCGCCGCCGCGGGAGCCTGCTCACAAGGAGAAAGTGTCCGAGCTGCTCGCCCGGCTGCTCTCGACCGCCGAGGGGATGGCGCTCGACACACGCCAAGCCGACCGCATCGCCGCCGTCCGCGAGGGGCTACTGGCTGCGACTCGATCTCCCCGCCGACCGAACACCTCGGGATCCCCCTACAGCCCTTAACGATTTGCGGCGGCGGCCGATCGGAACGGCACGGACCGCACTGGAACCACCGGCGGCCTCCCCCCGCCCTCGGGGTGACCGAGGGCAGGGTGGCGGCGCCGCCTCGCGGGGCGAGCCGAAGGCCGGTCACTCGGCGAGCAGCATGCCCACCTCATCCTTCCCGAGGGCGACGCCCGCCGCGATGTCTTGCTTCTGGAAGCAGACCCCGTAGCACACCGCCCACATCATCCTGCCCCTCGCGGTGACCATGCCCGGGTGCAGGTAGTTGCCGATGAACCAGCCGTCGCGCGGATACCACTTCCTCGCCAACACCGAAGTGCCACCGAAGCTCATGTCGCCGGGCGTAAAGTCCGCCGTGTCGGTCATCTCGTGGGGCAGGTTCGCCCCGCTCACGGCCACCTCGGTGGCCCCCAGCCCGGCGGCTTCGTCATAGCGGGAGCCCAGCAGCGGCACGTCCCGCATCGTGAAGCCCCCGGTGTAGTATTCGCGGAACCAGCGGAAGCGGGTCGAGTACGCCCCCGGCGGCTTGTACCAGTCGACGTTCCCGTCGAGGTCGCTGATGCCGGCCAGATCGCGGAAGCCCAAGTCCCCGAGCATCGAGGCGCGCTGCTTGGGCAAGCCATCGACGAAGTAGTTGGTGAACATGAAGAAGGGCACCGTCTTGTCGGGGCGGATGTAGACGCTCGCGGTCCCGCGGCCGATGGTCATCCCGTCTCCGGCGCGGCCGGTCAGGTGCAGGCGACCGTAATGGGTCACCTTGCCGACCATGTAGCCGTAGCCACCTGGGGTGTCCGCGTCGGGAGAGGCCGACGCATCGGTGATCGCGGTGTAGGGACCTTCCTCGGGCGAGGGGTTCCCGACCTCGAGGTGAGGGGCGACCGGGGCGACGAAACTCGAGGTCCCGTCGGGCCCCTCCACGGTGCCGACGACCTCGTTCCAACCTTGGTCGACGTTGTGGGTGAAGGTCATGTCCAGGGTGATCGTCGGGTAGCCGCGCCCGCCGAACACCTCCCCGGCCCAACGCCAGTTCTGGTCGAATTTGCCCCGCAGCCGGTAGTAGCGGCCGTGGAAGTAGAACACCGAGCTGAACGTCGGCTGCGAGCGGTTGATGGTCACCTTCGCCAACCCGGTGTTGAGGGTCGTCGGAGAGGGGTGGGTGATCAGCCCGTTGTGATAGCCATAGGCATCCGGGATC
>JAUIGD010000392.1 GCA_030430255.1 Verrucomicrobiia bacterium
GCGCCTCGCCTGCGAATGTGGTGATCGATCCGGGCTAGCCCAGGAGGGGCAGAGGTCATTGAACTGCGGTGGGCTCCGGAGACGCGGACCGCGGTGAAAGGCTCTTCACGTTGCTCAGGTCACCGCTCCGCGGACTAGCCCGAATCGATCACCAAGCTCCGGGCTGCGGCTCGCCCTCGTTGAGGCTGAGGGTGTTGGCGTGTTGACCGGCTCGGGCAGGGTGTTCACCCAGCCGCTTCGCCTGTCCCTGCCGCCGCCTACTCAGCGTCAACGAATGGCAGCGCCTCGCCTGCGAATGTGGTGATCGATCCGGACTAGCCGTGCGCGGAACAGCCCCTCGAAGTCGAGTTCCCAACCGGGAAGGCGGTGGGATCGTTCAACACGAATGGCTCCGGAGACGCGGATCGCGGTGAGAGGCCCTTCGCGTTGCTCAGGGTGACATTGCGGGAGTTGAATGGTGGGCGTGTGGCGGGATTCGGCTCCCGCGGGGAAGTCGCCATGTCATCCTGACAAGCGCAGCGCCGGAAGGACCCCGCCATGAAACCCGCGCGCCGAGCCAACGGGACGCCCCGGATGCCTTGACGGCTCCAAGCGAGCGGGCACCGGGACGCTGCCACCCGTCGATGCCTATCCTTCAACGAGCGCCTTTCGCCCTAACCCGGATCGATCACCAAGGTCCGGGTTGTGGCTTGAGCCTCGGCGTGATGATCGGCTCGGGCCGGGGTGTTTAGCCAACGGCTTCGCCCTTCGCTGCCTCCCCCCGCCAGCCGGGTCGTTCGCCCGACGCCTCCACCCTCCTCCTGCAAGTTGGTGATCGTTGTGGCCTTCTATTTTGCGAGCGATTCGCTCAACGTCTCGATCTCTGCTTGGGCCTCCGCGAGGCGCCGTTCGGTGTCCAGCCGCTCGAGTTCGCGCCTCGAGTTGTTGCCCAGCCAGCGCCGCCGCCCCTGCGCATCCATCCCGTCGGGAACCTCCAGCCAAGCGCAGATTTCCTCGAGGATCCAATCATCGCTCCGCTGGGTGGCGAGGGGGACACCGAAACGATTGACCAGGTTCGCCATGGGGTTGCGCGCCCAGGCGTAGCGGTAGTGTCGCGGGGCAGCGACGAAAGGGCTTGAGAGCACTAAAGTGTCGCGTTTCAGCTTAGGCCGGTTGCGGTCATCGACGCCGTCTTGGAAATATGAGATCTCTGCCGGATAGAATTTCCCGTCCTCGCCTGCGATCGCGAAGCCGAGCATCCTCCCATCGCTATCGTCCGCGGTCTTGATCTCCGTGCTCATCGTCAGGCGGATCGCGCCCTCGACGCGATCGACCTCGTCGATCGTCGGTGGCTGCCACTGGAGGGGAGCGTCGCGCCCAGTGAGCAGGCCGTAGCGGGTCGCGAGCGCCCATTTGGCGGCGCGCTCACCAGCGGGGATCTTGATCTGCGGGTGATACCAGCTGCGGCGGAGGTCGTAGGTGCTGACAAATCCAACTGCCGTGTCGCCAGCTTCACGCAAGCGGCGAAAGGCGTCGTGCTGGGCTTCTCGGATGAAGGGGCCGACGTCGTACATCGGTTTGGCGAAGTTTTCCCACGTCTGCGGTTCGCCCGCGGTGCAGAGCGAAATCACACAAAATGGCAACTGCGGATCGCCGAAGGCGGAGCGCCAGGACGCGATCAGGTGCGGGAAGACCTGGGCATACATCTTCGCGCCCTCCGAGCCGTCGAAGCAGTTATTGTAGCCTTGGTGGAAGAGCGCGCCGGCGACCGCCAGTCCCTCGAACGGGCGGATCATGCTCGCGTAGCAGTAGCCGGGACGGTTCCGGTCGGCGGCCGGCCCGGGGCGCAGATCGGCGGGCGGCGCGCTTTCGGCGGGGAGCGGGTCGCCGCGCTCCGCACGCGCCTCCTTGTTGCGGTTGTAGTTCGCGATGCGCTGCTCCAAGTCAGCATGCGGATCGAAGGC
Source organism: Verrucomicrobiia bacterium (assembly GCA_030430255.1). Taxonomy (GTDB): domain Bacteria; phylum Verrucomicrobiota; class Verrucomicrobiia; order Verrucomicrobiales; family DEV007; genus JAUIGD01. The sequence goes on from JAUIGD010000392.1 coordinate 1,944, forward strand.
GGCGATCTTCTCCCGCCAATCGTCCAACATCGCTCTGGTTTCGGCGCCCTCGATGGTCGACAGGGAGGCCTCCGGCGTCCAGGTCTCCACCGTGGTGCCGCCGACCGAGGCGTCGATCAGCCCAATGGGCACCCCGCTCGCCATGAGCAGCCGGCGGCCGAACACATACCCGATGGCCGAGAAATCGCGCACCGTCTCCGGTGAACAGACCAACCAATCCCCCTTGGTGAAATGGCGCTTCGACCAATCGCTCCACTCTTCCAGACGCTGGTGGCTGCGCACGGATCCGAAGCCCTTCCCGCGGGGGACGGTCAACAAGCGCAACTCGGGGAAGTTCGCTGAGACGATCTCTAGAAAGCCGTCATCGACTTTAGCGATCTCGAACTCCATGTTGCTCTGGCCGCCCAAAACCCACACATCGCCGACCAACACATCCTCTAAAATCACCGTCGACTCGCCATCTCCCACCACCAGTTTTTGCGGCGACCTGTTCGCGGGCACCGCAGGCAGCTCGACCCGCCAGGAGCGATCGGCACCGGCTTCCCCCTCGGCCCGCTGCCCTGCGAACTCGACGACCACTTCGGCGCCCGGGGTGGCCCATCCCCAAACTGCGATCGGCTTGTCGCGCTGAACCACCATATGGCTTTGGAAGGCGTTGCTGAGACAGAGGCCGTCACCGATGGCTGGCACGCGGACGAAATCTTCGCCTCGCACCGGTTCATCTTGAGCGCTAGCGGGCGGAGCTAGCGAGCAGCCCAGCGCGCACGCGACGGCGATGAGGTTGCGGGACAACATCGGTCTATCGGAGGGGTTTCAGATTGAAGGCCCGGACGGCCACCCCGTATTGAGGGGGTTCCGAGCGAGAAAACCGGATCACGTTCAAGCCCTGCTTCAGTTCCAGGGCGACCGGGTCTGACTCCCCCCAACTGCCGAGCGTGAACGGCAAATTCAGCGTCTGACCGGCGGTGTCACCGTTCGCGGCAACCGTGAGGTGTTGGTCGTAGTTGGCGGTCACCACTTCAGCCGAGAGCGCATAGCGCCCGGCGCGAGGAACGGTCACCTCGTACTCGAGGCGGGACTTCGTCCCCTGCCTTGGCCCGGCCGGATCGACCCGCGGGCTATTGGCGTAGTAGCTCCGCGAGTAGGTGTCCGAGATCCGCTCGTTGACGTTGCCGTAGATGTCGTAAAGCCCCCAAGGGTTCGGCTCCTTCAGGCCGACCGGATGGGACTTCCCACCAGCGTTGTCCTTGAACCACGCGTACTGCCCGATCGCGGACGGATCGTCACCGAAGAACCACTTCTTGCTGCTTCCAGCCCGGCTGGCGTACTCCCACTCGGCCTCCGTGGGCAGGCGCACATCGTAGCCCACCATCTCCGCCACCTTCCCACAGAATGAACGGGCATCATCGACCCCGACGTTGTCGACCGGGCAGTCCGGCCCCTTGGTCGAGCGGCTGGGGTTGTTGCCCATGATCGCCTCGTATTGCGCCTGGGTGACCTCGTACTTGCCGAGGTAGAATCCCTTCGTGAGTTCGACCTCATGTTTGGGGACCTCGACGCACTCAAACCGGCCATCGGTGGTCCTCTCCCCGCCCATGATGAATGTTCCCGGCTTGATGTAGACCATCTCCAGCTGCACGCCTTCGCCGAGGGCGAGGACGACCTCCCGCGGAGTCTTCGTGCCGCCGGGGTGGGTCATCGCCGCCCGCAGCCCCCAGTTCTCGTAGCGGCCGTAGCCTCCGCTCAGCATCCGGGAACCGGAGGAGCAGGCGGTCGCATCCCCTTTCCAAGTGCCTCCGCGCATGATCGTCGTCCCTTGCGGGAAAAACCGCGGCAAGAAAATCTGCAGGCCGCCGCCGAAGCTCTTCATCGCCTGCACCTCGCGCGTGTTGCCAGCCGGTTTGGTGTAGGCCGCGGCCGGGATCACGATGCTGCCGTCGCTGGCGACGGTGATCTGCTTGTCCTCGGGCGTGACGGGGGATGCCATGATCTTCTCGGCGACGGTGGGTTCGTTTGCCTCCCCGAGGTCTTCGCCGAGCGCCTCGAGGGTCTGTGCTTTGGACGCCTCGATGATCTGCCGTTGCATCTCGAGCGCGGCGCCGTTCCAGAACTGCGGCTCGCCACCGCCCTCCCCGTACACCCTGGGCTCACCGAACACGTCGCCGATCCACTGTGCCCGCTTCACCTTCAGGAAGGCATCCGGGTTCACACGCGCCTGCGTGGTGGCGAGGAAGTCGACGTCCTTGTCGTAGCGGGTCTTCGTCCAACCGGCGCCCCACCCGCCACCGAGGTTCACGACCCAACCGTCCGGGGTCCAGTGGGCGAGCGCGGCGTGGCCGCGGCTCGGGCGCGCTGTCGTCGGGATCCCGAACGCGCGCAGGATGAACCGCCCGATGAAGGCGCGGCGCCCGCACACCCCCCCGTTCATGAGGATGTTCTGATAGCGTTGCAGTTCAGGCCGATCGAACTTCACATCGCCCGAGCCATACTTCACATCCGACGTGACGATGCCCACATAGCGCCAGCCATAGTCCTCCTTGAAGACATGATCCGGGCGGAAGTTCCGCAGCATGTGCCGCCCCCAACCGAGCGTCTCGTCTGGCTCTTCGCCATCCACCACCATCCTCAGCTCCCAGGTCGTCAAGCGCTCGAACGCCGGGTCGAGTTCGCCGTCCCCCAACGCTTTCTCGTAGTGGAGGTAGCGCTTTACGGGATCGACGGTCTCCGGTGCATCCTCGTGAGCCTCCGGATTCGCCTGTTTGATCGGCACGGCATGCTCGAGCGCGATCGCCAGCGCCAGTCGCCCCAACACGCCGTCCGCCGACTTCTCGCTCGCGCGACGGATCCCGGCATAGATCTCCATGGCGGGGCCATACTGTGCAGGCCCGAACCCGTTCCGCCCCTCCCGCGGGGCGTTGGCGCCGTCGGCGACCAGCATCCTCCGCATGAGATCCGTGTCCGAGAGCAGGTGGTCGATCAGCTTCGACTGCGATTGCCCACGCGCGGCGAACTTCGCCAGCCCATCCGGAGTCGCCTCGTTCAAGACGACGAACTTCACAAGTTTGGGGTCGTGCGCATCGCTCGCGAGGCACCTCTCAAGCTCGTCGCCCGCGGGCCGCTGAGGGAACTCGGAGGCGAGTTCCCCCCGCAGTTGATCGAGCATCTCCCGGTAGGTGTCGGCCGCGGGAGCCGGGGTCGATGGGCCGGCGAGCGGCAGGGCGGCGGCGAGGAGGAAAATTGGGGTGCGCATGGATTGCAGATGGACGCGTTTCGGGTTGGTTGATGGCCGGATGCTATTCGCCGCGGAGCAGGCCGACCATGGCTTTCCCCATCGCCTCCCCGACATTCATGTATGTCTCTGGGTTGCCGCCGTAATGGCCGCTCGAGCTGCCCCCCTTGGAGAGCGGGTGGGTGTAGACGAAGGCCACCTTGCCTTCCAGTTGGGGGTCGTCGCTCTCGGCGACCGCCTTCATGGCATCGAGGATCTTCCCGTCGCCCTTGGTCGAGCCCTCCATGGTCTGGCCGAGGGAGGCCGTGACGAAGCGTGCTTCCGGCGCTTCGAAGTCTTCGCGCAGGGCCTTGATCAGGCGGATCAGATTTCGCTCATAGGACTCGAAGTGAGCGGCATTGCGCATGTCCTTGTCCCCTTGCCACCAGAAGAATCCCGCCACCTCGTATTCGGTGGCGCCCGGGTAATACTTGTCGAGGTTCTCGAGCACCGCCTTCGCCGCGGCGACATCGCCATCGTATTGGCAGCCCGCGTACCAGCCTTGGGACATGTCGCCCCCGGTGTCGCCCTCGGGGTCGTCCGGGGTGCCGCGATACCCGGGCTGCAGCTTCCCGCCGTGCTCCCAAGCTTCCGTGCCGGGCGGCAGCAGATCCCAGCCCAGGCTGCGGTTGCCGATGCAGCTCTTGAGGATCATCACCGGGGCATCGGTGACGTGGCCGAGGTAGTGACCGATACCGATCTCCGGCCCGATGTT
>JAUIGD010000393.1 GCA_030430255.1 Verrucomicrobiia bacterium
GCCCGCAGCGGAGACCGTGTTGTTCGGATAGTTCCCGGCGGTGACCAAGGCGAGGAAGTCGGTAGCCATCTTCAGCTTCAGCCCGTGGAGCATCATCTGGTTCGTCTTCGCCCGGAGCGAATCGTAGGCGGCACCCTGCCGGGGGCCGCCGATCAGCACCCGATACTCGGCGGCGGTCAGCTGCATCGAGACCGCCCACGGCGTGTTCGGGAGCGTGACGGTGACCGGGTCTTTCGCGGTGAAGTCGGGGGCGACGTATCCGCCGGCTCCGGGCTGGTATGGCGTGAACGGCTGCGAGTAGTCGGTGATCGTGATCACCTGGCCGGGGCGGGCTTCGCGGACGATGCCGCCGTCGCTCTGCTCTTCGCCCAGGTTGAGCGCGAGACCGAGCAGCGGGCCCATGTCTTCGCGGAAGTCATCCATCAGGTCGTGGACTAGCGTGGAGTTTGCAAGGGGGCCGAAATCGTTTGGCATGGGATCGTGTGGTTAGGTTCGATTGGGTTCGGTGAGTCTCGACGGGGCTAGGCGGCGTCTTTCGTCTTGTCGCGGAGCGCCTTGTATTTGGTCCAGGCTGCCGCCTTCTTGTCGGGATCGGCCTCGGCCTTGAACGCCTCGTATGCGACGGTGAGGGCGTCGCCGCCCTGCCCGCCGGGGCCGGCGGTCGTCGCGCCGGGGAGTTGGGCGTCTTCGGCGATCCCGAGACCGGCGAGCGCGTCCGTGACCGCGTCGCTGGTCGTCTGCAGCTCGCCTTGGGCTGCCCCGAGGTTCTGGAGCGCGGTGTCGCGCTCGGCGGTCATCGCAGTCAGCTGGCCGTTGAGAGTACCCACCTGCGCCTGCGCCTGCGCCAACTGCGAGCGCACCTGGCCAAGCTCGCGGGTGATCGCGGCGTTGCGCTGCATCAGCGCCGTGTTGCTGCTGACCGCCGCGCGGATGCGGGTCAGCATGCCCGCGCGGTTCGCGTTGGCGCCAGCGGCTGCGCCGCCTTCGGGGTCCCCGCCCTCTGCGCCTTCGCCCTCTGCGCCTTCGCCCTCTGCGCCTTCGCCCTCGGAGCCTTCGCCTTCAGGGCCCTCGCCTCCGGGCGTGCCCGGTTCGCCCGGCGCGCCGCCGGTGCCGGTCTCGCCGTTGCTCGCGCCATCATCTTCGCCCTCAGCGGCAGCGGCGGCAGCGTTGATCTGCGCGAGTTCTTCCGGGCTTGCCATCGCCTGCAAGGCGACCATTTGCTGGGCCGCGTCGGCGGAGATCGTGCCCGCGTTGGCTTGGCGGGTGAGATTGGTGAGGAGGGCGACAAGGGCGGGGTTCATCGGTTCGGTGGTGAGATTGGGTTCGGTCTTGGGCAACGATCCCGAGTCAAATCAAAGGACGGCCATCAGCATTCGCTCCATGCTGGGGAAGGTGTCATCCGCCAGCCCGGCATCGAGCGCTCCGGCTCCGCTCAACCAGCGCCCGTCCATCGCTTCGGCGGGGATGTGCGCCCGGCGGCTGGCGACAAACGCCTTGAAGGCGCCGCCGACTTCCTCCACGCGCTCCTGCAGGAACGCGGCCTCATGGTCTTCGACCGGCTTGCCGGGCATGCCGGTCAGCTTCAGCTCGCCATCGGTGAACGCGCGCAGCTCGAGCCCCTGGAGTTCGAACGCCCGGCTCTGGTCGATCAGGGCGATATAAGCCGAGATCGATCCGAGGATGCCGGTGCCGATGGAGTAAACTTCGCCGCAAGCGCAGGCCAGCATGTATCCCGCGCTGCACGCCTCGACGTCGACCCACGCGATGGTGCGCTTCGTCTCGCCAAGCTCGACGATCAAGTCGGCGACGTCCTGCACCCCGGCGGCGTGCCCGCCCGGCGTGTTGAACTGAAAGACGACCGTGGTCACATCCTCGCGCGCCATCAAGTCCTCCACCTGCCGTTCGAGCAGCGCGATGTCGTAGACGTCCGAGCACTCGATGTCCAGCAGCGAGAGGTGCTTCCCGATCACCCCGCTCACCATCAAGAAAGCGATCCCGCTCTCGATGGCCACCCCTGGCGGGGCGGGGGAGCCACCGCGTTCGCCCATCGCGTAGACCGGCGCGCGTCCGTTGGTCAGGTAGGCTTGCAGCCCGGCGCCGAGTTGCTTGTGCGTCCCCGGCTTGATCAACCATGGTTCGGCGTAGAAGGCGGAGATGAGTCGGGGGTTCATGCGGCTTGCGGTTCTTCTTCTTCGTCGCGGCGTCGCTGCTCTTGCCGCTCCGCCGCCGTCTCGGGTTGCCCGGTGTCATTTCCGACCGCCCCGCCGACGCTCTTCGGCGTGTTGAATACGTCAGTGTAGACCATCGTGTCGCCGAACTCTTCGTTGGCTCGGACGATCTCCTGCCGGGCGAAGGCGACTTCCCGGATGCGTTGGCGCACGCGCTTCTTCCAGAAGCTCCCCTTGCGCCCGTGCTCGCTGCTCCACGTCGTCAGCCCTTCGTGCAGGTTCACCACGCTGAGCTTGCCCTCGTTGCCGATGTCGATGGTCATGTCCGGCAGCCCGATCCACTCCACTTCTTTCCAGTAGGGGGCGTCGATGGCGGGCAGCCTCCCGGCCTTGATCTCTTTGGCGACGTGGTATGCCCAGTAGCTCTGGCACCAGCGGGCGAGGTGCCGGTGCTGGATCAGCACCCACTGCCGGACGTCCGCGAGCACCGCGCGCACGCCGGGGCCGGTCAGCCCTCCCATCTCGCAGACGGCCTCGTATGGCAGGTCGGTCCCCCAGACGCAATCGCGCAGCAGCGCCTTCTCGAACTCTTGGGTGTTCTGGGATGGCCGGTCGTCGGCGACCACCCGCACGCTCTGCCCCGGAGCCAGCTTCGGCGTCTGCGCCCCTGACCAGACTTGCTCCCAGTTGGTGACTTGCTCCTGCCCGTTGGCATCGACGCGCACCTGCTGGACCAAGGGGCCGGCGAAGCCGCCGCCCGTCTGCGCGACCACCGTAGCCATCTGCTGCTCGATGACCGTGCCGATCCGGCTGTGCGCCTTCAGTGCGTGCTTCGTGAAGCCTCGCGTTTCCACCACGTCGATCATATTGTTGACCGCGTGGGCGAGGATCGTGATCCCCCTGGTCTGCCCCCGGTTCTCGAAGTTGCCGAAGTAGAGGCAATCGCGCGCATCGAAGCGGCGGAAGCGCTCGGCGCCGTCCCCGTCGAAGTCCCGCAAGCTGTAGCCGAGGTGCCGCGTGTGCTTGTCCGTGATCACGCCGTCGCAGACGCTCCTGTCGTTGAAGTCCTCGATGGCGGACGCGATCTGGTGCGCCTCGTAGAACGAGAGCCGGGCGCCGCCGGTCGATGTCTGCGCCTTGATCGCGAGCGTGTCGCCGTCTTTGAACCGTTCGCGGTTGAGTTGGATCTGCCCGGTGAAGAAATCGAACTTGCCCGCGCGGTCGAAGGTGGCGGGCGCCCCGGCGCGCTCGATGAAGTTGTCGAAGGCCAGGTCGTTCCACTTGTCGTCGCTGGTGACCGGCTGCGGGGTGAGGAATCCCACCATCTTCGCCATGCCGTTGATCAATCGGCGGCAGAATCCGCTGTTTGCGTATAGCCAGTGGATCCTCCGCACGATCTCGTGCCGCGCCATCGGCGTCAGTTCGAACTTCGAATTGGTGGTCGGCCAGTAGAGATACCCCCGGGCGGGGCTGCTGTTCGCCGCGTCGTAGCCGCTCGCTCCGACGAGCAGGAAGGGGCCGCTCGCCTCTTCCTTCGGCACCGCGGGCGCCCCGCTCTCGTTGCTGGCGAGCAGCCCGGCGGCTTTGGCGATTCGTTTGGATGCGTTGCTCATGACTTCGGTCGCTTCGGTCGCTTGCCGATCCACCCTTTTCTGCCGCGCTCGACAGGGATCTTGATCTCCGTGATCGTCCGCGCCGGGCACGCGGGCGTCACGCGGGCGTGGTCGGCGACGATGCACTCCGAGACGGTTCGCATGTATTCCGCGACGTCGTCATCGGGGCTGTCGCGCGATGGGACGATGCACTTTCGGTCCGTCAATCCGCAGTGCTTGCAGCTGTAGTAGATGGTGATCATGGCGCTCGTTTAGTGAAGCGGCTTCACTATTCAGGAGCCGACTGGGTGCTGTCTGAAGTCGACGCTGTGCCCGAGTCCGGAGGGGTCGGCTCCGCCCTCGGCCTCCGGGTCGAGTTGTCTCGCGGCGGCCTGGCACGATTCGATGAAGGCTCGGATTTCCAGCGCGCTCGAAAGGTTGAATCCGGACGATGAGTTGCCGTCGCCCTGGCTGACCGAGTTGATATGCACGACTTCGGTCGACCGCGAAGCGAGCGCGGCGAGCGCCTGCTGCCACATCTCGCGCACCTGTTCGAGCGTGTAGAACTCCACCAGGCTGGCGGTGATGATTGTGTCGGCGGCCATCGGTGGGGAGGCTCATGTCAATGGCTCGCGGCGGCCATCTGCCGCAGGGCGCTGCGCACCATGTGGAAACCGACGAGGCACATCTTGGCGCCGTCGCCGTAGTCGTTGGGGCGCTTCGGCTCCACCCAGCCCCAGCGCCCCGTGCGCGGATCCTGCACGTAAGCCTCCTGGCACATCTCGGATCGGAACTTCTTGGTGAGGTTCCTCGGGAAATGGACGCGCCGGATGTTTTTCGGCGGCGGCTTGCCGTTGTTGATCGCCCTCTGGATGCGGCGGAAGCCACCGAAACGCTGGTTGTAGAGCTCGTCCCTGAATGCGTCGTCGTTGAATTTGTGGACCTCGATCAGCCATCCGTCGTGTTCGAGTTCCTTCACCTGGACGTCCGACCTCCAGTCTTTTACCTGCTCGCCCGCGCGCCCCCGGCAAGTGTAGAATCGGTAGCGCGGCTTCCCGGTGACCGGGTCGTCGCCGACGTAGGTCCGCACCGCGAACTTCCGCGCCGAGTTCTGGTCGTAGCCTTCGTCGACCATCCCCCGGTAGACGACGGGGTCCGGGGTTCTCTCTTCGTCGGGCGTGCCGTCCGGCCAGAGGATGGGGACGGGGCGGTCCGCGAACGGCAGGATTTCCTCGAAGTCCTCAGTCTCGGCCCAATCGATGATGTACATATTGCCCTCCACGTCGAATCCAGCTTTCACCGTCTTTTGCACGTGCAGCTGGACGTCGGTTCCCGTGAGGATGATTGCCGGGTTGATCGGGCAGGTGCCCCGCTCGTAGCCGCCCTGCATGCGCTGGATCAACGTCAGCGGCACCGTCACTTCAGCTTCGTGCGGCGGCAGCGCGAAACGCCCGCGGAGGATGCGCAGCTTCTCGCTGCGGTCGCCGCTGATCTCCGCCGCGATGCACTCGATGCCGATCCGCTCCCAGGTGTCTTTCGGGAAGGTGCTTACCAAGTCTGTGATGTGCGCCGAGCACTTGCGCGGCGTCGGCTTGTGCTGGTCCTGCCCGAAGTTCGTTTGCCTCCACTGGCGACGCTCCCGAGCCATCATCCACGGCTTGTGCCTCTCGCGCAGACGGTGGTCGGGGTTGTGCTCGCACTCGTAGTAAATCTCGCCCGACTTCGTGTAGTCCCACTCGCCGTGCTCGTTTTTGCAGTGCTCGTATCGCAGCCCCCCCGACTCGCCGTCCTCTTCCTCGATCAATCCGAACAGGCCGGGCGGCGGCTTGAGCACTTGGTATCCGGCCAGCTCGCCGCCGTTCTCTTCGGTGCAGAAAGGGCAGGGGACAAAGAGCTTGTGCCGCGTGCCGGTCAGGAACTCCGGCCAGATGATCGTGCCCTGGTCTTTGGGCTTCGAGAACGCGGCGAGGAAGGCGCCGATCACTTTCTTTAAGCGGTCGCGCAACAGGTCGACGCCCGCGTAGGACGCACCGCCCGCGTGCGCGGCGCGCTCGGCGATTCCCGCGAGCGTATCCTGCAGCGGAATCGAGCGGCACTCGGCCCCCTGTGCGCGGTTGGTGCTCCAGTGGTGGCTGCTGCGCTCCAT
>JAUIGD010000394.1 GCA_030430255.1 Verrucomicrobiia bacterium
GATTTCGAGATGGACCCGCAGGTGGTCGGCCCCATCTACAGCCGCGAGGAACTCAAGGAGTCCCTCCTCGACCTGCCGACGATCTCCATCGTCACAGACATCGCCAACCTCTTCGACCAGCAGACCGGAATCCAGGTCAACCCGCAGGACGCCGGCCCCGCATCCGAACGCCGCGTCTCCGTCGAGATGATCGACTTCGAAGACGGCAGCCCGATCCAGCTCGACGCCGGGATGCGGATGAACGGCAACGCCTCGCGCAACCCCGGTCGCGGCAAGCACAACTTCCGCCTCGCCTTCCGCAACGAATACGGCGCCGGCAGGCTGAACTTCCCGCTGTTCGGCTCCGAGGCACCCACCGAGACCTTCAACCAGATCATCCTCAGGGGCGGCAACGGCAACTCCTGGGTCCACCCGACCGCCGCCGTGCGCCAGTACGCGATGTACATCCGCGACCAGTGGTTCCGCGACGCCCATTTCGCCATGGGCTATCCGGAGGCGCTCCAGCGCGAAGTCCACGTCTACTTCAACGGCCTCTACTTCGGTGTCCACCACCTCTTCGAGCGCATCGAGGAGGAGTGGACCGCCGAACGCTTCGGCGGCGAAGACGACGACTGGGAAGGGTTCCGCATCGTCGGCGGCAACAACATCGAGGTCATCAAGGGCACGCCCGCCGAAGTGGGCGCACGGATGCTCGACAGCTGGCGCGCCGTGCTCGACGCCGCCCAGGCCGGTGACCTCGCCGCCGTCGAGCAGTACCTGGACCTCGATGCCTTCATCGACTACATGGTCCTCAACTACCACGCAGGCAACACCGACTGGGACCAGAACAACGTCCGCGCCATGCGCCGGCTGAACCCGCCCGGCAAGTACATGTTCTTCTGCCACGACGCCGAACGCGCCGGCCTCAACGGCCTCTCCACCGGCAACCTGAACATCAACTCCATCACCCACGGGCGGAGCGGCGCAGCGCAGCGGCCGACCAACATCGACGGCTGGCTGCGAAGCCACCCGGAGTACGCCATCCGCTTCGCCGACCGCATCTACAAGCACCTCTTCAACGACGGCGCCCTCACCGCCGAGAACGGCATGGCGCAGTGGGACGCCCGCGCCATGCGCATCCGCAAGGCCCTCAAGGCCGAGAGCGCCAAGTGGGGCGACCACGTCGATGAGAACAACCCGCGCACGCTCGCCGACTTCGACAACGGCCTGAACCGCGAATACAACACCTGGTTCCCCAACCGCACCGCCATCTCCATCGCCCAGTTCCGCGCCGCCGGGCACTACCCCGACGTCGACCCGCCACAGTTCAGCCAGCACGGCGGCTTCGTGCCCTCCGGCTTCGCCCTCGCGCTCACCAACGAGTCGGGCGACATCTACGTCACCACCGACGGCTCCGACCCACGTCTCCCCGGCGGCGCCGCCAACCCGGGGGCCACCCGCCTCGACGGCTCGCTGATCGAGACCGAACTCGTGAGCCCAGGCGAGACGTGGAGCTACTCCGACGACGGCACCGACCTCGGCAGCGCGTGGCTCGCGGCGGGCTTCGATTTCTCCGCATGGCCGACCGGCGCCGCGCCGCTCGGGTTCGGCGGCATCAACACCGTCGGCACCATCGGCACCGACGCCGGCACCGCCATCAACGACGGCCGCCACCTGACCACCTATGCGATCAGGGAGGTCGAGGTGGAGGGTGCCGCGCTCATCACCGCGGCGACGGTGGAGGTCATGGCCGACGGCGGCGCCGTGGTCTATATCAACGGCACCGAGGTCGCCCGCGACAACATGCCCGCCGGCATCATCTCCTTCGCCACCCCCTCGTCCGGCGACGGCTCTCCAGAGGGTCTTTTCAACGCCTACCCCTTCGACCCCGACGTCTTCGTCGAGGGGACCAACCGCATCGCCGTGGAGTCGCACAACTCTTCCTCGGTCAGCTCCGACATGGTGATCGACCTCCGGATCACGACCACCGGCCTCAACCCGGACGGCGGCGGCGTGCTGATCGACGCCACCGCCACCGTCAGAGCACGCAGCCTCGACGGCGGAGAATGGAGCGCGCTCGCGGAGGCGACCTTCCTCACCGGCACCCCCGCCGACGCCTCGAACCTCGTGGTCTCGGAACTCTTCTACAACCCGGCGGGCCCCGCCGAGGACACCGAGTTCGTCGAGTTGATGAACATCTCCGGCGGGGTCATCAGCCTCGCAGGCGTGATCTTCACCGGCGGCATCGACTTCGCCTTCGCGGACGACGCGACGCTCGCCCCGGGCGCTCGCCTCGTCCTCGTTCAGAACGAAGTCGCTTTCGAGGCGGCCTTCGGCGCCGGTCTGCCGGTGTTCGGCACCTACGCGGGCCGCCTCGACAACGGCGGTGAGAACATCGCCCTGCGCGCCGCGGACGGCTCGGTCATCGCCGAGTTCCGCTACAACGACCGCGCCCCGTGGCCGCTCGAAGCCGACGGCGACGGCGCCTCCCTCACCCTGGTCGCGCCGGGGACGAACCTCGACCCCGGCGACCCGGCTTCCTGGCGCGCCAGCACGGCCGCCGGCGGCAGCCCGGGCAGCAGCGACGCCGTCCCCTTCCCCGGCGGCGGCGCCGATGCGCTGCTCGCCTACGCCCTCGGGGCGGACCCCGCCCTCGAAATCACCACCCAAACCCTCGAGGTCGACGGCACGCTCGGCGACTACTTCGTCGTCGGGATCCCGGTCGCCCCCGCCGCCGACGACGCCCGCGTCACCGCCGAGTTCTCCGGCGACCTCGAAACCTGGCCGCTGGAGGGCATCTACCTCGGCACCGCCGACGGTCGGGCCTCCTTCCGCGCCCCGGTGCCCATCGACGACCCCGGAGCCCCGAACTTCGCCCGCGCCATCGCCGAACTGCGGTAGCGAGGAGGGCGAAGGCCCCCTCAAAGCCCGGCCACCTTGCCCGCCAAGTTCGGGTACGACTCGCCCTTCAGCGACTCCACCGTCCGCACCCAGGTCGCGTCGCGGGAGATCTCCGAACTCATCGCCCGGCGCGCGACCGGATCCGAACTCACCGACCGCCACGCACCGCTCGCGGTGTCGATCACCGCCGCCGTCGTGACGATGCGCGTCGCGCTCTTCTCGTCGGCGACCACCCGGCCGACGAAGGGGGTCCACGACACCGCCCCAGTCGCCATCTCGTCCTTCGCCGTCTCCAGCGTGCCCCACACCACCACGATGTGCTTCACGCCCGCCTTGGCCGCCGCAAGCCTCAGTCGCTTGGCCTCCGAGCCCGGAACCCGCTTCGACTTCTCGCTGTAGCCGCGCTTCTCGACCGCTCCGCTGAACGGCATCACATCGTAGTACTGCGCCATCGCCGCCTGCAGCGCCGCGTCCGGGTGGATCGCCCCCGACTGCACCAACATCACGCGCGAGCCGCGCGGCACACGGACGCTGCCGCTCCCGGCGCGCCCCAGCGCCGCCTGGATCGCCGACTCGCTCACCTCCCCCTCCGGCACCCCGAGCACATCCAACTCGCTCAGCTCACCTCCATAGAAGGCGTTGCTGCCATACCGGCCGCCACCTCGCGTCGTGTCGGAGATCGAAGTCACCGTGCAGGAGGACAAAACGAGACCGGCCGCAGCCGCCGACAGAAACAAGAGAGAGGATCGATTCATGACGCTGATCCAAACCCGACTGCGTCGCGGATCAAAATCGATCCCCCTTCAATCAACATCACCTTAACCGATGAAAGCGCCGCGCAACGAAAGCGCTGTTGGGAGCGCCCTGCCCTCTTCCTCTGGAGGGCGGTGCTCCGTCGCCGCCAAAACGGACCCAAATCGCCCCGCGAACCCCACCCGGCCCAGGGGCAACCCCAACCGCCCCGAGCGATGGGAGCGGGACGCTCCCGCCCCATCGTGGCATCGGCGTCCCGCCGATGTCCGTCCCAGCGGCGTCCCGCCGCTAGGGCATCCGTGTCACCCCATCTCGGCCATCACTCCCCCTCCAGCTTCTTCCGCACCGGCCGCAGGAAGATCAGATCCGATCTCCCATCGCGCAGGCTGAGCAACACGATCCACTGCCCCTCCCAGATCGTCACCGTCGTCGTGATCATCCGCTGAGAGAACGGCGTCGCCTCGTCGCGGATCTCGGGGGTCAGCGTCACCTCCAAGGTTTGGCTGCCCGAGTCGGCCTCGACCACCATCCCGCACCGCCTCGTCGCGAGCCCGGCCCGCTCCAACACATCAGCGACGCGACCCCCACCCGCCCCGCCGGCCGCGGGCGTCCGCCGCACTTGCAAACCCTCCTCCCGGGCGGACCGCTCGAGCTCCAGCCGTTGCTCGTCCGTCAAGACCCCACCCAACCCGAACGCCACCGCAGCCCCCACCACCCCCGGTAGCACCGCGCCGCCGCCCTCGACCACCGTAACCTCGACGTCGAACACCTCACCGGCCACCACCGCCAAGCGCTCCCGCAGCGCCGTCTCCAAACGCTCCACCTCGCGCCCCGAATTGTGGATCACCAGCACCGCGCCGTCCTCGACCTCCGCAGCCGCCCCCTCCGGCATGGCCATCCCGCAGCGTCTCAGAAAGGCATCGAGCGCCGCCCCGTCCACGGCGCAGTCGGCCGGCATCAACGGTGCCGCCAAGCGGTAGCGGCGGTCATACCAACCCTCAGCCCGCAATGCTTCCCGGCGCATCGCGACCCGATCGCCGGCCTCCCGCCAAAGCGTCAGCGCGTCCGCATCGGCCGCGCCGTACGCCAGCGCGTAGCCCATCGCCGCCCGGCTGCGGGCGTACTCGCCGAGGTCGAACGCGGCTGCCGCCAGGGCCCGGTTCGCGCCGATCGCCGCCCGGTCGACCGGCATCGCGCCGATCGCACGCATCCGGAAGGGCGGGAACGCCTCCCGAAGTTCGGCCGGCGTCCGGAGCTCACGCCCCCCCGGATCGATCAAGGTCGCCTTGACCGTCGCCAACAACTTGCCCGCCGGGCGGCGGTTGCGCTTCAGGATCGCCCGCTTCTCCGGCGTCTCGCCGAGCACCAGTTCGAACTCGTCCCCGCTCCGCAGCGTGTGCCCGATCGGCTTGCGGTACTCGTCGAACGCGGGGCGCCCTTCCTCCACCTGGTCCGCGTCGGGCATCCACCGCTTGCCCATCACGTCGCGCGGGTCGGTGCCCGCGATCGCCCGGATGAGCAGTTCACCACCCAGGCGGATCGCCAGGTCGCCCCCCGCCTCCACGATCCGGGGCATGAAGTCGCATTGCACCCCGAGCGGCACCATCTCCCATCCGCCCCCCGCCTCGGCCGACGGGACGATCAGCTCCTTGATGATCTCCACCCTCGCCGCCTGCCGCTCCCTGGTCACCACCGACGGTGCAGTCAGCACCTCGACCTCGCCGCCCCCCTCCCATCGGAAGCGGGTCTGTAGGAAGATCTGCGCCCTCGGTCGCCCGACCCGAGCCTCGATCTCCCGCTCCATCCGGACCAGCACCTCCGGCCGATGTCGCATCACAAAGATTGATTGCGACGGATCGAAGATCGAGAACGCCCCGCTTTCCCTCGCGAAGCCCAGTGGCTCGAGCCGCGCCTCCAATCCGACCTCGCCCGCACCCAGCTGCCCGAGAAAATCGGGCGGCACCCGGTAGCGGCGCAGCACCATTCCATCGCCTCCCCGGGGCGCCTCATCGACCACTGGCGGCGCCGGTTCGGGGGCGGCTGCACCCTGCACTGGTTCCCCTCGCCCATCGTTCCCCGGATCGATCGCGCCAGCCGCATTCGCTTCGTCCCGGTCTCGCTCGTCCCAAAAGCGATCCACTTCCGCGAGCAGCGCCGCCCGCTGGTTCTCCCTGTCCGCCGCCGCCGCGTCCGGCTCGCCGAGCCCCTCAACGTTCGCCCCCCCGCCCTCGACCTCGCCCTCGCCTCCATCACCCCCGCCCGG
>JAUIGD010000395.1 GCA_030430255.1 Verrucomicrobiia bacterium
CGCCGACAATACCGCCACGACGCTGGCCGACGAAGACGGCGACACGCCGGACTGGATCGAGCTGCACAACCCGGACGGCGGCAGCGTGAGCCTGGCGGGTTGGTATTTGACCGACGACCCCGCGGACCTCAACAAGTGGCAATTGCCAGCGGTGTCGATCGCCGGCGGCGGGTTCCTCGTGGTGTTCGCCTCCGGCAAGGATCGCGCCGTCGCCGGCGCCGAGCTGCACGCAAATTTCGGGCTCAACGCCGGCGGCGAATACCTGGCGCTGGTGGCCGCCGACGGGACGACGGTGATCTCCGAGTTCGCCGCGGGCGGCGCCGACTACCCAGACCAGCGCGCCGGCGTCAGCTACGGCTTCTTCGGCGACCCGCTGCAGATCGGCTACATGACGAACCCCACCCCGGACGCCGCCAACGATGCCTCCAGTGGTTTGCTAGGCTTCGTCGCCGACACCAAGTTCAGCGTCGACCGCGGATTCTACGACGCACCCTTCCAGCTCGCGATCACCACCGCCACGCCCGGTGCGACGGTGCGCTACACGACGGACGGCGACTGGCCTAGCGAGACCGCGGGGACGATCTACACCGGTCCGATCACGGTCGACCGCGCGATGCCGGTGAAGGCGATCGCTTACAAGGCCGGCTACGAACCGACCGACGTCGACACCCACACCTACCTCTTCGTCGACAGCGTGCTGGCGCAGACCGACGCCAACACACAGTCGGTTTACGGATTGCCCAACTTCTCGAACAAGTATTACGGCATGGACAACAACCCGTCGGTGGACCCGGCGACGCACCCGACCATCGCCGGCGACCTCAGGGCGGTGCCGAGCCTGTCGGTCGCCATCGACGCCGACGACATGTTCGGGCCGGGCGGCATCTACACCAACCCCGGTTCGTCCGGCACCGCGTGGGAGCGCAAGACTTCGCTCGAGCTGATCGACCCATCCGACCCGACCGGCGCGGGGAATTTTCAGGAGAACTGCGCGATCCGCATCCAAGGCGGCGCCTTCCGCAGCTTCGGCCTGACGCGTAAGAAGTCGTTCCGGGTGCTCTTCAAGTCGCAATACGGCACCTCGAACCTCCCCACGGACGGGCCGGGCACCCTGAAGTTCCCGATGTTCGGCACCGCGCCTGGGGTGGCGCAGGAGTTTC
This sequence comes from Verrucomicrobiia bacterium, assembly GCA_030430255.1. GTDB lineage: Bacteria > Verrucomicrobiota > Verrucomicrobiia > Verrucomicrobiales > DEV007 > JAUIGD01. The sequence continues at coordinate 1,161 of JAUIGD010000395.1, forward strand.
AATCGCTGACCTTCCGCATGGAGTCGAACGACGGCTGGCAGTGGTCCGGCGCGGGCGGCCAGCCGCAGTACGCGCGCGACGAATTCGGTCGCCGCGCGCAGCTCGCGCTGGGGCAACCCGCCTCCCACGGGCGCTACCTGCACCTCTATATCAACGGCGTCTACTGGGGGCTCTACAACGTCGTCGAGCGCCCCGACTCGGGCTTCGCCGAGAGCTACATCGACGGCGCCGTGCGGGATCTCTGGGAGGGGCAGAACTCCGGCAACCCGACCAACAGCGCCACCAACCTCAGCTTCTGGAACGGCTACAAAGCGGCGGTCGCCCCGATCTCCACCGCCGCCGACGACGCGGCGCGCGACGCCGCTTTCCTGGCGGCCTGCGGCTTCGACCCCGACGGCTCGCGCAACGTCGCCTTCCCGATCTGGTGCGACCCGGACAACACCGCCGACTACTTCCTCGTCAACTGGTACGCCGGCAACAGCGACTGGCCGCAGAAGAACTACTACGGCGGCATCGACACCCAGCCGACCCGCGACGGCTACAAGTACTTCATGTGGGATGCCGAGTGGTCGCTGTTCCTGCGCTCGAACACCGGCACCAACCGCATCGCCGACTTCCGCGGCATCGCCGAGCCGAACGACGACCTCGAGGAGAGCCCGGAATACCAGCTGCGCTTCGCCGACCGCGCCCACCGGGCGCTGTTCCACGGCGGCCCCCTGACGCCGGCCGGCGCTCGGGCTCTGTGGGACGAGATCACCGTCCGACATACGAGCATCCTCGTGCCCGAGGCGGCCCGCTGGGGGAACCAGCACGGCCAGGCGCGCGACGTGGGCGACTGGCAAAACGAATACAACAACATCGTCAACAACTGGTTCCCCGCCCGCACCGACATCTTCCTCGACCAGCTACGGGCCGCCGGCTATTACCCTGACATCGCCGCGCCGACTTACTCGCAACACGGCGGCAGCGTGCCGGTCGGGGGCGGGCCGGCGCTGATCGCCCCGACCTCGGTGACGCAGGTCTACTACCAGTTCGGGCCCGGCGACGCCGACCCGACCGACTTCCGGCACTCGCTGGACCCGCGTCTCACCGGGGGCGGCGTGGATCCCGCGGCCACGCTGGTGACGCTCGGAGGCGGCGGCGGCGGCGGTCCGGTCACCACGCGCTACATCGAGAGCGGCGACGATTGGCGATACCTCGACGATGGCTCCGATCAAGGCATCGCTTGGCGCGCAGCGGCCTTCGACGACTCGGCCTGGGCGGAGGGGCCGTCGGAACTCGGCTACGGCGACGGTGACGAGGCGACCGCCATCGCCGACCCCGGTTCGGGCAACCGTCCGGCGACCACCTACTTCCGCAAGACCTTCTCCGTCGCCGACCCGGGGGTCTTCGAGGAGTTCTCGTTGCAGATCACCTTCGACGACAGCTACGCCATCTACGTCAATGGCATCGAGCGCGCTCGGCACAGCGGCATCTCGGCGGACGCCCCCTACAACGAGTACGCCACCAACACCGTGGGCGACAACGCGACCGCCACGCACGTTCTCCCGCCCAGCGTGTTCGCGGCGGGGGCGAACACGATCGCCGTCGAGATCCACCAGACGAGTGCCACCAGCTCCGACGTCAGCTTCGATCTCGAGCTGACCGGCTTCCCGCCCGGCGCCGGCGGCGGCGGCGAGACGCACGCCTCCGACCCGCTCGCGCTGACCGAGCCGGGTTGGCTGTTCTCGCGCTCCTACGACCCCGGCACCGGCGAGTGGAGCGCCCTCAACACCGCGTTCTTCAGCATCGACACCGTCCCCGCCGACGCGAGCAACCTCGTGGTCAGCGAGTTCCACTACCACCCCGCCGAGCCGGGCGGAGCGGAGGCCGCGGTCAGCACCGACCGCGACGACTTCGAGTTCGTCGAACTGATGAACGTCGCCGCCCAGCCCGTCGATCTCACCGGCGTTCGGTTCGCGGCCGGGATCGGCTTCGACTTCGCCGACAACACCATCGTGCCCGCCGGCGGGCGTCTGGTGGTGGTCAAGAACCGCGCCGCCTTCGAAGCGCGCTATGCGGCGAAGCCGGGCCAGTTGGTGTTCGCCACCGATGTGCTCGGGGGCGACAGCTACTCCGGGCGCCTCAGCAACGACGGCGAACGGCTCCTCCTGCTCGACGCGAACGGCGGCATCATCCGCGACTTCACCTACAACGACCAATTGCCTTGGCCGCCGAGCGCCGACGGCGAGGGCTTCTCGCTCGTCCTCAAGGCGCCCGCCTCGCTTCCCGATCACGCCGTCGCCGCCAACTGGGCCGCCGCCGCCCAACCCGGCGGCTGCCCCGGAGAGGCGACCCCGTTCGGGTTCCAAGGCGACCCCGACGCGGATGCGGACGGCGACGGATGGAGCGCGCTGCTGGAATATGCGCTCGGCGGTAGCGACGGTGCCGCCGGCGACATCGCCTACGCGGTCGGCCGCGGCGATTTCACCGTGGGCATGGGGACCGACGCTTACCTCACCGCCACCTTCACCCGCAACCTGCACTCGCTGAACGCCGTGGAGATCAAGCCGCAGCTGAGTTTCGACCTTTTCGACTGGCAGGGGCCACCCGCGATCATCCTCGTTGCCGAGACCGACAACGGCGACGGGACCTCGACCCTGATCTACCGCAGCGCGGAGCCGCTGGGCGCCGAGCTGCGGGCTTTCATCCGGGTCAGCGTCGAGAGTCCCTGAGCGGGCTGCCGGCGGGCTGCCGGATGCCGTCCGCGACGGAATGGGGGACGATTCTCCGATCAGCCTCATTTCAGGCTTGTCAGGAAATCGGCTTTGGAGGCATCCTCACCCTCGAAAACCCTCTCTTTTCCGCTCCCCCCTGACGTCATGAAACTCCCCCTCTGCTCTTTTTTGCTCGCGCTCTCCCTGTCCGCCAGCCATGCGGCGGTCATCACATGGGGGGCTGTCGGGACCAACATTCAGAGCACCGATCTCATCCAAGACGGCGCCTTCGCCTTCGCCGGTAACGGCGGCAACGATGCGGGGGGGGGAGTGACCGTGGCCGGGATGCCTTTCACCGTCGCACCGATCACTGCTGCGGTTGCCGGCTCGGTGAGCAACACCGGGAACGGCGGCTTCTATGCGACCGCCAGCGACGATGCGAATCTAGATGTCGTCTTGGACAGCCACACCTATATCTCGGGAGCCAACCCAGGCGGCGTGGGGCGCGTCGATCTCGGGCCGCTCACGGTCGGCAACACCTATATGGTCCAGTTGATCGCCGTCGGCGATACCCGAGGGTGCTGCGCCACGCGCACACAGACCGTCGAGGACGAATTCGGCAACGCCTCCGACCCGATGGCTCGCGGCGACGGTGCGTGGGTGGTCGGTACCTTCGTCGCAGACGGCACTGGCGTGCAATCGATCTTCGTCCGTGGCGACAACGACCCTGGTTTGAGCGGCCTCGTCTTGCGCGACCTCGGCGTCATCCCCGAGCCGGGCGCCGGTGCCCTCGCGCTGTTGGGATGCGGCGTCCTCGCCTGGCGTCGGAGACGCGCGTAGCCCCGACAGGTCGCCCGCCTTTTTTCGCTTCTGCCGAGGGGCGCGACCGATCCTCGGTCGCGCCCTTGGCTTTTCCACACACCGAGCAATAACCCCCAACCCCCAACCCCCATGCAACTCTCCAAGATCGCCCTTGGCGTCGCCTTGGCGCCCCTCTTCGCCGTTCACTCCCACTCTGCGGAGATCACCTGGGGTGCCGTCGGCACCAATATTCAGAGCACCGACCTGATTCAGGAAGGCACTTTCGTTTTCGCCGGCAATGGGGGCAACGACGGCGGCGGGTCCGTCGCGGTGGCCGGGATCTCCTTTGTCCCTTCCCCCATCACGGCGGCGGAAGTCGGAAACGTGAGCAACACTGGAAATGGCGGCTACTTCGGCACCGCCAGCGACGACCCCAATCTCGATGTCGTCCTCGACAGCCATACCTACATCTCCGGCGGCAACCCGGACGGCCTCGGCCGGATCGACCTCACGCCGCTCACGCCCGGGGCTCGCTATGTGGTGCAAGCGATCGCGGTCGCGGACACCCGGGGTTGCTGTGCGACCCGCACGCAGACGGTGGAGGACGAACTGGGCAACGCCAGCGACCCGATGGCCCGCGGTGACGGGGCCTGGGTGGTCGGCACCTTCATCGCCGACTCCGACACCCAGTCGATCTTCGTCCGCGGCGCCAACGACCCCGGCCTCTCCGGACTGATCCTCCGCGAGGCGAACATCGACGACTCCGACAACGATGGGCTGTTCGACGCGTGGGAGGTCCAGTACGGGCTCGACCCCGACGATCCGGACAGCGATGGGGATACGATCCCGGACGACGAGGAGGACGAGGATCTCGACGGCCTGGACAACGGCGGCGAGCAGAGCGCCGGGACCGACCCCTCCGATCCCGACACCGACGGCGACACGCTGCTCGACGGGGCCGAGAACAACACCGGCGAATGGGACGGTCCAGGCATGACCGGCACCGACCCGCTCGACGACGACAGCGATGGGGACACGCTGAAGGACGGGGTCGAGAATCCCGAGCTGCCCTTCGTCGATGAAAATCAGACCGGCTCGGACCCGAACCTCTTCGACAGCGATCTGGACACCTTGCCGGATGGCGTCGAGGTGGCGATCGGCCTGCGGCCAAACACGAACGATACGGACGGGGATGGCACGACCGACGACCTGGAGGACGCGGATGAAGACGGCT
>JAUIGD010000396.1 GCA_030430255.1 Verrucomicrobiia bacterium
GATGCCGGGTTCTCGGCGGTTTGACCGATGCCCGCTCCGGGAGGCCATAGCTGTGACCGTTGCGAGCGCGCACCGAAGTGCCCCGCCGAATCGAGTCCACAAGCGAGCCTAGCCCGGATCGATCACCAAGCTCCGGGCTGCGGCTTGCCCTCGTTGATGCTGAGGGTGTTGCCGTTGGGAACGGCTCGGGCAGGGTGTCCACCCAGCCGCTTCGCCGATCCCTGCCGCCGCCTACTCAGCCTCAACGAATGGCGGCGCCTCGCCTGCGGATGTGGTGATCGATCCGGGCTAGTCGCCGTTGAAGTCGAGCAGCAGTTCCGCGCGCCGGTTATAGGCGCGGCCGGCCGGGTCGTCGGTGCCGTCCGGCCGCTCGTTCGGTTTCCAAGGCTTCGCCTCGCCGAAGCCTTGGGTGCGGATCTGCCCTTCCGTCACCCCGAAGGCCACGAGCTGGTCTTTGACCGCGACGGCACGCGTTGCGGAGAGACGGGCGTTGTAGTCCTCGGCGCCCAGTGCGTCGGCGTGCCCCGTGATCGTGATCGATTTGCCGGCGTCGGCCTTCAGGATGCCGGCGAGAATCTCCAACTGGCGCACCGCCCGCGGCAGCAGTTGCTCGTCGTCATACTGGAAGTAGAGGACCAGCATCTCGCCCTTGCCGGGCTGTTCCTTGATCGGGGTGTAGGGCACGCGACCGGCCTCCGAAGCGGCGACGAAGGCGTCCAGCAGGCTGCCGAAATTGAGTTCGGTGATCTCCCAGCCGCCCCCCTCACCGCGCCCCATCACCAGGCCGAACTCGCTGGCCTCGCCGATCTTTGGCGACTCCACATGGGCGATGACCCAGGCCTTGTCTGGGCCGAGCGCCGTCGCCACCAGCGGGCGCTGAGCACGCATCTCGAGCTGGCCATCTTCGAACACGATGCACAGGCCAGCGATCTTCTCCTCGGCCACCGCCCCTTCGGCGCAGGCGGCGAGCGCGACCACGAAATCGCGGTCGCGGATGGCGGTGATGAAGGCGTGCGCGGCCGCCATCGCATCCTGCTCCGCGCCCCCTGGTCCGCCGGACGCCCCACCGTCGATGAGGTCCTGCAGGGCGGGCGGGAAATGCACCTCGCTCACCTTCCAGCGCACCGATCCGTCCGGCGCCCGCTCGCGGACCAGATCGAAGAACAACCGCTCGGGAGCGCCTCCCGCAGCGCTGCCGTCCGCGTCGGTCGACGCACCGGCCGCCTCCCCCGGTTCGCCGGAGAAGCCCGGCTCGCCCACTTGGCCGGGCACCCCCGGGTCTGCGTCGACGTCGGACGGTGGTGGCGGCAGAGGCACGCCTTCCCGCGCTTCCACCCCGATCGGATCGGGATCGAGGCCGGAATCGAGCGGGGGAGTCGGTGCGGGTTCGAGCTCGGGCGACGCATCGATCTCCGGCACGATCAGCGGCGGTTCGGGTTCCAGATCGGGCACCGAATCCAGCAAGGGTGTCGGCGCCGCGGTCTCGGCCCGGCCTGCGGCGGGGCGCTTGCGCAAGGGCAAGACCCACCGGGTGGCGCGTCCGATCAAGCCCACCTCTTCGGGCGTCGCGCCGGGCACCGGCTCGTAGCCGCCCGGTCCGAACACCGCCGCCAGACCCTTTTCGTCCACGGCGTCGCCGAACAGCTCCTTCAATGCCGCGACGTCGCCGGCGGCGATGCGCTTGGCGATCTCGTCGGTCAACCCTTCGGCTGTCGCGTCGAAGGCGGGAGGCTCCGGCTGCGGTTCAGGTGTCGGCTCCGGTGCGGGGGCGGGCTCTGGCGCCGGCTGTGGGTCCGCTGCGGTGTTCGGCGCCCCATCGCCCGCGGCTTGCGCGGCCTCGTCCACCTTCGGCTTGGTGAACACGAAGAAAAGCACGACGCTCAGGGCGACGGTGGCGAGCACCGCCAACACCGCTGCCTGAGAGGATCCGCTTTGATTCCTGTGCATGGGAGCAACCTAGGCGGCAGCCAACGCATTTCAGCTAAAAAACCCTTCATCTGCCTCAGCGCTGGCCGCCGCTGCCGCCTCCCGCCCGGCGGGTCCCCTGGACCAGCTCGGGCCGACCACCGGGCTCCGGGCTGGCCGAGTTCCCGCTTCGGCGAAGGTCAGGGGAATTCGCGGCGCTTGCGTGCCTCTCGCCTCCGTGCAAGAGGAGGATGCGACGCCCTCCAGGGCACCTCCTCACTGACCCTACCTCCTAGACCCCATTCCCATCATGGCTTCCGAGAACGTCCTCAATCTGAACGCTGACACTTTCGCATCGACCATCAAAGAGAGCGCCAAGCCCGTGGTCGTCGACTTTTGGGCCGAGTGGTGCGGGCCCTGCAAAATGCTGAGCCCGGTCCTCGACGAGATCGCTGACGCGAACAGCGAGTTCACGGTCGCCAAGGTCAATGTCGATGAGAACCAGGCCTTGGCCGCCGAATACGGGGTGCGCTCGATCCCGCTCCTGCTGTTCTTCAAAGACGGCGAGAAGAGGGACGAGATCGTCGGCGTGACGAGCAAGGACAACATCGTCGCCAAGCTCGAGGCGCTCTGAGCGCGTCGCCAGCCCGCAACCGGTCGCGGCCCGGACGCGGTTCCGCCGCGCGGCTCCGCGCCCGCCGCCGCCGTCCCGCAGGGCGAATTTTCCCTTTCGCCCACGCCCTTCCCTGCTAACGGGAGAGGCTTCCCCTTTGCCCATGTCGATCCCCCTGCAACGCACCCTAGCCGGCCCCGCCTCGCTGGAGGGCACCTCCCTGCACACCGGCGAGAAGGTGACCTTGACGATGAACCCGGCGCCGACCAACAACGGCATCCTGTTCCGGCGCATCGACCTCCCCGACAAACCCTTCATCCCCGCCGTCGTCGACAACGTCCAACAGGTCGAGCGCGCCACCACGATCGCCGTCGGCTCGGTCAAAGTCCACACCGTCGAGCACGTCATCAGCGCCCTCGCCGGGATGGGCGTCGACAACGCCATCATCGAGATGGACGCCAACGAGCCGCCCATCGGCGACGGCTCGGCCGCCCCGTACGTCGAGTGCATCAAGAAGGCTGGCGTGGTGGAGCAGGACCAGCTCAGCTCGGTCTTCGAGGTCCGTGAACCGATCCACATCGAGGTGGGCGACGGCTCGCTGATCACCATCGTGCCGGACAAGAAGTTCCGCGTCTCCTGCACCCAGGTCGGCCCGGACGGGCGTGCGACCCAGTACTTCAGCACCGAGGTCACGCCCGAGACCTACGAGCGCGAGATCTCCCCGGCGCGCACCTTCGTCTTCTACGAGGACGTCAAACCGCTGCTCGACAAGGGCCTCATCAAAGGCGGGTCGCTGGAGAACGCGGTCGTCGTCCGCGAGGACGACTCGGTGATGTCGAAGGAGCCGATGCGCTTCGACAACGAGTTCGCCCGGCACAAGGCGCTCGACCTCGTCGGCGACCTGATGCTCTCCGGCAAGCGGATCATGGGCCACGTGATCTGCGTCAAGCCCGGCCACGGCCCCAACACCGAGATGGCGCGGCGCTTGAAGAAAGAGTTCTCGCAGATGATCGCCATGACGCCGCCGGTGAACATCCCGACCGGCGAGGGCACCCTCGACATCAACGAGGTGATGCAGATCCTGCCGCACCGCTACCCCTTCCTGCTGCTCGACCGCATCGTGAAATTCGAGGGCGAAAACAAGTGCACCGGCGTCAAATCGGTGACCATCAACGAACCTTTCTTCCAGGGCCATTTCCCCGGCCACCCCGTCATGCCGGGGGTGCTCCAGCTCGAGGCGATGGCGCAGCTCGCCAGCATCATGCTGCTGCGCAAGCCGGAGAACCAAGGCAAGATCGGCTACTTCATGAGCGCCGACCGGGTGAAGTTCCGCAAGCCGGTGATGCCCGGCGACACCCTTTTCATCGAGGGCGAGGCGCTGAAGATCAAGAGCAGCCTCGGCCACGCCCGCTGCCGTTGCATCGTCAACGACCAGGTCGTCTCCGAGGCGGAGCTGAAGTTCTCGCTCCTGTCGCGGTAGCGCTGCCGTCCCGATCCGTGGCCGGTGCTTCCGGCGCTGCGCCCGTCAGGATGACACGCCGACTTCCTCGCGGGGGTCGGAACTCGCCACACGCCCACCCTCCGAATCGTGGGCGGTCACCCTGAGCAACGCGAAGGGCCTCCCACCACCGCGCCGCGCCTCCGGAGCCCTCCGAATTCAATGACCCCAGCGCTCCCTGAGAGCCTGTCGGGGGCCTGCTAACGAACCCTGCCCGCGCCGTTCCCAACGCCAACGCCGTCAGCATCGACGAGGGCAAGCCACAGCCCGGAGTTCCGTGGTCGATCCGGGCTGAGCGTCGACGGGTGACGACCGTGGATTTGCCGGTCGAACCGGGTTAGGGATGGGTTGGATCGGATCCGCCCCCACCATGCACGCCCGACTTCTCTTCCGCCCGATCGCTTGTCGAACCCGCGCCGCGCTCGCCTCTGTCTGCGCGGCCGTATGGGGTGCCGCCCCCTCTTCTGCCGCCGCGGTGGAGCTGGTGGTGCGCGACACCGAGATCGCCGTCCACGAACGCAGCGGCCTCACGATCGCCGCAGGCGTGGTCGATTGGCCGCGCGAGCTCGGTCCGCCGGGCGCCTCCAACCCCTTCGCGGCCGACGCCCTGTTCACCGACGCCCAGCTCGGGCCGGGCGAGGGCTTCTTCGCCGATCGAGGCGGCCGCCGCGTCGCGACGCTGGCGGACCGCCGCGCCACCGGCGAGCGGCGCGACCTCCTGCAGCGCATCTATTGGGAGTGCAGCAGCTACGCCCGCGAGCACGGGGGGGTGGGGCCGGACCGGCTTGCGGACCTCGGGGAGCCGGTCGGCGTCGCCGGTGTCCACCTCGTGCCGGGAGTGCCGATATTGGCGCGCGACGACAGCGGCGCGCTGCGGCGCCTCGCGGAGTCCCGGCCGCTGTTGATCGACGCCACCCCGGCGATCGGCGATGGCAAGCACTGGACCTTCGACAGCCGCGGCAGTTCGCTGCGGGCGGCGATCGATCTCGAGGGGATGGCGGCGCTCGGTTTGGAGATCCAACCGCAGGCCCCGCCGCACGCGGAGCGCGACCGCGGCGCCCCGACCGCGCCGGTGCGGATCTTCACCCGCGTGCCGCCCGGACGGGCCGCCGCCGTCATGCCCCTCGCCGTCGCCGGTGGCGGCCGCGTCTCGGTCCGTTGGGACTTCGAGGATGCCGGTCCCGGTGGCGACGAGATCCCCCGAGACTGGGCGCGGCACCGCATCGCGGCCATGCGGCCCCACCTGCGGCCGGGCGCACCGCTGCCAAACCTCTGGGCGCGGCGCATCGCCGCGCAGTTCGGTGTCGAGCCCCAGTTCGCCGATGCGGCCCAACGCCAGCGCAACATCCGGCGCGGCCGCGACACCGACGCGTTCGGCATGTTGGGCGGCCGGGCGGCGATCGAGGAGACCCTGCAGATGCAAGACCTCAGCGCCGCCGGGGACGGCGGAGGCGAGGGGGTCCCGATCGCCGATATCCCGGGGGTCGCGGTGGAGGCGCACCCGTTTAATGAAATGTTAGGCAACGCCGAGGGAGGGCGCCTGCCGCTGGCCGACTGGGTGCCGCACGACCGCTTCATGCTCTATGTCTCCGAGCCGGCGTCGATCGACGCCATGCTCGGCGGCGGGTCGGACTTCATCTTCGAGGCGGGCGCCGGTGTCACAGGCCGCTCGGTCTCGTACTTGCTACAGGATCGCTACGTCGATGCCTTCGGCCTGTCCGAGGAGCTGATGCGGCGCTTCCTCGACACCGGCGCGATCGAGGAGTTGGCGGTCGCCGTCCCGGACCTGTTCCTCATCGACGGCACCGAGATGAGCATCGTGATGCGCACCGGCAAGCCGCTCCTCACCGCGGCGGCCGAGCGC